>JAYVOF010000242.1:0-7854 GCA_043758105.1 Rhodospirillales bacterium | reverse complement strand
ACGAAAAGCCGGCCAGCCCAACCGCCGGGGCGAGCCGAAACCACAAACTCTGACAAAAACGCGCACGCAAACTCGAATGCTTCACAAGCTCTACGATTTGCGCAAAGGTCAGACTGTAGGGCGATTGGTATTACTGAAATAAGGAGGCTTTTAACAATTTGTTTACAAAAACCGTCTTGTTAGATAGACTCATCTACAAATCTAACCAGAGGGCAAAATGGTCAAAAAATGTTATGCGAAGTCAGTATTTTTGCACATTGTTGGCATCGTAGCTGTGCTGCCTGTCCTCGGAGCAGGACAGGCGCGCGCAAATTTGATGATCATGCCCGTGTATGGCGTGGACATCACGCCGGCGGCGAGGACGGTGATTGACAGCGCCATCAAGTTCTACACCGACAATTTCACCGGAAATACGTCGGTGGTGCTGGGCTTTGGCCTGCAACCCGGAGGCGGCGCATCCGCCACTCAGTATAACAACACGTTTAGTTATACCAGCGTACTCACGGCCTTGAAAGCCAATCAGACGGAGAGCGCGACCGACGTATCGGCCCTGGCTTCCTTGCCGGCCACTGCCCCCATCGGCAAAGGCCAAGTCCAGGCGACCTCGACCCTTGCAGCTCAGCTCGGTCTCAGAACGCCCATGATAGCGGCCGTTTGGACGGGTGATTTCTGCTCGGGTACCATGAACGCCTGCATCGCCTACAATCCCAACTATATTAGTGGTGGTAAGGCTAACGGGCCGGCCGACGGGCTGTTTGGGGTCACCCAGCACGAGATCAACGAGGTTTTGGGCACGCCGTCCGCTCTGACCGGCTCGGTCACGCCCGACGTGGTCACCGTCGCGGACCTGTTCCGTTACGCCGCGGCAGGCGTGCGTAGCTTTTCCACCAACGCCAGTTCTCCGGGCGGCTCCTGCGCCACCAACACCCCGGTCGCATACCTGTCGGTAAACGGCGGCACTACCAATCTCGTTGGCTATAACAACTGCGCCAATGGCGGAGATTATGGGGATTTTGCAATCGAAGGCACGCGCAAGCCGCAAGACTACGCCAGCAACGAGAGCAATCCGTCCGCCCTCACGCTCTCATCGTCGGAAACATTGTTATTGGATGCCGCCGGCTGGAACATCGGACTAAACGCCGTCGTCGCCGTGGGTAGCCTGGCTCCGACCGATTCCCCCGTGCTCGGGACCAGCCTGACGACCGAGGGCGGGGCGGATGACGGTGACCCGGCCTTCGCGATCGCCGTGCCCGAGCCCGGAACGCTCACCTTGCTCGGTGTCGGCCTCGCGGCCACGACCCTACGCGGGAGGCGGAAGCAGGGCTGAACCCCTTCGCTCACTGCACGGCTTGTGGCTTTCGGATCTACGGTGATCCGAAAGCCGCGCTAATCCGGCAACCCCGCCAGGCTGTCCACCGTGTCGAAGTCGCGCAGCACGGCGTCATCGCCGATCTCCACCGGGGCGACGTGTTCAGCGTGGCGATCCAGTAGCGGGCGGGCGCCCATATCGCCCACCAGACCCGTGATATCCAGGAAGAAACGGCGGTCCCACAGCACCGGGTTGCCCATCTTGCCGCGGCAAGTGGGCACGATGACGGCACGGCCCTCATCCGGATCATACGCGTCGATCAGCCGTTGCATCATCGGCCCCGTCACGAGCGGCATGTCACCCAAGCACACCAGCACCGCCGACGCCGTCTTCGGCACGGCATTGATCCCGGTGCGCAGGCTGGCGGAAAGGCCGTCCGCATAGGCGGCCGCATAGACGAACGTCACATCCCGGTCTCGCAGCGCCGCCCGCACCTCATCGGCGCGATGCCCGACCACGACGATCACCGGGCGCGCCGTACTGGCCAGCACATGGTCCACCACGCGGGCCACCATGGCCGTGCCGGTCCGGTCGGTCAGCAGCAATTTATGCTGCGGCGCCATCCGGCTCGAGCTGCCGGCCGCCAGCACGACGGCGGCGACCGGCGGGTGAGACGGCAGGACCGGCGTGGCCGCGCGATCGGCCGAGATGGGCAAGACCTTGCCCCGGGGCATAGGACGCCCGCCATCCTTCAGCAGCCCGCCCACCCCCATCCCCGCCAGCGTCCGCCCATCCACCGGCAGCCCGGCAAACAGGCGGGCCAGCACCCAATCGATGCCGTTCAGCTTCGGGCTGCGCGCGCACCCCGGCAGCACCAGCGCCGGCAGCGCCCCGATCTGACCCAGGCAAATCAAGTTGCCCGGATCGACCGGCATGCCGAAATGGAGGATCTTACCCCCGGCCTTGACGATCCCGGCCGGCCCCACGTCGCGGCGGTCCACCACCGCGCTGGCACCTGCCACCAGCAGGATTTGCGCGCCCTGGATCACCAAACGCTGCAACGCGGCGGCAATCGCCGGCTCGGTATGCTCGGTCTCGATCGGCGGCAGCAGCGTGCCCGTGAGGCCCACCACCCGCGCCGCCGTCGCCTCCGCCGTGCCGGCCAGGATGCTGTCCTTCATGCCGGGCAGGCTGGTCATCACCAGGCCGACGCGCAGCGGCTGATAGGGCATCAGGCGCAGCGGACTCAGGTTGATCGCCTCCGCCGCCTCCAGCTTGGCGCCCTGCACCGCGAACGGGATGACCTTGATCGTGGCCACCATTTCCCGCAGGCCGACGCTCGCGTGATTTGGCAGCGTGGCAACCGTCAGCGCCTCGTCGATCAGGTTGAACGCGTCCAGTGCGGCCGCGTCCACCTGCAACAGACCCGGCACTTCCGCCAGCAAATTCACCCGCCCGGTCGTGGCGCGGGTGGCGATCAGGCCGGGCGTCAGCAGTGCGGCCGCCAGCCGGTCCGCCGCCGCGTCCTCCGGCACGTCGCCGGGCGTGAGACGCAGCGCGATCACATCCTCGATACCCGCGCGCACCAGGGCGTCGATGGTTTCCTCCGTGAGGACCGTGCCCTTGCGCAGGATTTGGTCCGGTAAGCGTTGGGTGTGCGCGAGAACGGCGCCGATGGCATCGACCAGACCGATGGGCCCGAAACTCACGGTGCGCGCCGCACGGCGACGATCTGCGCCAAGATCGAGAGGGCGATTTCGGGTGCGGTGACCGCGCCGATATCGAGCCCGACCGGGCCCTGGATCCGAGCCAACGCGGCGTCGTCGTGACCCAGCGCCCGCAATCGATCCAGCCGGGCCGCATGCGTCTTACGGGAGCCTAGCGCCCCGATATAGAACGCGTCCGATTTCAGCGCGCGGTCCAGCGCCGGGTCATCGAGCTTGGGATCATGGGTGAGCGTGACCACCGCCGTGCGGCTGTCGGGGCGCAGCGCGTCCATCGCCTCATCCGGCCAGTCCGTGCTGATGGTGACGCCGGGGAAGCGCTCATCGGATGCGAAGGCCCGGCGTGGGTCGGCGACGGTCACGGCGTAGCCCAGCTCGGACGCCATCGGCACCAGCGCCTGCGCGATATGCACGGCCCCCACGACCACGAGGCGGTAGGCGGGATTATAGGATTGGATAAACCATGATGTGCCGTCGATCTCGAGAGTACCGGACCGGTCGGCGCGCAGCATCTTTGCAGCGGCGTCGGCCACCGCCGGCGGCGCGCCCGGATCCGGCAGCAGCATCTGCGCTCCGCCCGGCAACTGCGTCGCGAGCGAAACCGGCGTGCCCACCGCACGCGCCGCCATCAATCGCCCGAGCAGGGCAGGGGTCATGCCAGCGGTTCCACGAACACCTTGAGCTTGCCGCCGCAGGCGAGGCCAACTTCCCAAGCGCGCTCGTTCGTGACGCCGAAATCCAGCCATTGTGGCACGCCGCTGGCCATCGTCTGCTGGGCGATTTCCGCCACCGCGCCCTCAATGCAGCCGCCGCTGACCGAGCCGGCCATCTTGCCGCTGGCGGTGACCGCCAGCTGGCTGCCGGCCGGGCGGGGCGAGCTGCCCCAGGTTTCGGTGACCGTCGCGATCGCCACACGCTCCCCTGCCTCAGCCCAGGCGGCGGCGGTGGCCAGGATGTCTTCGCTCATCAGGCGCTCCATTTTGCGTCCCGCCTCGGCGCGGGGCGGGATAATGTCTTGATCAGGTCGCGCAGGCTGTCGATGCTGTGGACGGTGCGGAATTCGTCCACGTGCGGCAGCATGGCCCGGATGCCGCTCGATTTGGGTTGGAACCCGTCCCAGCGCAACAGCGGATTGAGCCAGATCAGCCGGCGGCAGGAGCGGTGCAGCCGGTCCATGTTCTCGGCCAAGCCCGCCGCCCCATCGCGGTCGAGCCCGTCGGTCACCAGCAGCACGACCGCACCCTGACCCAGCACACGCCGCGCCCAGCGCCGGTTGAATTCGGCCAAGACCTCGCCGATCCGGGTGCCGCCCGACCAGTCCGGCACGGATTGTGCCACCATTTCGAACGCGACCTCCGGATCGCGGTGGCGCAGCTGGCGGGTGATGTTGGACAGGCGGGTGCCGAATAGGAACACCGTCACCCGGTCCCGGTCATTGGCGACGGCGTGGAGGAAATGCAGCAATATCTGCGCGTAACGGGCCATACTTCCCGAGATGTCGCATAGTACGACCAACGGTGGCGGACGGACCACCCGGGCGCTGCGCGACAGTTCGAAAATTTCGCCGCCCCGGCGCAGGCTGCGGCGCAACGTCGCGGCAAGATCGACCTTCGCGCCGTGCGGGTCAGGGCGGAGACGGCGGGTGCGGCGCATATCCAGCGACAGGCGCAGACGGCGGATTTCGTCGCGAGCGCGGCCGATTTGCTCGGCGCTCATCTGCTCGAAATCCATGACCTGCAGCTGCTCGCGCTCGCTCATGGTCATGACCGCGTCGATTTCGGGCGGGCGTTCCTCCTTCGGCGGCGGACGCGGCCGGGGAGGGGCGAGTGCCTCCGCCAGCCGCCGCTGACCCGGCGACCCCTTCTGCTCCTGCGGCTCGCGGCCATCCAGCAGTGCCATGGCCATCGCCTGCTGCGTCGCGGCCGGGTCACGCCAAAATAGGTTGAACGCCTGCAGAAACAGATCGTGCTGCTCGTGCCGGTGCACCATGACGCCGGCCAGTGCGGCGCGCATCTGCTTCCGGTCGCCGATGTCGATGCATGCCAGGGCACGCCCCGCCGCCAGCACCTCGGCCGGACCGACCGGCAGCCCAGCGCGGCGTAACAGCCGGGCGAAATGCACCAGGTTGGCGGCGATGGTCACGCCGCCGCCTGCACCTCGGCCAGCAAGCGCGCGGCCTCCGCCCCGCGTATCTTGGCGATGTCGTCCTGGTATTTCAGCAGCACACCCAGGGTCTCATCGACGGCCCCAGCGCTCAGTTCCGTCTGATCCAAATATTGCAACGCCGCCGCCCAATCGATCGACTCGGCCACGCCGGGCAGCTTGAATAAATCGGTCCCGCGCAACCGTTGGACGAAGCCGACCACCTCCGCCGACAGCCGCTCCGGCAGGCCCGGCGCCCGCACCCGGAGGATTTCCCGCTCCCGCGCGTAGGTCGGGTAATCCACCCATTGATACAAACACCGCCGGCGGATGGCGTCATGCACCTCACGCGTGCGGTTGCTGGTGAGGATCACCACGGGCGGCACGGCGGCGCGGATGGTGCCGAGCTCTGGCACGGTGATCTGAAAATCGGCCAGCAATTCTAGCAAGAACGCCTCGAACGGCTCATCCGCGCGGTCCAGCTCGTCGATCAATAGCACGGCCGGCGGCAAATCCGGGTCGATCGCCGACAGCAACGGGCGGGCCTGAAGATACGAACGCGAGAAAATACTCTCCGCGAGCCGTTCCTGATTGCGGTCACCCCCGGCCTCTGCGAGCCGGATCGCCATCAGCTGCTTGGCGTGATCCCATTCATACGCGGCGGCGGATAAATCCATGCCGTCATAGCATTGCAGCCGCACCAGCCGGCGGCCGAGGCCTTGCGCCAGCACCTTGGCGATCTCGGTCTTGCCGGTGCCGGGCTCCCCCTCGAGGAACAAGGGACGCCGCATCGCCAGCGCCAAATGGACCGTGGTCGCCAGCTCCGGGTCGGCGATATAGCCGCCCGCCGCCAGCAATGCCGCCGTGTCGGCAACCGTCGCCGGGAGCGGGTTAGCCAAACACGTAGGCTTTGAAGATCAGGATGAAGATCGGCACATAGAGGACGATGCCGATGATGGCGACGATCGGCAATCCAAACATTTCGGACGGGATCAGGTCGAACACGCTGATGCCCGCCGGGGCTTGCACCCGGCGCGGCGGCGGCAGCGGCAGCGTCGGCGAGTCCGTGACGGCAGCGTTCGGCACGGGTGCTGCCACCGGCTCGGCCACCATGGCGGAAAACCGGTCGAAGAACATGTCCGCCATCTGCTTGCTGGTGGCGTCGATCAGCCGGGCGCCGAGCTGGGCGATCTTGCCGCCGACCTGCGCCTTTACGTCGTAGGATAGCAGCGTGCCGGCCTCGTCATCGGTTAGCCGAACGTTAGCGCCGCCCTTGGCAAAACCGGCGACCCCACCCTGACCCTCACCGCTGATCCGGTAGCTGTTGGGCGGATCGAGGTCGCCGAGCGTCACGTTACCAGTGAAGCGGGCGGAGATCGGACCAATTTTGACCGCGGCCGTCGCCTTCAAATCATGTTCGCCGGTCTTTTCCAGACTCTCGCAGCCCGGAATGCAGGCCTGAAGGGTGGCGGGGTCGTTCAGCGCGTCCCACACCTTTTGTCGCGGGGCGGAGATCCGCCGCTCGCCTGTCATATCCATGCTGCCACTCCCTTGCACGGTGAACCCTAAAGCCAGGGTGCATGTCGCGCAACCAACCCTACCTGACGTGGGGGTGCCAACCTGTTAACACGGCACCGCCGCACCTGTTCCGGAGCCCCTGAATGACCTACCTCGTCGCCGCCGACCTGCCGACCGGACTCGCTGGTGACCGGCTGCGCGCCATGATCGGCGCGGCACAAGCCAACCGGAGCATCGTGCAGATGCCCGGCACCCATAACGGTCAGGCGGCGCTGCAGGCGAAGGCGGCCGGGTTCGGCGCGGCGTATCTGTCCGGTGCCGCGATGTCCGCCAGCATGGGCCTGCCGGATTTGGGCATCATCACGATCGAAGACGTGTGCTTCTTCATCCGGCAAGTAACGCGCGCCAGTCAGTTGCCAGTGCTGGTCGATGGGGACACCGGGTATGGCGAGGCGCTGAACGTCATGAACATGGTCCGCGCGTTCGAGGATGCGGGCGCGGCCGGCGTGCATATCGAGGACCAGATACTGCCCAAGAAATGCGGCCATCTGAACGACAAGAAGCTCGCGGACGCGCATGACATGGCGGCCAAGGTCGCCGCCGCGGCGAAGGCCCGCCGCCATCTGTATCTCATGGCCCGCACCGACGCCGCGGCCAGCGAGGGCATGGACGGCGCCGTCGCCCGCGCCAAGCTCTATGTGGAGGCGGGCGCCGACGCGATCTTTCCGGAGGCGATGCACAACGCCGACATGCTGCGCGAATTCGCCCGCCGCATGCCCGGAATCCCGTTGCTCGCCAATATGACCGAGTTCGGGCAGACCCCGTTCTTCACCGCCGCCGAGTTCGCCGAGATGGGCTACGCCGTCGTGATCTGGCCCGTCAGCAGCCTCCGTGTCGCGAACAAGGCGCAAGAGACGCTCTATGCCGCCATCGCTCGCGACGGCGGCGCGCAGCACCAGATCGACCGGATGCAAACGCGGTACGAGCTGTATGCCACGATCGACTATGCCGCGTATGAGACGCTAGACGCCGGCATCGTGAAAACCATCGTGCCGCAAGGGATGCCGCAACGCTGAGCCCACTGACCGAAATCCGTAGGGCGGATAAGCGCTTGCGCCATCCGCCGTCTGACGCGCGCCAATGGTGTGGCGGATGGCGCAA
>JAYVOF010000241.1:0-20599 GCA_043758105.1 Rhodospirillales bacterium | reverse complement strand
GTGGTGACGTCGATCGCGGTGACGCTACCGGTGATCCGCTGATACTGGCTCGGGCCGCCGCCGGTGTAGAATTCACGCGGCTTGAACCCGTCGGGCTTGGTCGGCTCCACTGTGATGGTGTTGCAGCTTTCGATTGCGGGAATATACCAGCGCTTTAGGATCGGGTTGTAGGCCGTGGGAGGCCAGTTCTTGCCACCCATATTGCCCGGGCAGATGTTGGTCACCTTATTCTCGCGGTTGGGCGTGGCGGCGATATTATAGACCTGGACCGGTTTATTGGGGTCGTATTCGACGGGCCTACCCGTCTCTGGATTCAATCCGCTCGTCCACGTGACGTTCTTGACGAAGGGCGTGCCCCAGATGAACTCGCCGTTGGCCCGGTTCACCGCATAGCCGAAGCCGTTGCGGTCGGCGGTGAGTGCCAGCTTCATCTGCCTCCCCTCCACCATCGCATCGATCAGCACGTTCTCCGAAACACTGTCGTAATCATACGGATCGTTCGGGGTATGCTGGTAATGCCACTTGATTTTCCCCGTATCCATGTCGAGGCCAAGCGTGCTGTCGGTGTAGAGGTTGTCACCAGGGCGGTGCGCGTTGTCCCAATCTGGACCTGGGTTGCCCACGCCCCAGACGAGCGTGTTCGTGGCCGGGTCATAGCTGCCGGTGACCCAGGTCGAACCGCCGCCATTGGCGGCCGTGCCCCCGTTCTTCCAGGTCTCGCTGCCGGGCTCACCCTTGCCGGGGATGGTGTGGGTGCGCCAGACTTCCTTTTGGGAGTTGAGGTCGGTGGCCGCGATCCAGCCGCTGATGCCATATTCGGCGCCCGCGACGCCGGTGATCGCCATGCCCTTGACGACGAGCGGTGCGCCCGTCACGACCTCGCCTTTGTCGGGGTCGGCGACCTGGCGCTGCCAGGCGACGTCGCCTGTGTCCTTATTGGTCGCGATCAGGCGGCCATCCAGCGTGTGGGAGATGACCATGTCGCCCCACAACGCGACGCCCCGGTTGTCGATACCGCAGCAGGCGACGGCCCCGGCCCAGTCATGGTCGGTCTTGGGGTCCATCTTCCAGAGCAGCTTGCCGTGTCCGCCATGCGCATCGATCTTATACACGGAGCCCCAGCCATCGGTGACGTACATCATCCCGTCCTCGATGAGCGGCGTGCCCTCCAGACCGCCATGCGACCAGATCCCGCCCCCCTCGACGCCCCCCATGGCCATGGTCCAGGCGACCTTCAGCCCCTTGACGGTATCATGGTTGATTTCATTCAGCGGCGAAAAGCGCTCTGCCGAGTAGGTCCGGTGGTGCAGGAGCCAGTTGCCCTGCTCCTTGTCGGCATTGAGCAACCGGTCCTGCGTCACCTCACCGGCTCGCGCCGGCGCAGCAGATAATCCAACGAGAGCGGTGCATGCCAAGGCGAAAATGCGTATCGATGCGTGACGTGAAGTCATCTTGAATCCCCCTTTTTTGTTTAGAGCGAAGCCGCGTCGCGATAGTTACCCTTGGCGCGAGCGCCGATGTCAAGGGTCGTTTTAGAGGACTTTGAATAATACCGGCGGAATGAATGTGTGACCGATCGTCAGACGCCGTCATTGCGAGCCGCTTGGCGAAGCGTTCCAGGACAACAGGCGCACCTGTTGCCCCTGGGTCTCCACGCCCCAAGCGGGGCTCGCGATGACGGGTCACTTGCAGTGGCCGGTGGTGTAAAATTCGCCGTAATTCATCGAGCGTGGAGCCCGATTCAGCAAAAGACGCCTCGTTGCTTGCCACAAACCGGGGCGGAAACTCCGTGTGGAGATATAGTCCGGACCATGCTCGCCAAACCGGCTCATGCCGCCGCAAATCCTCGGAGGGCTGCGGCAGGCTCAAGGCTGGCCCGAGTCATCGGTCCCCCGCGCACGTTCCACCTAGCCTCATCGCCGCAACCCGGGTGAGTATGGGTTGCGCCACGCGCCGGACGGCAGCGCGATCCGGCATCAAGCGTGCTGGCAGCCGGAGTGTCGCCGATGCTCGACCCAAAATGCGCTCCCGCAGCCACTCATCCGAGAAGGACTCCCACTCGCCGCCGAAAGGTATCATGAGATTCATGAGGCAAGCGGGATGTACTTCTTCGAACAATATTTGCCGCAACTCATCCAGCGTGTCGTCCGAAGCGGCGAGATATCTCTCATCGCTCGTTAGAGACTCTGGCGCACGTGCCCTGTCGAGATAAATCCCGGACCATGCGGCCCAGACCGGCTGACGTCGCAGCACGTCCTTGATGGGGGGTGATAGACTCATCTCAGCCGCGCCGTAATGCGGCTACTCGGCTCAATTGCACCTGTGCCTTACGCCGGATGGCGAACCGGCTCGGAAACCATCCAGCGGGCAGGCGAACGCGCGCTTCTGCCCGGCGCAGGATCAGCTTACGTAACCAATCGATTGAGAACATCTCCCACTCCCCCGTCGCAGTGAAAAGATTGCCAAAACAGGCGGGGTGAACCTCCTGCCAAAGGATGTATCGAAGTTCGTCCAAAGTGTAAGCAGAGCTGGCCAAGGTTCGTGCGTCGCCTTCAAGCAAGTCAGCGCAGTGTTCGGTATCTAAATAGAGCTCGGACCACACGACCCACACGGGCTCACGCCGTACCAGGCTTTGAGCAGGCGGTGGCAGGTTCAACACGGACCCGCCTTGCCGCCCCGCCTTATCTCGGCAATCCGGGTTAGCATCGACTCAACGTCTCCAAGGAAGGTCGAGCGACCGGGAAACCAGCGGGCCGGGAGCTTAAACCGCGCCGATGCCCGGCGTAGTATCCGCTCCTCCAGCCAGCTATCCGTAAAACCGGCCCACTCGCCGCCGGAGGGGATCATGAGATTGAAGATGCACGCAGGATGAATCTCCTCCCATAAAATTTCTCGCAACTCATCGATGGTGTACTCTGATGTGGCCAGATCTCTCACGGCGGCTGCCGACAACGCGGACGTTTGGGTGTCAAGGTAGATGTCAGACCACGACTGCCACACCGGCAGGCGACGTGCTAAATCCTGGGCCGCTGGAGGGAGGCTCACGGCCGGTCGTCGCCGGGCTGCAGCCGGTGCCAGAAATAGTCGGCACCCACCGCAAAGCTGACACCGCCGACGATCACAAATATGCCAGCGCAAACAGGCGCGCCGGGCCCGCATACCAATGAGACGCCGAGGGCCCCGACCACATACGACCCGACCGCGCCCGACCCGGCCAGCACGCCCTGATGCAGCGCCTCATGCGGACGGTCCTCGGAGTTATAGATATCGTAGATCGCAAGCCCCACCGACAGCGCCACCAGCCCGCGCGAAGCCGGTCCCAAAAAGCGCAACATGCCCGTGACTTTAACGTTGTCCCGTGCGGCAGCGGCTATGATCACGTGCATGACTGCCTCACGCTCAGGCGCTGTGAGCGCCGCCGGGACTCTCTTAAATTCTAGCATTGCGTATTTTTCGATCAGCTTGGGAAGCGTCAGTCCTTCCTTTTTCAGAAATTCTGCGACAGCACGGCCTACCTCGCTGCTGCGGGCGCGCCCTTGCTCCATGATGACATTGCGTATCTGGTTGGCTCGCATGGCACCCTGTTCGGGCGTGATAGCGCCGCTCGCAACGTCGGCCTGAATTTCCGCCACTGCGGCTTTTATGGCCTGCACATACTGCCGACGTACCGTCGCATCGAATAAAACGCGTGAGCTAAGCGGGAGCACGGTGCCGTCCAGCGCTATCAGCGCATCTTCAAGGTCCCGATTACTATGCCGGACCCGGCTTGATGCGTCAGACATGACTAGTGATCATATTGCATTAGGCCATAATTATGGATGACGTATTTCAACGTGGTGCCATAGAGCGGGTCCGTCGCGTAAACACCCGTGAGGGCGTCGGCAAAGGCGTCTGGGTTAGCGGCGCGTTGCATGGCCGGCTTATACACGCCGGCGGTGGCCAGGAGGCGTCCGTGCTGGTCGAAGGCCTCGGCCAAGGTCGCGAATTGGCGGAATTTGGCAGAGATGGTGACGCTTTGGCCGCTCAATACTTCGCGCGTCATGCTCTCCACCGCCGCCTGGGTGCCTACCGCCTTGATGCCGAACGGGTTGTTGCTGCCGGGCGGCATCGCGGCGCCCCAGGCGCTTTCGACCGCCCATTGCGCGATCGTGACGGAGGCCGGGACGCCCCAGGCCATGAACGACACCTGCGCCGCCTCCGCCACATCCGGCGGGATTTTGCCGAAATGCCCGGTGCTGGCGAGGCGCACCGGGTCGGCCAGTGGACGGGCGGCGAGGGCGTAATACGTCGCACTGCCGGGATCGACGCGGCCGGTGGGCGGGATCATCCCCATCACCACCGCCTGATACGCCTCGATCGCCAGCGTCGTGCCCACGTCGGCCAGCCCCGTGACCGGCACCGGCGAGTGCGGGCGGGGCAGCCGGTCGTCCAATAGCGATTGGATGATGAAGACGTCGCCGGGCAGATTGGCCCCGTCCCGACCGACCGCGCGCACGATCGGCGCGGCGACCCGGCCCATCTCGTCGGTGCTGAGAACGCTGGGCGAGGGGATCGGCGCGGCCATGGGATCCTAATGAGACGACGCACGACCCTACCGCACGGCGCGGATATACGATACCGGTTTCGTATCGAACGAAAGGGGAGTTATGCGGCCCATCATCATCGGCGCGGCGTGGGCGCTGGCGGGCGTCGCCTTGCTGATGGCGCTGGTCTGGTGGCTCGGCCCGCTGCTGCCGTGGCTCGAGCCCGGCGCGGTGCGTGCGGTGATCCTCGGCGTGCTGCTGCTGGGCTGGGCCGGTACGACCCTATTCCTGCTGTGGCGGCAGCGGCGGCGCGCGGCGGCGCTCGTCACCGGGTTGCTGGGGGCCGAGGAGGAGGACGCGCTGCGCCAGCGTTTTACCGAGGCGCTGGCGCTGTTGCGGCAGCAGGGTGGCTCGGGCGCGCTGTATCAACAGCCCTGGTACGTCATCATCGGCCCGCCCGGCGCCGGTAAGACGACGGCGCTGCTGAACGCCGGGCTCACGTTTCCGTTGGCAGACCAGTTGGGACAGGCGCCGCTGCAGGGCGTCGGCGGCACCCGGCGCTGCGACTGGTGGTTCACCGGGCAGGCCGTGCTGATCGACACCGCCGGGCGCTATACGACGCAGGATAGCGACGCGGAGAGTGACCGCGCGGGGTGGCTCGCGTTCCTCGACCTGCTGCTGCGCACCCGGCCGCGTCAGCCGTTGAACGGGGTCATCGTGGCGATCCCGGCGGTGGAGATCGCCGGCGCCCCGGTCCCGCTGCGGCGGGCGCATGCGCAGGCCATCCGGGACCGCGTCGGCGAGCTAGAGATGCGGCTCGGCATCCGGCTGCCGGTCTATCTGCTGTTCACCAAGGCCGATTTGATCTTGGGATTTACCGAGTATTTCGACGACCTCGACCTGGAACGGCGCGGCCAGGTCTGGGGATCTACATTTCCGTGGGCCGCGCGGGGCACCGTTCCGGACACGGGGCCGGCGTTTGCGGCATTGGCGGCGCGGCTGGATGCCGGCGTGCTGTCCCGTTTGCAGGCCGAGCGCAGCCCGGAGCGCCGGGGGCTGATCGCCGGCTTTCCGGCGCAGGTCGCGAGCCTGGCGGAGCCGCTGACCGCGTTCATTGCGGAGGCGTTCGGCGGGTCGAAATTGCGTCCGGCACCGGTGTTGCGCGGGTTCTACCTGGCGTCCGGCACGCAAGAGGGCACGCCGGTGGACCGGCTGACCGGGCTGCTATCGCGGGCATTCGGCGTGGACCAGCGCCGGGCCGCGAGCCTGCAGCCGGTGCGAGGCCGCAGCCTGTTTCTGCATCGGCTGCTGGTGGGCGTGCTCCCCGGGGAGGCGATGCTGGTGCGCACCGGGCCGCAGGCGATGCGGCGCGGACGGACGCTGCGGGTGGCGGCGCTGGGCGCGGTCGTGCTGGTGTCGCTCGGTGCGTGCGGCGTGGTGTGGCGGCTGCATGCGGTGGCGGCGGCGAACCAGGCGGCGATGCAGGTGGCGCTCGATAGCTATGCGAACGAGGCCGGGCGCCGTCCGCTCGACCCGGTGGCGGATGCCGATTTACCCGGCGTGCTGTCATTGCTCGATCAGGCGCGGGACCTCCCGTTCGCCGATGCGACGGACGAGGCGGAGCTGGGTGCCGTGTCCCGCACCGCCTATCGCCATGCGCTGGAGCGGACGCTGTTGCCGCGGCTGGTGCGGCGGTTGGAGGGGCAGCTCGCGGGGGCGGCGGACCGTCCGGAGTACGCGTATGAGGCGACCCGGGTCTATTTGATGCTGGGCAGTGCCGGGCCGCTGGATTCGGGGTTGGTGCGCGAATGGATGCGGCTGGACTGGGCGGCGTCGCTGGGTGGCCCGGGTCTGGCGCCGGCGCGGGAGCGGCTGGCGGGGCATTTGGACGCGCTGTTGGCCGAACCGTTGCCCGCCGTGGCGCTGGACGGCGCGATGGTGGACCGGGCGCGGACGAATTTCGGGCGGGTGTCGCCGGCGGCCCGGGTTTATGCCCGGATCAGCCGGTCCGCCGCCGCCCGGAATGCACCGCCCTGGCGCGCCCGGGACGCGCTGGGCGTGCTGGGGGCGCCGCTGTTCACACGGAGCTCCGGGCGTCCGTTGGATGAGGGGGTGCCGGGGTTTCTGACCGCGGCCGGGTATCGCGGTGTGCTGCTGCCGGCGCTGAACCCCGCCATCCGCGCCGTTGCGGCCGAAAGCTGGGTGCTGGGTGCCCGCACGGGCCTCGCCGATGATCCGGCGGCGTTGTCGGCGGTGGAGGCGGAAACGATGCGGCTGTATGACGCGGAGTTCACCCGCGCCTGGGACGCGCTGCTGGCCGATTTCCAGATTGTGAAGGTAGTGAGCGTGAGCCAGGGGGCGCAGGATTTGTTCATTCTGCGGGCGCCGCAATCACCGCTGCGGACCCTATTGGCCGGGGTAGCACAGCATGTTGGCGGGGCCGATGCGCCGGTGGCGGCGCATTTCCGGGCGCTGTTGGATTTGGTGGGGGACGGCCCCGGTGCCCCGCTGGACCAGGCGCTGCGGTCGCTGACGGACGTGCAGCAGATGCTGTCGAAGATGGCGGCGGCGCCGATCGGGGTTGCGGCATTGCCCGCCCAGGGCGACCCGCCCGCGGCGCTACGCGTGGACGCCCAGCACTGGCCGCCGCCGGTATCACGTTGGCTGCGCGCGGTGGCGGACGACACGGCGGCGCTGCGGGCGGCTTCGGTGCCGAAATGAGGGTCAGGAGCGGGAGGTTGCGATGAACGCGGGCGCGTTTGGCTTCAGGTCCGCGTAGCTGATCACCAAAATTTGGCTGGGCAGGATGGTGCGGAGCCAGCGGAGGCCAGATTGCGGATACGTTTTCAGCTCCCATTGCGGCGCTCCCGAGCCGGGCGGGTAGCGGGTGTCGATGACCTGACCATCTATTTGCGGCACCCCGGCCGGCAGGTATGAGTAGCCGCGGAACAAGAACTGGTCCGGCGCGGGGAGTGGCCAGACCTGGAACAGTTCGGCGCCATCCTTCAAGATCGTTCCTTCTTCAAAGCCGACGATCTTTTCCATTTGCACTGGGGTGCGTCCGGCGAGGTATTTCACGGTCGTGCAATAGCCGACGGCGCGACCGGGATCGGCGACCCGGCCTTTTGCCATGACTTTGACCAGGGTGTCGCCGCCGCCCTGTCGCCACATGTCGATGATCCGGTTCTTTTGCCTTAGTTCCGTGCTCGCGAGATCGTACATCTAGTGCTCCACGCTTAGTGGCGACTTGCTGTGCTATTTTTTGTTCTTAGTTTTAGTGCACTTGGCCGGAGCGGACGAATTGATCACTGCAAGCGCCGTTGGCGTTGCCGCGGCCGGATAAACGACCATCGTGCTATACAGCCCGCGGACCTCACCAGCCTCAATCCGCAACGTTCCCGCCAGAGTTGCGTCCCGCGCTTTGGGATGGTTATCGGGGACGTAGCAGGCTTCGACGGCATACAGCCCATGGTTCTCAGTACACTCGAAAACAAAACTGGCGCCCGCTACCGATTTAAGCAGGAAAAAATCCAAGCATTTATAGCACGGAAATGCATTTTGTATGAATTTGAACTTCTTCGCACCATCGGATTTGTAGAGCGTCGCCTGATAGGCTGTTTGTTCAGCGTGTGACTTACCGCCCAATTGCCCGTCGCCCGACGATCCTTTGGCCCAATCATCCGTGTCTTTTACACGGTAAGAGCAATCACTGCTGACGGTCATGGCTTCGTCTCCGTAAGTCGCCTGGTAACGGGCGGCGCGTCACGCGCCGCCCGCACGGGTCAGGACGCGACGGCGGTGGACAGGTCGTAGCTGATGTTGGCCGGCTCGGCTGCCTTGCCGTCCTTCGACATCTGCGTGCCCTTCAGCATGATCTTGGTGAAGTTCAGCGAAACGCTTTCGCTCGGCCGGTCGCCGCCGCTGCTCATGCTATAGCCGCTGATCATGACGTTCTCGAGTTCGAACGTCAGGTAAACGTCCATCTTATCCTTGTTTGTCCGACAGAAATGCACGATCACCTTAACCCCGTCGCCCTGCAGCGCCGCCGTGCACAGTCCGACGGAGGCGATGTCCTGGTCCTTGGTCACCACGATCTCGCTCACCGACGGCGCCGAGCTTTCCCGGTCCGCACTGGCACCGGTGGGGCTGCTGATGCCCCGGCCCACGCCCCACTGGAAGGAATGAACTTCGATCCAGTTCGTGTGGTCCGACTCGGTCACGTCACCCTTGATGGCCAGCGAGTCATAATTTACATAAATCGGCATCCTACTCTCCCATTAACCGCGTTTGTCTTACCATCATCAATGCACGGCGTAGTCGAAGGACCCGGATGGTCCCACGCCGACATGCACCTTTTCTACCGTCCCACCGTCGGCCAGTCGGGACAGGACGTGTGCCGATAGCTCCGGCAACAGCGTTCGGGATAGGATGTGTTCGACATTGCGCGCGCCCGACGCATTCTCGGTGCAGCGCGCGGCGATCACGTCCTGAAGTTCAGGCGCCCAGGTCAACCCGGCGCGATAGCTGTCCCACACCCGGCGGCGGATGCGGTCCAGTTGCAGGCCCACGATCAGGCGGATCACCTCCGGCGACAGCGGGAAATACGGCACGAGCGAAACCCGGCCCAAAAAGGCGGGTTTGAACGACTTCATCAGCTCGGGACGAAGCGCCTCCGCCAGGCCCGCAGCATCCGGCGCGCTCTCCGGATCGGCGAACAGCTTTGTGATCAGATCGGTGCCGGCGTTACTGGTCATGATGATCACACAATTCTTGAAATCGATGTCCCGGCCCTCGCCGTCTTTCATAGTTCCCTTATCAAAGACTTGGAAGAACACGTCCTGCACACCCGGATGCGCCTTTTCCATTTCGTCCAGCAGGATCACGGAATACGGGCGCCGCCGCACGGCCTCGGTCAAAATGCCGCCCTCGCCATAGCCGACATAGCCCGGCGGACTTCCCATCAGTAAGCTGACCTTATGCTCCTCCTTGAACTCCGTCATGTTGATGGTCGTCACGTTCTGCTCGCCGCCATACAGCAAATCTGCCAGCGCCAGCGCCGTCTCCGTCTTGCCCACGCCCGACGTGCCAACCATCAGGAACACGCCGATGGGCTTGCGCGGATCCGTCAGCTTCGCGCGGGAGGTGCGGATCGCCTGCGCCACCGCGTCCAGCGCATGCGGCTGACCGATGATCCGCCGCTCCAGCCGCTCACGCAGCTTCAGCACGCTTTGGATTTCATCCGCGCGCATCCGTCCGGCCGGAATTCCGGTCCAGCCCTCCACGATCTCCGCCACCGCCTGGCCATCCACCACCGGGTGGATCAACGGCTGCTCACCCTGCAACGCCCGCAACTCTGCGGTAAGTTTGGCGAGCGTGTCCCGCGCCGTGCCCTGGGTGCACGGGGGGGAGTCGGGCCCCGCACCCTCCAGCGTCGCCCGCGCCTCGGCCATGCCGGCCGCCAGCGTCTTTTCCTTTTCCCAGCGGATTTCCAGCGCCGCCAGGCCCTCCTGCGCGGTCGCGCGCTCGGCCTGAAGTTCCTCCTGCCGGGTCGCATGGGTGCCGCCGGCCAGGGTTTCCCGGCCGAGGATGCCAAGCTCGGTATCGATCAGCACCGTCCGCCGCCGCAAATCCTCGATCGGGGCCGGCACTGCCGATTGACTCATCGCCACCCGCGCACACGCGGTATCGATTAGCGACACACCTTTATCCGGCAGCTGGCGGGCCGGGATGAAACGCGCCGACAGCCGCACCGCCTCGCTCACCGCTTCATCTAAAATGCGCACCTTGTGATGCGCCTCGAGCGTAGCGACCAGGCCGCGGATCATGTCGATCGCCACCGCCTCACTCGGCTCTTCCACCTTCACGGTCTGGAAGCGCCGGGTGAGCGCCGCGTCTTTTTCAAAATATTTCTTGTATTCGGCCCAGGTGGTGGCCGCGATGGTGCGAAGTTCACCGCGCGCCAGCGCCGGTTTCAACAGGTTTGCCGCGTCCCCCTGCCCCGCCTGGCCGCCCGCGCCGATCAGCGTGTGCGCCTCATCGATGAACAGAATGATGGGCTTGGGGCTGGCCCGCACCTCCTCGATCACCTGTTTCAGCCGATTCTCGAACTCACCCTTCACCCCGGCACCCGCCTGCAGCAGCCCGAGATCGAGCGTGCGGACCGACACGTCCTTCAGCGCCGGCGGCACGTCCCCTTCAGCGATGCGCAGCGCGAAGCCCTCCACCACCGCCGTCTTTCCCACCCCGGCCTCCCCGGTCAGGATCGGGTTGTTTTGGCGGCGCCGGGTCAGGATATCGACCACCTGGCGGATTTCGGCGTCGCGGCCCAGGATCGGATCGATCTTGCCGGCGCGGGCGCGAGCCGTGAGGTCCTGGGTGAACTGGTCCAGCGCCGGCGTGCCGCCCGGTCCCGGCGGACGCGCCACCCCGTCCGTGCCAGCAGCCGCCTCTGCCGGGGCGGCCGTAGCCTCCGCCCCGTTCGCGGTGATGGTGGGCAGGTCCCGCTTCAGCGTATCGGGCGAAATACGGGCGAATTGGCCGGAAATGTCGCGGGTGTGCCGGGCAAGCGTCTCATCGGCCAGCAACGCCCAAAGCAAATGGCCGGAGCGAACGCGGGACAGGCCCTGTTCCACCGAAGCGAGCAGCCAAGCCTCTTTGATCGCGGCCACGATTTCGGGGGCCAGCCCCGGCGCCCGGGCGTTACCAGTCTTCATCCGGTCGAACCCGCGATTGAGATCGGCGCGCAGCCGGCCCTCGTCGATCTCGTAATGGCGCAGAATCAGACCGATGTCGCTGTCGGGCACATCCAGCAATTTCGCCAGCCAATGCTCGATCTCGACATTGTAGTGGCTACGGGACAGGGTGAACCCCGCCGCAGCCTCCAGCGCCCGGCGGCACTGGTCGTCCAGACGGGCGATGAGGGGCTTGAGGTCCAGCGCGGCCATTTATAGGCTTCCTTCGGACTGACTTGATGCGTTATCGTATCGGCACGTTACGTGCGCGTTGCAATGCTGTCCATACCCTGTAACGGTTAACGACATGAAGGATTTGATATTTTGTCGGACCTGACCGGCCTCGGCCTCGACGCATTGCTGGCCCCACTGCCGGGCGAACGGCCCACGGGCCAAGATCCGCGTGAGGATAGCTCGGCCGGATCGCTGTATTACCGGCTGCGCGACGCCCGGGCGGAGGCGCGGGCGATCGAGCGGGAGGCCGATGGTGCGGAGGGGGCCGCCGCCGCACCGCCGCCACAATGGCGCACCGTGCGGGACCTGGCGATCCGGATCCTGACGGAGCGCGCCAAGGATTTGGAGGCGGCGTCGTGGCTGACGGAGGCGCTGGTCCGTGACGCCGGGGCCGCCGGGCTGTCGGCTGGGGCGGCTTTGATGGCGGGATTGGTGGAACGATTCTGGGATGACGGGCTGTATCCGGCCCCGGACGAGGACGGGGTGGCCACGCTGGTGGCCCCGCTCGTGGGCCTGAACGGCCTCGAGAGCGACGGCACGCTGCTGCAACCGTTGCGTAAGCAGGCGATGTTTCAAAAGCCCGATGGCGAGATGGTCACCTTCTGGCAGTATTTGCAGGCCGAGGAGGTCGAGAAGATCGGTGACGCGGCGCGCAAAAAACAGCGGCTGGCCACCGGAATCCCCGCCTTTGCAGACGTGGAACGGGACGCCCGGGTTGCCGGGGGCCCGCATTTCGCGGCGCTGCGCGGGCAACTGGATGTGGCCATCGTCGCCTGGAACGGCCTTGCGGCCGCGCTCGAACTCCGGGCCGGTGCCGATGCGCCGCCGGCCCGGCGCGTGCGGGAGCTGCTGGACAGCATGCTGCACATCACCATGCGGTATGCGCCCGAACGCCGCGACCCGATCTCGGAACCCGAGCCGTCCGGGGAGGACGCGGTTGAAACAATGTCCAGCTCGCCCGCGCTGACTGGCAGTCCCGGGCCCGGCGGGACCGCCACGCGGGAGGATATGCTGCGCGATCTCGCCCGCATCGCCGCATTCTTCCGTAAGGCGGAGCCGCAATCCCCGCTGTCGATGACCCTCGAAGACGCCATTCGCCGCGCGCGCCTGAGCTGGCCGGAGCTGCTGGAGGAGGTGGTGCCGAACGAGGATGCGCGCCATGCCATGCTGATCATGCTGGGGATCCGTCCGCCGAAGCCCGAATAGGCCGGTTGCGCGTTCGGGACGGATCGGCTTGTGGCGCACAACAGCTCCTGCAGGGTCAGAGCCGCATGATGCACGGGCCGGGCAGTTTTGAATGTGACAAAGTGCACGTTTCGCACGCGTTGATGAGCGCGCTGGTTAAGCGGCGATCACCTCCCCGTGCCGCTCATAGGCGGCAAGCGCGGTGCGAATGTGACGGATCTTTTCTTCGGTTTCCGACAGAATTCCGGTGGCGTGGAGTGGAAAAGCGGGGTCGATCCGGCGGCAAATATCGTGATCTTCGGCAAACACCTGTCGATTGACGCGGGCGGCGGAGGCAAAGAATTGTTCCGTGACCTCCGCAGGAACAGTGGTGCGGGCGGTAAGCATCCGGCTGCGAAGGTGCGTTTCAGCGGAATTTGCGCCGGGCATGAAGGTCTGGAGGGCGTAGGTGTAGCCGAACGTGGACGTCAGAAAAGCGAACGGGAAAATATGAAGCGCGAAATATCCCCGGTGCTGGTGCGGGATGTCGAAGAAGCGCGCCATCGCATTCAGGGCGCGGACATGACGCGGATTGCCGATCTCGGCGGTAAGGAGGGAGTTGCGGCCGAAATAGCGGTTTTTTGCGTGCGCGAGGTCGAGCTGTCCGAGGGTGTCGGCGTGCACCATGTGGACGTGATCCGGCTCGAGCGCGTTTTCGACCGCCACCTGCCAGCGGCAGTCGAGCCGGCTGGTATTAAGGTCGTGCGGGGAAACGATATCGCCCGAAATGCCGGCCAGGAGAGGCCAGGTGCCCCCGAGCTGACGAGCCAGATCGGAATCGGGCTCCACGGACGCGAAGAGGAAGTCACCACACCAGGCAATTCGATACTGGTGCAGCCGGGCCGCGGCCAGATCGCAAGGGCGGTAGGTTTCCGGCTTGGGCACCCGCAGCTTGCCGCCGCTATAGCTCCATCCGTGATAGGCACACAGTGCGGGGGCGTGCCCGGCGGATTCCAAGAAGAAACGGGCACCCCGGTGCGGGCAGATATTGTCGAAGGCGATCACGCTTCCCTTGTCGTTGTAAAGCACCAGGTCGCCCATTGGCCATTGGATCCGGGCAAAATCACGATCGGCGGCGAGTTCGCATCGATGCGCGACAAGGTGCCAGCAGGTGCGCGCGAGGTGGCGGTCAAGCGTCGAATTGGCCGTCATAAGCGCCTCGCTGGGGCGGCGTAGAGGGTGACGTCGTCGGGCACCGATCGGACGACGACGGCACCGGCCCCGATCATGCACCGGTCACCGATCACCAGCTTTGGGAGGACCCGGGCGCCGGAGCCGAAGAAACACTGCCGTCCGACCGTTACGGCACCGGTCAGGTCCACATAGCCGGAGAGGGTCGAGCATTCACCAAGGACGGTGTCATGACCCACGCTCGCATAGCCATTGAGCATGCTGAAGCGGCCGAGGGTCGCGTTGGCCGAAACGTCCGCAAACACGCTGACAACCGTGCCGTGCCCGATGGTGGCGGAGGCGGAGATCCAAGCGGTCGGGTGGAGCAGCGTCGCGAAAACGCCGCCCGCAGCCAGGAGGTCTTGGGTGATCTGCGCCTTGGCTGGGGGATCGGCGATGGCAAGGACCAAGGATGCGGCACCGGGGCGATGGCCGGTAATGGGCCCTAGCTGCGGCAGGTCATGGCCGGTCCCGTGCATCGGCTGGTCCGTATCATCGAGGTAACCGACAAAGCGGTGGCCGGCGAGCGCGAGGCTGGGGCGGAACCAGTCATGGATTTCCCGCGCGAGGGCCCCGCCGCCGACGAGGATATGGTCGGTCATCGGGTCATCCCGCTGTGTATCCACCGTCCACCGCCCAAACCGCGCCGGTGACCCAGGCGGCGGCCGGAGACAGCAGGAAGACGGCTGCCGCCGCGACGTCATCGGGGTGACCGAAACCGAGAATATGCGCTTGCTCGTACTGGGCGATGGACGGGCCGGAAAGGTTCCTGGTGAGGCGATCGTGCATCTCGGTGCACACCCCGCCAGCGGCGATGGCGTTGACGCGGATGGTTTTGAGTTCGCAGGCGAGGGAGCGGGTGAGCCCCTCGATGGCGGCCTTGGCGGCAGAGTAGAGGGCCATGCCGGGCTGGCCGCGGGCGGCGGCGGCGGAGGACATGAATACGAGGGAGGCGCGCGGCCGTATTATGCCGGATTTTGCGGCGGCCCGCGCAATCCCGATCGCACCGTAAAGCGCCGCACCCATCACGGCGTCAAGATGCTTTTGCCGGACGAGCCGGACCGGGAGGGTGAGTTCGGATCCAGCGGCATGAAAGATGCCATCGAGGCCGGAGGAACCAGCCGAATCGATGACAAGGGCGGCAGCCTGGTCAGCACTATCCAGCGGGCCGGCGATGGCGCGGTGACCCGACCCTGCCAAGGCGGTGACGGTCTGTTGCAATCGCTCATCGTCACGGCCCGTGGCGATGATGCGGGCGCCGCAGCGTGCCGCGAGCACCGCCGTGGCGCGGCCGAGGCCCGAGGACGCCCCGGTGACCAGGATGGTGCGGTTCTCCAGTGCGGTGGCCGAGAAGATCAAGGGACGAGCTCCGCGCAAGCGAGCGGATCAAGGCGCAAGCAGGCCGCCCCCCAGGAGTAGCCGACGCCGAACCCAGCGAGCAGAACGGTGCGTGGCATGGTTGTGAGCGGCTCGGCGAGGTCCGTGCAGATCAGGAGCGGGAGGGATGCGGAGCTCGTATTGCCGTAACGGTCGATGTTGATCGGCATCCGGGCCGGGTCGATCGATAGTTTTTTGCCGATATGGCGAAGCATGAAGCGGTTGGCTTGATGCAGGGCGAAGATGTCGATGGCGTCGATGGTCTGCCCGGCCTGCTCGAGCGTATCGCGGACAAGGGCGGGGACGGCACGCAGGGTAAAGCCGAACACTTCGGTGCCGTCCATGACAAGGGTGGCGGGGCCCGCCGGGTCACGATAGCCGCCGCCGGCTGCGGCGAGGTGCCGGGCTCCGGTGCCATCGGTACCGAGGACGAAATGGGCCGGGGGCGCGGCAGCATCAGCCTCGATCGCAGAGGCGGACCCGGCGTCGCCGAACAACAAGGCTGTCGTGCGGTCCAGCGGATCGACCAGCCGGCTGCTGGTGTCGCCTGCCAGAAGCAAGACGCGGCGGCATCCGGCGGCGACGAGGGCGGTGGCAAGCCAGAGCCCATACACGTATCCCGAGCAGCCGAGGTTCACGTCGAATGCCTGGCAGCGGGGACCGAGCCCAAGGTGGCCATGGAGTCCACACGCGGTCGCAGGTAGCCGTTGATCGGGGGTTTGAGTGACGAAGATGAGGGCATCGATCGTGTGCGGGTCCCACCCCATCCGCGCCAAAAGCTGCTGCGCGGCCCGGAGGCATAGATCACCGGCGGTTTGGCCGGGCGCGGCGTAATACCGGGTTTCGACACCGGTCATGGCGGTGACGTCGTCCACGGGCTTGGCACCAAGGCGGACGGCGAGTTCGGCATTTTCGACCCGGCGGCTCGGCAGGCAGCAGATCACGCCGCGCAGCCGGGTGCCCGGGACGGTGAAACCAGGGGTTGGGCACGGGTCCAAGATCAGGCCGCGACGGTCTGAGAGACGAGGGTGTCGAGATCGGCCACGGTTTCGCACATGGCGAGACGGCTGCCGCTCACGAGCATGCGGAAGCATTCATCGATCAAAGCGACGCAGGAGATGATGGCGAGAGAATCCCAATTATGGTCGGCCAGGTTGAATTCAGGGCTGATCTGCGTGGGAGGCACTTCGAAGATGTCGGCGAGGCCGGCGTAGAACGGGCTCATGGCGCTGATCCTTTTAGTTGAGGGTGACGTTGGTGGCGGCCCAGGAATATCCGGCACCGAATCCGACCAGCATCGCGCTCGCGGTCGTCGCGCGGGTGGCCATGAGGTGCTCGAGGGCGATGGGAATGGTCGATGACACGGTGTTGCCGGAACGGGCCATGGCGAGAATGAACTTCTCACGCGGGATTCCGAGCTTCTTCCGGAGCGCTTCAAGGAGGAGGGCGCTGGCCTGGTGGAAGACGACGGCGTCCATGTCCGCGAGAGCGATGCCGCTCGCTTCGGTAAGTAGGGCGACGGCCTTGGGTACCTCGGCGAGGCTGAAGGCCATGATGGCGGCACCGTCCATGAACAAATTGTCGGCGGAGCGGACATTGCCGGAGGGATCGGCGGCCATGATCGCCGACGCGGCACACGCCGGGCGGCGCATGGCACCGGCCGGGACCAGAAGTTTATCGGTGCCCGCGCCGTCCGTGCCGAACACGAAGGGGCCGATCGCAGGGACCTCCGCCTCGACAGCCTCGATCAACGTGGCGGCGGCACCGTCACCGAACAGGGTGCGGACGCTGCGGTCCAGGGGATGGATGAGCTTGGAGTAGGTGTCGGCGGTAACGAGCAGGATCGACGCGGCGAGTCCGGATTCGATCAGTCCTTTGGCGAGCGCCAAGCCATATACGAACCCGGAGCAGGCGAGGCCGATGTCGATCGCACCGGAGGTGCGGCGCAGGCCAAGGCGGTGATGGAGCGCGCAGGCGGTGGTGGGGATGACGTGGTCGGGGGTCTGAGTACAGAGGAGCAGCATATCGATCTGCGCCGGGTCGATATTGTGGTGCTGAAAAAGACGGGTTGCGGCGGCATAGGCGAGGTCGGCGGCGGTTTCGCCGGGGGCGGCGATATGCCGTTCGGTAATGCCGGTCTTCGCCTCGATCTTCTGGGCGGTCCAGCCAGGATAGAACTCGGCGAGTTCGTCGTTCGAGAGAATCGTCTCCGGCAGGAAGCTGGCGATGACGCGCAGCTTCGCCACCGGTCGATCGATATGTGTATGCCGATTTTGGTACACGTTGGTTTTCTCCGGCTCCTAGGGAGAGCCCGGCCAAGGTGGACGAGATCCATTAATAAATCGTTTCAGAGGCTTCGTCTTTCTGGGGTTATTTTTTCCTGGGGTTATTTTTCCGCCGTCTTTTGCGGCGGGCACGACAGAACGAAACGTTTCGTTAACCTCCTGGTGCTAGGCTCGTTCTTGTTTCGTCCAGAGGGCCAGCATGTTCTGTGTATTTTCGGGTATTTCAGCATGAGCGGTGCCGTCGTCGCGTTCGTCGGCGAGAACGAGAACGGGATTCTGCGTCATCTCAGTCATGGGCTCATGGGGCTGTTGCAACCCTTCGGATATGACCCGCATGTGATCGAGCTGGGTGACCCGGCGTGGCCGCACAAGCTCGATGCGCTGGTGGAACAGGGGATCGCGATGGCCTGGGGGCATGCCGGGGTCGGCGCCCGGCTCGAGATTAAAGGGCAAAACTTTTGGGAGCTGGTGAAGGTGCCGTTCGTGTCGGTGTTGGCGGACCCGCCATGCTGGCGGCCGTGCAATCACGCCGTGGCGTCGCGCTATGTGGTGAACGCGTATTTGTATCCGGAGTGGTTGCGGGTGCAGCAGCGATTCATCCGGTCGGCCCAAGTTTCCGCGCTGGTACAGGGGGGGCTCGTGCCCAATCCGTTCCGGGACCGGATTCCGTGGCGGTCGCGTCCGCGACGTATGGTGTTGGTGAAGACCGGGGATGACCCCGTGGCCAGGCGGACGGCGTGGGCGACGCTGCCGCAGCGGATGCGGGCAGTGCTGGAGGATGCGGCGGCGGTCGCGGCGGGCCAGGGCACGGGGGATGTTACCGAAATAGTGCTGGACGCCATGGCGGCGCATCATGTGACCTATGATGGCCGGACCGATATCCTGTTCGGGCTGATGGCCGAGTTGGACCGTTATGTCCGGGATACGCGGTCAACGGCGCTGGTGTCGGCGCTGCTGGATTTGCCCGTCGATATTTATGGGCGGGGGTGGGACCATGTGAGCCACCGATCGACGCGGGCGCGGTTTCACCCGGCGTTCGACGCCGCCGGGTTGCCGGAGGCGTATGCAGAGACGCAGTTCGTGCTGAACAGCACGCCGAATTTCGCCTCCGGCGTGCATGAGCGGGTGGCGTATGGGTTCGATGCGCGGTGCTGCGTGGTGTCGGATCAGAATGCGTATATGCGGACCGCGCTGGCCGGGATTCCGACGTTCTTTGCGATCGATCCCGGGGACGCCGGGGTTTCTGAGCGGCTGCGGGCGATTTACGACGATCCGGCCGATTACACGGATCTCGCGCAACCGGCATTGGACCTGTCAGCCGACGCGTTCGACGGGGTTCGCTACATGCACTCCTTGCTGGAGCTGGCCGACGAGGTTCGAGTGGGGGAGCGGTTTGCGAATTACCGGCATTGACGCCCTGGTTCTGCGCCTAGGGATCGTTGGTCGGCGCGGGCGTACGCAGCACGTCGATCGGGACCGGGCGGCCGTCCCGCATGATGTGCCAGAAGGTCCAGCCGTTACAGCTTGGCGCATTTTGCACGGCGGCCCCGACCTGATGGATCGAACCGCGGTGCGAGCCCGACACCAGGGTGCCGTCCGCGCACACCGTCGCCGCAACACGCCGCGCCTTGTCGGTAAGCTCAGTGCCCGGCGGGACCAGGCCTTGTTCCACCAGGCTGCCGAACGGCACCCGAATGGCGTCGCGTTTTGTAGGAGTGTGGCTCATTCCGTCCAAGGAGGCCGGGCGCTCGCTGCGGACGCGGCCGATGGCGGCTTCGGCATAGGCGGGATGGCGCTCGATGCCGATGAAATGCCGGTGCAGCCGCTTGGCGACCGCGGCAGACGTGCCGGAGCCGAGGAAGGGATCGAGCACGATATCGCCGGGCGAGGTGCTGCTCAGCAGGATGCGATGGAGCAGCGCCTCCGGCTTTTGCGTCGGGTGCAGTTTGAGGCCGTGGGCGTTGCGCAGACGCTCGGGCCCGGTGCAGAGCGGGATATGCCAGTCGCTGCGCATCTGCAGATCGTCGTTCAGCGCCTTCATGGCCTGATAGTTGAATTTATACCGGCTATCCCGGCCGCGGGCGGCCCAAATGATGGTTTCGTGGGCGTTGGTGAAGCGGCGGCCGCGGAAGTTCGGCATGGGATTGGATTTGCGCCAGATCACGTCATTGAGGATCCAAAAGCCCAAATCCTGCAAGATCGTGCCGATGCGGAAGATGTTGTGATAGGCACCCATCACCCAGATGGTGCCATCCTTGCGCAACAGCCGGCGGCACTCGGTCAGCCATTCGCGGGTGAAGGCGTCATAGGCGGCGAAGTCGGAAAACCGGTCCCAGTCATCGTCCACGCCATCGACCATGCTGTCATCGGGCCGGCGCAGTTCACCGCGAAGCTGCAAATTATAGGGCGGATCGGCGAAAATGCAGTGCACCGAGGCCGGCGGCAGCATGCCCATCAAGGGAATGCAGTCGCCGAGCAGGATTTGGTCCAGCGGCAATTCTCGGACGATGTCCACGCGTCACGCCTGTGTTGCTGCGGGCCATGGTGGCGATCCGCCCGTCACCTGGTCAACGCTGGCCAACAGCATCCGGACCGTGCCGAACGCGGAGCGGTGGTGGACGGTGGGGCCGTGCCGGTGCAGCGCCGCCCGGTGATGGGCGGTGCCATAGCCTGCGTTCTCCGCCCAGCCATAATGCGGGTGGCGCACGGCAAGACGCGCCATGGCCCGGTCCCGCAGCACTTTGGCCACGATCGATGCGGCGGCGATCGACAGCGATATCGCGTCGCCGCCGACGCAGCATTGCACCGGACATGGCAGGTCCGGCGGGCGGTTACCGTCCACGAGTGCCAAATCCGGCGGACGCGGCAGGCGCAGAACGGCGCGGCGCATGGCGAGCATCGTGGCGTGCAGGATGTTGATGCGGTCGATCTCCGGCACGGATGCGGCGCCCACGCCGATTTCGGCCCGTCCGCTGGCGAGCAAGGCGTCCAACGCCGTCTCCCGGGCGGCTGCGCTCAGCCTCTTGCTGTCATCGATCAGGCGCGCGAGCCGGGG
>JAYVOF010000240.1:0-7921 GCA_043758105.1 Rhodospirillales bacterium | reverse complement strand
TCTCAGCGGTCCACATCGACGGTCTCTCCTGACGAGCGACCATCCTTGAATCACATCCGATTCCTCGGATTCAACAAGTTTCGGGACGGACACTAAGAGCGATATCTACAAGGAATTTCTGCCGCTGATTATGACGGGGCGGGTGGAGCTATTGCAGCACGCCACCCTGTTCTCTGAGCTATGCGGGTTGGAGCGGCGGGTTGCACGCGGCGGGAGGGATTCGGTGGACCACGCGCAGCACGGAGGCGCGCATGACGACGTGGCCAACGCTGTAGCGGGCGTGTGCGTCCTAGTTGCGGGGCCGGGGCGCAGCAAGGGCGATCTATGGGCGGCGTTGGCGGCATGAACCGGATGCAGCCCTCGATGACACAGAGCGCCACCGGGCCGCATCCGGCGTTCCTGATCCGTCACATTGCGGCGGAGATTGCGCGGATGCGCGGTCCGGTTCCAGCGGTTCCGGGCGGGTTTGAGGCGCAGAAACTGGACGTTGTGCAGCGGCTAGAGCGGCTTGCAGTGCGGCTGGACCGTCTGGATGGCGCGGGATGACCGCGGCGTATCTGCGGGGGCCGAGCGTGCAGCCCGTACGGCTGGAAGCGTGCCTGACCGCGTTGAGCCTGACCGATGCGGTCCGTGCGGCGCGGGCGGCGGTGAAGCCCTCGCAGGCCTATCGGTGCGACCGGTGCGGGCATTGGCATGTCCGCGGCACCATCAAAGGAACGGAGGCTTGACCGCGGCGTATCTCAGAGGGCCCCAAATCCGACCCGTTCGCGGGGCGGAAGCGTGCCAGCCGGGCCTATCGCGAGCCGATGCGGTGCAGGCCACGATGGGGGCCGGCCGCGGTGCCGCGTGCTTCCGGTGCCGTCGGTGCGGCCACTGGCACATTCGACACGGAATAAAGGTCACTAGAAAGGACGGGACATGAAACAAGTTTCACACGGGCGCGCGACCTTTTTTGACGGGCCGAGCGACGTCGCGGCCGAGCCGCAACCACTGGGCAACGAAAACCGGGTTGCAAGCTTCCCTGCCGGGCACCGTTCCGCGATTGGTCCGGACGGGACTCTTCACATCTTCGGACGCAAGACGGGGACGGCCGACTCGGACGTATCGGCAATTAAGGCCGCGGGGACTCCGCCCAATTTGTTCGGGCTCGACGGGTGGCAGAACATTGGCTCGCTGCCCGCGATTAAGGGGGTTTACCGACTCCACCCCGAGGCCGACGGCGTGTTTTCGATTCAGCGGAACGACGACGACTCGAAGCGAACGGCCGACACAGGGCAGTTTCAAGATCAGCGGATTGTCGCCATTCAGGCTCGCAACCGGGCGTTTTGGGACCGTCCCGCCCGGCCGGGCCGGTGATCGGGGTGGATATCGGGCACGCGGAACGGCGCATCTCGGAGACGGGCCGTCCCCGCGATGAGCCAACGGCCCGTGAGGTGCTGGGCGCGGCTATCGGCGCGCACGCTGGGGCCGTGGCCGATCATGCGGCGGCGCTAGAGGCGAGCGAGCGGGCGGCGCTGGTGGTAGGCGGCCGGCAAGCGGCGCTGGACCAGTTCTCGGACCTTGATGCCCGATGCGCTGCTTTGACGGCGGCGGCGATTCGGACCGGTGGAGACCGAATTGCCCTGCCGGAGGAGTTAGTCGCGGAACGTGTGGCTCGCCACGTTGCCTTGGAGGGACTGGCCGACATGGAGGCGGCGGCCGAGCTGTTGACAGGAGAGGTGCAGCGTTGCCTCTCAGGTGTCGAGAACGCGGCGGTGGCCGTGCGGGTGGCCGTGGTGGCGGTGATGAAACTGGACGCGGAGTCGGTAAACACGACTCGGGCAGCAGCCGAGCGCGAGGCGGCCGAGCTGCGCCAACATTGTTGCGCTTACAGTATGATATGGTCACAGCAGGACCAGGCACATACCCCCGTTCCGTGGGCCATCGGTAGCCTCGCGTTCGACCCGCTGCACGGCCTGTTGCTGGACACCCTCGGCCGTCCCGGCGGTGCAGTCGCCGGGGAGGGCGCTGCCGTCCAAGCGTGGATGGATTATCGGGGCCGGTTGGCCACTGACGCCAAGGCGCAACTCACCGTGAAAAAAAAGGAACCTTGCGATACTGACCAGAGTTAGCACCATCCGAAAGAGCCACTTTCCTCCGGCCCGGGATAACATCATAGACGCGCCCAAACACGGTTAAATCCGCTCTGTGAAAACCTACTGAAGCACCAGAACGCGACGCTTATTGTCAACCGACCACGACTGGAAGCGGGATAGAAAACTTTGTCCCAACAGAAGGCTGCCTCGGGCATCGGCCACACTCGCAGTCACATTTTCCAAGACCTGGTCACCCACTCTGAGCGACCGTATTCTGAAGGTTTCGGACGGAACGGATCGGCCGTCCGCCAGCACATAGGTCTGCCTGCCTAGGAAATCGTCGTCCGTAATGGTCCCTGTTCGCATAAGTGTGAGTACGACGTCGGCTGGAACGACCACATCGGACGCTCCGCTGTCGACAATGAATTCCAGGGTAATGGCCCCGTTGATCGAGGCTGGCACGCGCAACACGCCATTCCTGGAGACAAGCTGCACTTCTATGCCTCTGGGTGCCGATGGATTGCCTGACAGTTCGGACAGCCTTGCTTGATACTCGTTCGCGATGCAATTCACGCCACGGCAGCTGTTGCGCCGGGCCAGCCATGTCCGCTGGTCAGAGATAAGCTGGGCTAGATTAACGGACTGGCGGCGGGCGGCGGAATACGCCACCCCCATGCGATCGTCCAGTATCGAGAGTTCTGGTTCGCGGCAGATAAGGAACTCGACCGTTTTCGCAGCACGGGCGCAGTCGAAGCTGACAGCGCGGGACGGACCGGGAGGCATACTGCCAAACGCGGCTACCAGCGCAGTGCGTAGCAAATGGCGTAAACGCATCGAGGTGGGCCTTCTATTGCGCCGGACACAGGTATCATGCCGGTTACGGCTGAGAAACGGAAAGCGTGAAAGTGATCCTTACGGACCAGAAAGGCTACCATCTCTGCCTTATCCGGTCCGCTTAGTCCGCTCAAGGTATTGGAAGCTGCTAGGCCGTATCTGATACATTTTGGCTGCCTGCGTTTGATGGTGGTGGCCTATGATGGAACGCAGACTATCGGAATGCTCTGACCACGAACCATGAGGCCGAACTTTCGCAAGTGGGAGTCCAGCCATGTAAACCCCGCTCCGAGGAGTCGATCAGCAGCGCCGCGGGTGCCTTCTGCTTCTGCCCCAGTCCCAAGTATCCTCAAACGCCTCGATCTGAGCCTGCGATCCAACACCAGCCGGCGAGCGAAACAGGACGTTGTAATTTGTGTTTGAGTTGAAAGGCGGGTCCAAACATACCAGATCCACGCTTTCAGTAGCGATGTTTTCGCGCAGCATGGCTAGGTTGTCACCGTAATAGAGAGCGTTGGGCATGGATCTGAGCGTCCTTAGTAGCCTCCCATTCCTCCAACACCTTCACCATGTCCGCAACCTCCCAAAGCGTGGCGCTTACGCCAGCCGCCATAGCCGGGGTGCAGCGCAAGGTCTGGTGAATGCGGACGAAGTTGTAAATGTCGGTGACGCCAAAGTCGAGAAACGCGGCTGCCGCGGCAACAGTCCCGAAAAACACCAGCCTGGAAATCATCGCCCCACTCAGCGATACTGGCTCCGTCAGCCCGCCGCACTTGGCAGCCTGAACGAGCAAACACCCCTGCTGGGGAGGCAGCTCCTACACCACGCTAGGGGACACGATCTAAATAGTACCTATTTCGGCGGATCAACAGACCGCCAATTGCGATGTGGATCATGGCAGAAGGCCTGGATCGGCGGCGTCTTCACCCGGCGCGTCGATGACTTGGTGCAGGCTATGGGCCTGTCAGGTTGCCCGGCCAAACGCTACTTACTTGGTAAGCATCACGGGGAATGGGCCATGCGGGTCATCAGGGAGTTTCGAGGATGAGCGTCCAGACACCGAGCCAGGCCATTCTCGCCGCTACGGCATACCACGAGGCCGGACACGCCGTAGCCGCGTCCCTAAAGAAGATCCCGTTCAAGCTTGTCACCATTGAGGCCGATGCCTTGTCTGCTGGGTATGTCAAGTTTCTGAAGCCTACCCGTTCCTTCGTAGGACAGCACAGGCGGGGGGTGATAGCACTGGCGGGAGAAGCTTCCCAACGGCGTTTCAATCCTCAAAGCGTGCGCAGCTACCATGCCGAACAGGACCGGGAGGCCGTGATCGCCTATGCGTTCAACCTGGCGGGCTCCGAAAAAGCGGTCCAGGCACTTGTCAAATTGTGGAGCATACAAGCGACGGAATTAATTGAGTTTCGATGGCCGTCGGTCCAGAAGGTTGCCGCGATGCTGCTTCAGCGTCGCACGATCTCGCAGGCGGATGTGTGGGCGCTGGTTTTCTCGCGATAATCGATGCCGAGCGGATCGGCCAGCTCAGTGGCTGAGCTGTACCGGAGGGCGCTGCGCGGCCTGCCCGATACCGTGGACGGCCTGCCTCCGCTTACCCTGCCGGCCGTGTGCGAGGTGACGCTCGACGAGATGCTTGGGGAGGCCGGGGCCTAATTCCAGTAGTGCAGCAAGGACCTCGCGAATTCGGGCATGCAACCCGGCGACTCTAGCGCCCCGCGCTGGTGCTTCGTTAATGTTGCCACAGGTCGATCAAGGGTTATTCCAGCCTTGCTTGAAGTCCGGTTCGGCTTTCCGCCGGTCATCCATGGGCGTCAAAATTCGTTTCGCTTCAAGGCACCCGTTTTCGAAGTCCTTACCGCTATAGTGGCAAATAGGCGGTGCTCTGCTGCTGCGATTTGATGCCCAAAAGGTTGCTCCAGCCCGATACTCATCGGTTACGATGGACGAAAACCAAGCCTCATAGGCGGTCCGGGCGTTTTTCCCATCAAGGAAGGCGGGCGACTGCAAGAGAGAGTTTGAAGGTTCCCATGGCTTAGCGGTAGCAGGTTCGATGGCGGCAATAGGAGGGGATGCCGCAGGCGCAGCGGGAACGCCGGTTGAGATAGTAGGTATCTGCCCGGCGGCATCACTATCGGCCCTACCTCTAACGGAGGAGAACCTTATAAGGAATTCCGGCCGCCGCATGGCACCGCCAACCGTCAGACTAAGCTCCTTGAAACAGTCAAGGTTGTCGTTAAACAGAGAACCACTAAACTCCACAATTTGATCCACATGAAGTGAAAAAGTTTCATTAAATAGTGAACTCCCGTGTTTTATCAGGGTTCCGTATTCCATATCGCTGAGACCATTGTTCATGGTTTTAACATAGACGTCCCCACCCAAGTCAATTTTCAAAATACCATGACCCTCATTATTACTGCTGAGCGAATAAACCTTACCTCGCCAACTCCTCACGCTTGAGACTGTCATGAAGGTGCATAGTTCTTGACCTCGTTCCGGCCTCAAACCACCCTTAACCATGTCATTAGGAGCGTTTTCAAATAGGCGAGCATACTTGCCGACAATGGCGATCAGCTCGTCTTCGACGCGTCCGTCGGCTCGTCCAGGTGGCACGGCGGATGTCTCGCTTTGGGTTGGGCGGGGCGAGGAACGCGTCGAACGGTCTGGCTGTGCAGTCGGGACATCACGGTTCACATCATCCCAGCCCGTATGTTCAGCGCTTATACAAGCTGACTGCATCGTAAAACTGTTTTGAAACATTTCGGCACATCGTTGTCTCACTCTGGGTAAGACATCCTCCCAACGCTCCTGCGCTAAAGTACTTCCCGAACTGAATGCAAGTATGCCGCCCAAAGACAGAGCGGAACAAACCAATCTGCGCGCGCTGGACATTTTAAGTCTCCCCGTACGAACATGCGCCCGCTACGATCCGGCGTAAATCACTTAGATCAAGAGTTGCGTATAATGTGAATGCCGACCTCCGACACCGGTCGGGTAGACGAAAACGGGTCCACCCGCATACAGCAATCTACGCCCGAGACGCTTCCGGCGGCACACCGTGCCAAAGCTGGTGCAATGGGCTTCACTCGGTAGGCTCACCAGCACCCAAACAATTGCCCACAAGCCTAGCGTCAGGACGGTCAGGATGAGGTGGAGGACGTGGTTTGGGCGCTGCTTTTTGAGCCGCGACTACGGCGCGGCAGTGTGGGCAGTAGCGCTGAACGGTAATAACGTTGCTCAGGGTGGCTTAGCGCTTTGCGTTACCCGGGAATCATTCCCTCGGGGCCAGGATGCAACCGCTCGCGCCCGCCATCGCCTTTTAGCTATCATGCAGCGGCACACCGATCTGTTAACCGCTGTTTCTCTCCACCGCGGGCTGGCGGGCCCAGGCGGCTCGCGAGGAGCTTGTTACCCGTCGTGTTACCCACGAAGCCCCTATAGGCTGGCCGGGGTCGGCTAAGGCACTGAAAAGATGGCGCGCCCGGAAAGACTCGAACTTCCAACCCCCAGATTCGTAGTCTGGTGCTCTATCCAATTGAGCTACGGGCGCCACAGGAAGCGGCGTTTAGCCCAGCGACGGCCGGGTCGCAAGGCCATAGGCGGGCCGTCTGCCGATAGACCCGTCACAGCGCGGCCTGAATGGCGCACTCCGCCAGCCACCCCGCGATGTCTGCATCCGGCACCGTGCTGCCATGGTTTTGCAACACCGTAGTGACCGCTTGGATCACCCGTTCGTCATGCCCGGGACCGTCCTGAAGCGCCAGAATGCGGCTGGTGAGCTGGTCTTCCGCTATTTTAAATTTTGTCGCCACGGTGTGCGCGAGCAATTTATCGCGCCGGGCGATCGCCAGGAAGCGCATTTCCTGGTCGTGAGCGAACTTCGCTTCGTAGGCTCGTTCCCGATCTTCAAACATTGGCATGGTTCAGAGCCTCTATGATGAGTGCCCGCCTGTATTCACACGGTTTAAAATGCGATCATTTCAAGACGGTATCGCGAAATCCAGCGGCCGAACAGGGTCGGAATCTACCTAGTGGCAGCCCCGGCTTGCTCCCGCGCGGGCTGCCTCACATATTCAGACCATGCACGATATTCAATTGAACGGGGCCGCGCATCAGGTTGCGGACGGGCTCAGTGTCGCCGGCTTGCTGGCGAGCCTCGGTCTGCCGCGGCAGAAGGTCGCGGTCGAGCGGAACGAGGCTATCGTGCCGCGTTCGACCTATGAGCAGGTGCTGCTCACGCCGGGTGACCAGATCGAGATCGTGCATTTTATTGGGGGGGGCTGAGCGATGGACGGATTTGTATCCGCCGATACCTGGACCGTGGCGGGGCGCAGCTTCCACTCCCGCCTCGTGGTCGGGACCGGAAAGTATAAGAGCCTAGAGGAGACCGCGGCTGCGATCGAGGCGTCGGGGGCGGAGATGGTGACGGTCGCCGTCCGGCGGGTGAACCTGTCCGACCCGGCAGCCCCGATGCTGCAGGATTTCGTGGACCCCAAGCGCTACACGTATTTGCCCAATACCGCCGGGTGCCACACCGCGCACGACGCGGTCCGCACCTTGCGCCTCGCGCGGGAGGCGGGGGGCTGGAACCTCGTGAAGCTCGAGGTGTTGGGGCCGCCCCCGCATCTCTATCCGGACATGGCGGCGACGTTCGAGGCAGCCGACGCGCTGATCAAGGATGGGTTCGAGGTGATGGTCTATTGCGCCGACGACCCGATTGCGGCGCGTCGGCTGGAGGAGGCCGGTGCCGTCGCCATCATGCCGCTGGGAGCCCCCATCGGGTCCGGCCTGGGCCTGCAGAACCCGGCCATGCTGTCCATGCTGATCGAGCAGGCTGGGGTCCCGGTGCTGGTGGACGCCGGCGTCGGCACGGCGTCCGACGCCGCCATCGCGCTAGAGCTGGGTTGCGACGCCGTGCTGCTGAACTCCGCCATCGCCAACGCCCGCGACCCCATCCTGATGGCGCGCGCGATGAAGGCCGCCATGGAGGCCGGGCGCCTGTC
>JAYVOF010000239.1:0-20711 GCA_043758105.1 Rhodospirillales bacterium | reverse complement strand
CGGTTTTCATGAACGTAATGCCTAAGGCCAGAAAGGTCGCGATTTCCGCATTGTCCTTGCCATAGCCGTGGCCCCCGGCGGGGGGTTCGTAGAATGGCGCGTCGTAGCCCATGGATTGCAGCTTGGCGGCCATCTTGCGGGCGTGGCCGGGGTGGACGCGGTCGTCACGCCGGGCTGTCGCCAGCAGGATCGGCGGGTAGGGGCGGCCCGGCACCGCGGTTTGGTAGGCGGAGATGTGCTGCAGGAAGGCCCAGTCCTCAGGGAGGTCCGGGTCGCCATACTCGGCCATCCAGCTCGCGCCAGCCAGCAGCTTGGTATAGCGGCGCATATCGATCAGCGGGATGGTGCAGAATAGCGCGCCGAACCGCTCCGGGTAGCGGGTGAGCATGTTGGCGATCAGCAGGCCGCCATTGCTACCGCCCTCGGCCGCGATCCGTCCCGGCCGGGTCACGCCGCTTGTGACCAAATCGGCCGCGACGGCGGCGAAATCGTCGTGGCTCGTGATCTTATGCCGGCCCCGCCCGGCATCATGCCAGCGCGTGCCGAACTCCCCGCCACCGCGGATGTTGGCGACGACCATGGTGCCGCCGGGCTCGAGCCAGAGCTTGCCCATGCCGCCCTTATAGCTCGGCAGCACCGAGAGGCCGAAGCCGCCATAGGCCGTCAGATGCACGGGCGCGTCGCCCGTGACGCCCGGCGGGCCGACCTGGACGTAGGGGATCCGCTCGCCATCGAGGGCGATGGCCTCATGCCGGGTCACGACCAGGCCGGTCGGGTCGAACGCGGCGGGGGCTTGTTTCAGCGTCTCGGCATGGCCTGTGAGCAGCAGCAGGCTGGGCGGCGTGAGCGGGTCCTGCACGGCGGCGAGCAGGGTGCCGTCCGCCTCGGTCGCCTCGATGTCGAGCGGCCAGGCATTGACGGTGCCCAGTTCAGGGAGGCCTGGGATGGCCGAGTCGTGCCACGTCCCCGGCGTCACGGCCCGAAACACGGACCGCATATCATCGAGGATATTCAGCACCAGCGTGCCGGACGACCAGAAAAACCCCTGCAGTGCCCGCCGTTCGCCGGGCACGAACACGGTGGTGAAAGCGCGGGACCCGGCGAGGAACGCCGCCAGGCCGATCACCACCACGCTGTCCGCCGCGTGGATTTCGCCGCCGGCGTTCCACGGCGTGCGGGGCCGGATCGCGAGCCAATCCCGGTCCCAATTCACCCGCGCATCCGTGGGGAGGTCCAGCCGCTGCTCAGGCCCGGCCCGGGTGCCGACATCGATCTCCATGTCGAAAAACCCGGTCTGCGCCACGAAATACAGCCGGTCTGCCCGGCGGTCATACCCGGCACTGGCCGCCATGTGCTGGGGGTCCGTCTCGAACAGCACCGGCGCCGTGGCGGCATCGGTGCCGCGCGCCCACAGCCGTACGGTGCGCGAATAGCCGGAGCGCGTGACCCCGCCGAGCGCCGAGCTCAACAAAATGCTATCCCGGTCGAGCCATGTGGCCATGGTCTTCGCCTCCGCCGCTACGAAGCCGTCTGGCACGAACGCCCGAGCATCCAGGTCGAACTCCCGCAGGACCACCGCATCCCCGCCGCCGCGGGACAGCCGGAGCAGGACGTGGCGGTGCTTCGGCGGCAGGGTGCTGGACCCCTGCCACACCCAATCCTCGTCCTCGGCGAGTGCTAGGGCATCGAGGTCCAGCAGTACGTCCCAGGCGGGGTTGGCCGTACGATAGCTGTTCAGCGTCGTGCGCCGCCACAACCCGCGCGGGTTGGCGGCGTCGCGCCAGAAATTATAGAGCCGTCCGCCCCGCCGGTTTACGATGGGCACATTATCCGGCCGGTCCAGCAGTGCCTGCAGTGTATCCCGGTCCCGCTCGAACGCCGGCCCAGTCAGCCGCGCGACGGTCCGGGCGGTCTCGGCGTCCACCCATTCGAGCGCGCGTCCGCCATCGACCTCCTCCAGCCAGAGCCAGGGGTCGTTGTCGGGCTGGTCAAGACTGGGGAGGGTCGGCATTCCTCATATATAGCGGGTGACCGGCGGAGCTGAAAGCAGACCTCGCGGCACGTTGGAGCAAGGTGGGTCCGATTTCTTTGCCCGGCCGCTTTCCAATCAGAGAAAACTTGTAACGATTTCGCAACCGAGTAAGAATGGCCCCGAAAAAGCACATTCGGGGGGCTCGAAATGCGCGGTTCGAAACAGAAGGGCGCGAAGCCGGTGGCGGCACGGCAGACGGCCGGACAGGCGCACATCCTGGACGTTGTTCCGACGAGCTGGGTCGTGGTGCCGTCCCCCCGGAGCGTTCCGTCCGGCACGCCGATCGAGGTCGATGGCCAGTCCGGCATGATGAGCACGGACCATCTGCATCCGCTCAGCCTGGAGAGTCACGATTTCCGCGTCGTGGCCGGCACCGCAGTTTGGGAGGGATCGGCGTTCATCCCAGAGGGTGGCACAGAGGCGCGGCCGATCTCCGTCCCGCTCAAGGCTGCCGGAGCGGTACAGAGCCTTTCGGTGGAGCGCCCGACCACGGCGGCCGGATCGACGATCGTCGCAACCGGCCGGCCGGCCGGCGTGCGTACGGTGATCTTCGTGCATGGCATCGGCAACAAGCCGATCGCCTCCGTGCTGCGCTGCCAGTGGGATAAAGCGCTGTTCGGGCACGAGATGGGCGACCGTTCACGCATGGCCTATTGGGTCAACCGGGACCGGTATCCGCGGCCGTTGGACGGGTCATGTGACAGCGGTGACCTGGTCGCGACCGACGATGACGAGGCGAGCACGGCGGCGATCCTGGCAATCGGGGCGGAGACGACTCAGCTGGCCGGGGCCGCGCGCGAGGACGCGGCGATCGAGCGGACGATCAATTCGACCGCAAAGAACGCAGCCCAGAAGGCGGCGCTGCGGAAGATCGCGGCGGCAACGGTCAGCGCGTCCGACGCGCGGACGGGTGCCCTGCAAGCCGCATCGCCGGGCCAGACATCGGCCCGCATCCTACCGGGGAACCAGGAAACCCGGCGGACCTTGGCGCGGCTGCTCACCCGGGCAACGCTGCCGGATGTCTATGACTTCCTGTTCGATCCGGCACGGCATCGGCAGATGGTGGACGCGCTCACGCAACGGATGCGCGGCGGGGGCGAGCCGTTCGTCATCGTCGCCCACAGCCTGGGCAGCCTCATCGCCTACGACGTGCTGCGGCGGCTGAAGAAGGAGGATTGCGACGTGGCGTTGTTCGTCACGATCGGCTCGCCGCTTGGATTGCAGGAGGTCGAAGATTATTTCCAGCAGGACGGCGGGACGCTCAAGGTGCCGGATTGCGTCGGCCGGTGGTGCAACTTCGCCGACCGGCTGGACCCGGTGGCGATCGACCAGACCTTGGCCGGCGATTACGTCAAGAACGGTGATGTTGCAGTGGAAGACTTCCAGGTCGAGAACGCGGACTCGCCGCTGCACCCGCATTCCGGCACCGGCTACCTGTCCACGGCCGAGGTGCGGCACGTGGTGACAGAAATCGCCGGGGCCGCCTTCGTGCAGCGGCTGACGGAGATGGTGGTGACGCGGGACGTGGCGGCGGCGGCGGAGAACGCACCCGGCACGACGCAGGAGGTGCTGATCCAGCTCTCGGATACGCTGGATGACGCCGAGCCGCGGCCGTTGAGCGAGCTGGCGAAGGCTCTGGTTGGCGGCTTAGAACGCATCGCGAAACAAAACAATCGGACGCTCGAGAAGCCGGACGTGCTGCGCCGGTTCGTGACCGCGAAGCTGATGGCGTCCGAGATCGATTCGTTGCGCACGCTGTCGGAGGAGCTGCATATCAAGCAGGTGTGGGCGAATGCGGTGAAGCGGACGCTGATCGGTAGCTCGGTCTCGACGGTGCAGGCGCTGCCGGCGCGGCTCGGCTACAGTGCCACGGGGGCGGGGATCAATTGGGCGGTGCTGGACACCGGCATCGACGACGAGCACCCGCATTTCCAGCACTACAAGAATGTGCGCGGGCAGTGGGACTGCACCCAATCCGGCGATCCGCGCCCGATGACCGGGCCGGAACAGCGGGACCCGAACGGGCATGGGACGCACGTGGCCGGGATCATCGGCGGCGGGATGGATGGCGTGCTCGTCGGGGCGGCGCCGGTCCAGCTTTACGGGATGGCGCCGCAGGTGGGGCTGTACGGATTTCGCGTGCTCGACAACGGCGGCGCCGGTAACGATGGCTGGATCATCAAGGCCCTCGATAAGATTGCAGAAATGAACGAGCAATCGAGCGCCCTGCTGATCCATGGCGTGAACCTCAGCCTAGGCTCGAACTTCGATCCCTCGATCTATGGCTGCGGCCACACGCCGCTCTGCCAGGAGCTGCGGCGGCTGTGGCGGCAGGGCGTGCTGATCTGCGTGGCGGCCGGGAACGAGGGCTATGCGGAGTTGCAATCGGCGAACGGGATCGTCAACGCCAACATGGGGCTGTCGATCGGTGATCCGGCCAACCTCGATGAGGCGATCGCGGTGGGGTCGGTGCACAAAACCAAGCCGCACAGCTACGGCGTATCGTATTTCTCGTCGCGCGGGCCGACGGCGGATGGACGGCGCAAGCCGGACCTGGTGGCGCCGGGGGAGAAAATCCTGTCGGCGCTGGCAAATGGGCGCGTGCCGGCCGGGCATGCGGCCGATGCGCGCGACCTTTATGTCGAGAAGAGCGGGACGAGCATGGCGGCCCCGCACGTCTCCGGGCTGCTGGCCGCGTTTCTGTCGGTGCGGCGGGAGTTCATCGGCGATCCGGACCGGACGAAGGAGGTGCTGCTCGGCGCCTGCACGGACCTGAAGCGGGATCCCAACATGCAGGGGGCGGGTTTGCCGAATCTGGTGCGGATGGTCCTCGACACCTGATGCGTCATTGCTTTGCCACCAAGCGGTGTCTCGCAATTATACGCTATGGGCGCTGGTATGGTTCCGGGCCGAACCGGGCATCCGCGTCCTCGGGCCCGGCCAGGCGGCGGCAGGCGCGGGCGGCACGGGCTTGGCCGGTTTGGACGTCGGTGGGGCCGGCGGCGCCGGCGAGCTTCAAAAACCCGGGGGACGCCCGCAGCATGGCCCCAGCCATTTCCTGAAGCGCCGTGACCTCGGTGGCGGACAGGCTCCAGTTGGTGCCGATGGCCTGGAAACGGGCGCGGCATTTCGGGTCCTGGATCAGCTCGAACTCGACAGGCAGCAGGGTGACCTTGGGAGCGCCGGCGCCGTAGGTGGATTTGAGCAGGGCGGACAGCGTGTCGAGTTGGGCGAAAAGGCCCGAGCTGCGACCATCGATGGAGGCGGCGATGACGCCCCCGGCCATGGAGATCACACCGGGCGTGGCATTGTCGCGGCCGATGGTCGTGCTTGGCTGCGAGCGCGCGTTGACGGCGATCACCACCACCTCGCGCACCGTATGATCGATGATCGCATTGACGACGCGGAAATCGTCACCGGCCGACGTCAAGGTCTCCAGTGGCTCGGCCAGTCCGACGTTATCGGCGATCCCACCATCGAGGAGGTGCACGTAGCGGATGCGTGCCGGGTCGTCTGGGGTCAAGGGCTGGCCACAATCGTCTAGGTTGAGCAGCGGCAACTGTCTCCGGCCGCGCTCCCGGAAGGCGGAGGAACGGGTGTCGAGCGCGGGGAAGCCGTCGCGGCAGGCGGCGGCGAGTCCTTGCCGGCCGATACCAGATTCGCTCACGTAATGGTTAGTCAACCGGCCGCCCTGGTCCCTGGATTGGGCCGGACAGGGCGAGCGGTCGGGCAGGCGGAGCGGCGTGAGGGCGATGGGGAACGCGGCGGAGGCGGACACCGCGTCCGCGAGGGCGATCGTGCGGAGATCGAGGCACAGGCGGTCGAGCTGGCGCTGGACAAAGGGAAACCCCTCGCCGGTCGCCATATCGGCAGAATTGAGAATGAGCAGCGGCGGGTGGCGGGGTCCTTGTTGTTTCAACGTGTCGAACGTCGCATCGCCGAAGACGCCGTTGCGGAACCAGGCGGAGAGCAATTGGACGCGGCTCTTGCTGGTGAACGCCCGCTCGGCGATGTCGAACGGGCTGAGCACGCCGGCAATCAGTCCGGTCATGCCGTTATGCGTCAGGAATCCGCCCGGTTCATCGAGCTTGCGGTAGCCGGCCGGGCCGCGCAGCGCGAAATTGGCCGCGGCCACGCTGCCGCCCGAGGTCGAAGAGACCATATCCACGGCCTCGAGCAACGTGAGGCCGGAGGCATTGGGCGCGGGAGTTGCGCCCAACTCGCGGAGCGCGCCATGGGCGAAGGCAGCCGCGCGCGTGCCGCCGCCGGAGAACGCCAGGACGACGTAGCGGCCCGGAAGGGCTGGCTCGCGCCCGGGCGTACGGCCCGTGTCCTCGGCATGGTAGCCATAGCCGTCTCCTATCCCGGCGGCCTCTGGCGGGTCGGGCACCGCGGCCTGCTGAACGCAGCCGGCGAGCGTGAGGCTGAGCGCGACCGTGCGCAGGGCTTTCCCTAGGTCCATGTGTCTAGCTCCCCGCCGATTGGTGCTGGTCCGTAACATTACTGAAATGAGAGGGCGTTTTCAAGGGCGTTTTCGGGGGCGTGTTCGGGGGCGTTTCCGGGGGAGATCGTGCGACCTCGCAGGCCTGAACTCACGGGGCCGTACGGTTGCCGAAATCTCTCATAACCGGCATCACCCGCCCCGCATGTCCCAGCCCCCCAGCATCGGTATCGACTTCGGCACCACCAACAGCGTGGTCTCGATCCTGCAGCCCGGCCGCGCCCCCGGTCGCACTATGGTCAGGCAGCACGCTCCGGTGCTCGAGGTGTTTCGCACCGTGCTGTGCTTCTGGGATGAGCGGGGCGCGCTCCAGCATGCCGCCGGGCCGCGGGCGCTCGAAGCGTATTTGGCGGATCCGGAGGACACGCGGCTCATCATGTCCATGAAGACCTATCTGGCGCAGCGTAGCTTCAGCAGCACGCGGGTCCGCAGCCGGGTTTTTACGCTGGAGGCGCTGGTCGCGTTGTTCTTGCGGGGCCTGATGGCCGAGCATGGCGGCCTTGAGGGGGCCAGCATCACCGCCGGGCGGCCGGTGCGGTTTGCCGGGGAGCTGGCGGATGATGCGTTGGGCGAGGCCCGGCTCCGGGAGGCGTTCCGTCAGGCGGGGCTTGGTGAGATCGAGGTCGCGTATGAGCCGGAGGCCGCCGGGTTTCGTTTCACCCGGGCGCTCACCGCCCCGGCCACGGTGCTGATCGGCGATTTCGGCGGTGGCACCAGCGACTTCTCCGTGCTCCGCTTCGACCCGGCGGCTTCCCGGGCCGTGACGCCGCTCGCCACCACCGGCGTGGGCGTGGCCGGGGACAGTTTCGACGCGCGGATCATCGACCGGGTGGTGGCGCCGCATCTCGGTAAGGACACGACCTACCGGGTCATGGGCACGGACATGCCGGTCCCGGCCGAATACTACACCGGCCTCTCCCGCTGGCACCGCCTGTCCCTCATGCGCACGCCGCGCATGCTGCGGGAGATCGGCGAGGTGATGCGCACGGCCGCCGAGCCGGAGCGGCTACGCGGGCTGATCCGGTTGATCGAGGAGGAGCTGGGGTATCAGCTCTATCAATCGGTCTCGACCGTAAAAATGGCGCTCTCCCAGTCGGAGCGGGCCTCGTTCCGCTTCGAACATCCCGGCTTGACGATCGGGCAAGACATTCTCCGCACCGAATTCGAGTCCTGGATCGCGCCCGAACTGGCCCTGCTGTCGGCGGCGGTGGACCGCGTGCTGACCGCGGCCGCCCTGGCGCCCGGTGCCATCGACCGCGTCTTCCTCACCGGCGGCACTGCCTTCGTCCCCGCCGTCCGCCGGTTGTTCGAAACCCGGTTCGGCGCGGACCGGGTCTCAGGCGGCGGTGAGTTCGTATCGGTGGCGGAGGGTCTGGCGCTGATCGGGCGGGAGCGGCAGGGGCGCTTGCCGCTATGTTGAAATAATGCCCGCCGTTAGCAGCTGGCACCGGCCTCAAACACGCCGCGCGCACGGGGCCGGCGTTTCGGACGGTCATCGTTCGAATGGTTCAAACCCGCGCGGCAGCGTTACAAAAAATCTCGCAGCAGGGCGATCAGCGGTTTGTCGGCGGGCGGCACGGCGTAGTCGCGCAGCTTGTCCGGACGGACCCAGACCAGCGCCTGGCCCTCCCGCCCTGCCGGCGTGCCCTTCCAGCGCCGGCAGAGATAGAGCGGCATCAGCAGGTGGAATTTCTCGTAGGCGTGGCTGGCGAAGGCAAACGCCGCGAGGCAGCTTTCGGCGACGTCAATCCCTAGTTCTTCCTTCAACTCCCGGGTCAGCGCGGCCTCCGGCAGTTCGCCGGGGTTCAGCTTGCCGCCGGGAAACTCCCACAGCCCGGCCATGCTCTTGCCTTCTGGACGCCGGGCCAGCAGGACGCGGCCATCGGTGTCGATCAGGGCGGCGGCGGCGACCAGCACCAGCGGCTTCGACCCACCGGCCGGCTTGGGCGGGGCGGGGTGCTCGGGGCCCACGGTCGCGGCACCACGCGGCAGGTCACCGAACAGATCGTCCCGCGTGGCGGCGAAGCGGATGACGGCGTGCTCGCCGCCGCGGACCAGGAAGCGCTTGCGCCCGGTGCCGGCCTCCCGGAAGCCGATCCGGCGTAGGACGGCGGCCGAGGACAGATTGTCGATCGCCACATCCGCCTCGATCGCATCGACATCGAGGTTGGCCAGCGCCCACCGCGCCATCCGCCCCGCCGCCTCGGACGCGACGCCGTGGCCCCAGAACCGCCGCCCGACCCAATACCCCATCGTGGCCAGGCGCGGCTTCTCGAACCGGACGCTCACGCAACCGACCAGCGTCTCCGTTACGCCCTCCCGCCCGGTGATCGCCAGCGCATAACCGGTCCCGGCATCGAGGTCCCGGGCGGTGGACGCGATCCACTCATCGGCCAGCGTGCGCGGATAGGGGAAGGGCAGGGTGCTCAGCATGCGCACGACCGCCCAGTCATTCACCAGCCGGTGCAGTTCCACCGCGTCCGCGGGCTCGAACGGGCGGAGCTGCAGCCGCTCGGTCTGCAGCGGCGCGAAATAGGGGGTGGGGACGAGGGAGAGCGCCATCTGCGATGAAAATGGCTCACACGGCGGGGGAGAAGCAAGCGCCAAGGGCTTGCACGCGCGACTTTATTCCGGGTTTCTCGCCGCTGTGGTATCCAGGCCGCACCCCCCCATAACCACCTGGCCGGAGCCCCGTCATGATGCACATCCGCCGCCTATCGCCCGAGGCCCGCCTGTCGGGTGCCGTCGTCCACGCCGGCACGGTCTATTTGGCCGGGCAGGTGACGCAGGACGATACGCTGGATGCCTACCATCAGACGGTGGACGTGCTGGCGCAGATCGATGCGCTGCTAGCGGAGGCCGGGACCGATAAGGAGCATTTGCTGACGGTGCAGATCTTCCTGCGGGACCTCGCGGATTTTCCCGAGATGAACCGCGCCTGGGATGCGTGGGTGGCGCCGCAGCATAAGCCGGCGCGGGCGACGATCGAGGCGCGGCTGGCGCTGCCGGGCTGGCGGGTGGAGATCACCGGCATCGCCGCCCTCCCGGCGATCCAGCCGCGCGGTGCGGGCGGGACCATGTTTGCCTGACACACCCTGGATCGCTTCGCCACGCGGCTCGCAAGGACTATTGCAGGAAATACTGTGCGTCGGACGGCAGCATCCCAGGGGACCAGGCGCTCACCGCCAGGATCACGGCGACGCAGCATGTGGTGATCAGCGCCATGGCCCGAAAACCGCTCCAGCGATGGGCGGATTCGGTCCGAACACTATACCGGGTGTCTGTCAGGGACAGCAGCAGCTCGGGCAGACGGGCGACGTGCATGGGGTTCTCCTAGGAAGTGTGGGTTAGCCGACCGTATTGGAGAGCAACCGGGTCATCAGGCCCGGGCTCATCGCCTCGAACGCGACCAGCAGGGCGATGCTGAGGGCCAGCGTGATCAGCATGGCGCGGACGGGACGGCGCACGCCGCCATCGAACTCGGGTGCCGAGGTGAGCTCGGAAGCGGGCTCGACGAATTGGGACAGGCGAGAGATGTGCATCGGGGTCGCTCCTTAGGGCCGGTCATCGGCCTTGGACGCACCATGACCGCCGCCGCGTCCCACCGCTGTGACCCCGGTCACCAAACAAGTTAACAAATGCATTATGTCGGCGATCGACAAGTGGGGGCCCGTCATCGCGAGTCCCCACTTGGTAGGTGGCGATTGAGGGGCCACAGGCGCGCGTGTCGCCCCTGGATTGCTTCACCAAGCGGCTCGCAATGACGGCTAGGTCAGGTGCACGACCCGGCTCGCGACCAGCACGCCTCCCTCAACCGCGCGGAACGTGAGCGTCCCGTGGGCTGGCACTTCGACCTCCTGAGATTTTGGCGTGCCCCCGGCGTTGAAATCCGCCGAGTGCAAGGGCCGTCCGTTCCAGCTGACATCCACCCGGTCCGCATGCCGCACGCGCACGCGCACGATGCGATGCAGACTGTGCTTGTTGGGCAGCAGCTCGATTTCGATCTGTCGCCATTTTTTCTGGCCCAACAAAGCGATCGCCCCCGCCAGCAAATCCGGGTCGCCCTCCAGCAAATCCCGCCGCGTGACGTCCCAGGGGACATTTGGCACCACCCCCCGCTCCTCCAGCTCCAGCCCGGCGTTCACGCCCACGCGCAGGCTGCGCCGCAGCGCCACGCGCAACTCCGCCCCCTGCGGCAGGCCCACCGGTTGGCCCAGCGCCTCCTGCAACACCGCGAGCGGCCACACATTGGCCCCGCCCGCCCCGGTATTGGTGTGCACGCCGATCACCGGGCCGATGGCGTGATCCTGGAAGCCGCCGGCAAAAATATCGGCCGCACTATAACAGAGCGCATTGGTGATCAGCGCCACCGGGCCGTGATACCGCTGACCGATGGCGTTGCACGCGCCTGGCAGTGTGATCGGCAGCGCGGCCGAATACGCCGCACCGATCGACAGCGCGTGATCGACCGATTCGGTCCAGCGCGCGAGGCTCGTCGGATGCTCATAATCCTGCTGCTGCTGGCACAGCGCCAGCACCGCCGGGGTGGCGCGGAGCTGCATCGGCGCGGGCTCGATCGGGTGCGGCGTGAACAGCTGCAGCGCCCGCTCCGCCGCCTCCACCAAACCGCCGCCATTGTCGCGGATATCGAGGATGAGGCCGCGCGGCGGCAGGCGTTCCAGTAGGGCGATCAGCTCATTGATAAACGCATCCGCGTCATGCACCAGGAACGTGTTGATGCGCAGATAGCCGATTGCCGCCGTCCCGGTGCCGAGTTGTGACGGGGTAAAACAGCGCGGGTCCGCCGTCGCCACCGGCGTGCCCGGCGCAAGCCGCACCGGAAACAGCGCGCGCCGCGCCCGCCGCAACACGTCGGCCTGGAGGTCCAGGCTGGCACCGTGCCGGTCCTCCATCGGCTTCACCGTCAGCACGCGCCACGGCAGCCGGACCTCGCGCACCGCCGCATCGCCGGTGCGCAATTCGGCCAAAATCCAGTCCTCGTCCGGCGGCGGGCGCTTGGCCAACGGGCGGATGGTGAGGGCCGCCAGCGCCTGGGCCCGGCGCGCGGCCGGGTTGGCCCCGGCGTTGCGCTCAGACGCGAGCTCCAGCGCGCGCAGGATCGGCGTGCCGTGCCAGCTCACGACCTCATCGCCCGGGGCCGAGTCCGCATAGCCCAGTGCTGCCGCGGTCACGATCACGCGCATGCGGGTGCCGTCCCAGTATTCGCCCAGTTGAAACGGCAGCACGGCCACGGCGTTGGCCAGCACCGCGGGCAGGATGTAGTTGGTGTGCAAATCCGCCAGCCCGTCGAAGATTTCCGCGAGGGCCACGTGAAAGCCCGCATCGCTCGGCATGGCCGGCAATTGGCGGTGCAGCGTGCGCAGCCGGGCGATCGGATCCATGCCGTGCGTCGCCAGCTTTTGCGGCAGGTGCACGTAATAATCCTGCAACAATCCGATCGCACTCTCCACCAGGCATTGCCGCTCGGCATAGGTGAGGGCGGGGATGTCCGCCCGGAACGAGGCGAGGGTCGGCGCAGTGTCCCAGGCAGTGTTCAAGGCTCCGGCTGCGTCTGGCAGTGACATAGGCTACTTCCTATGATGAATCGTCATGGCTTCTGTGCTGTCCCTGATCAGCCGCACAGGCCTATCATAGCGGCATCGGAATAAGGAACGGGCTGTGCGTTGCGGGGCGTGTGACACGGAGCATGAAGAGGGGACCCGGTTTTGCGACGCATGCGGCGCGGGCCTCACGCTGTCCTGCCCGTCCTGCCAGGCACCTTCCCGGCCCGGCGCCAAGTTTTGCGGGCAGTGCGGCACCGGCCTCACGGTATCCAAGCCGCCCCCCCCGCCGGCCCCCGCCAAGCCGCCGGTATTGGCGATCGGTGAACGCAAGCAGGTCACCATCCTGTTCGCCGACATCCGCGGCTCGACCGAGCTGGTCCGCGGCCTGGATCCTGAGGAAGCGCTCGCCCGGATCGACCCGGTGATCCGCGCCGCCGCCGCCGCCGTCACGAAGTTCGGCGGCATCGTGAACGAGGTGCAGGGCGACGGCATCATGGCGCTGTTCGGCGCACCCATGGCGGCCGAGGACCACGCCGTCCGCGCCTGCCTGGCTGCCTCGACGCTGCTGAAACAGCTGCCGCGCGGGATCGAGATGCGGATGGGCGTGCATTCCGGGGAGGTCGTGATCCGCCCCTCCGGCCAAGACGCGTCCGACTACACCGCCATCGGCCCGGCGGTGTATCTAGCAAAGCGGCTGGAACAGGCCGCCGACCCCGGCACCATCCGTCTCAGTCACGAGACGGCGCAGCGCACCCGCGGCTACGTCGATGTCCGCCCGCTCGGACCCATTCAGGCCAAGGGCTGGGACGAGCCGATCGAGATGTTCGAGCTGATCTCCGCCACCGACCGTCCCAGCTGGGAGGTTCGCGCGGCCGAGGGGCTGAGCCCGTTCGTGGGCCGGGAGTTGGAGATGGGCGCGCTGTCGTCGGCCATGATGCGGGCGAGCCTCGGGCGGGCGCAGGCGGTGGCGGTGGTGGCCGATGCAGGCCTGGGTAAATCCCGGCTGGTGCATGAATTCCTCCAGGGGGCGGCGGCCAAAGGCGTGCAAGTCCTGCACGCCGCCGCCGCGTCCCATTCGGCGGAGGCCCCGTTCCATGTCGCGTCGGAGCTGTTGCGCTCCTGGATCGGTGCCCTCCCGGCCGATGATCAGCCGACCCTGGAGCGGCGGCTCGGTCAGGCCGTGTCCATCGGCGACGCGCGGGACGTGGACGAGCCGGCGGCGCGGTCGTTGCTGGATTTGCCTTTGGCCGACCCGGCGGCCTGGCAAAATCTGGACCCGGCGGCCCGGCGGCAGCGCCTGATGGATGCGTGCCGGCGCATCCTCCTGCGCGGCGCCAACGAGCGGGCGCGGATCGTGCTGGTGGAGGATTTGCACTGGATGGACGAGGCGAGCCGGGCGCTGCTGGAGGCCTTGGTCGCCAGCGCCGGCGCGGCCCGCCTGCTGCTGATCGCCACCACGCGTCCGGAGTCGCGCCCGGACTGGGCGGCGCGCAGCTATGGCGCTGAATTGCGCCTGGCCCCGCTCGACCCGGAGCAGTCGGACGCGCTGCTGCAGAGCTTGGTGGGGGAGGGGCCGGAGCTGGCGGCGCTGCGCCAGCGGGTCATCGAGGGGGCGGAGGGCACGCCGCTGTTCATGGAGGAGATCGCCCGCTCGCTGCGGGAGAGCGGCGCGGTGACGTCGCAATCGAGCCGGGTGCTGACGGTCGCGGTGGAGCAGATCAGCATCCCCGCCTCGGTCCAGGCGATCGTGGCGTCGCGGCTGGACCGGCTGGCGGCCGAGCCGCGGCGGTTGCTGCTGACGGCGGCGGTGATCGGCAAGAATTTGCGCACGGACGTGCTGCGCCGGGTGAGCCGCTTGCCGGAGGTCGAGCTGCAGACCGCGTTGCAAACGCTAGAGGCGGCGGAGTTCCTGTATGAAACCAGCCCCGGCACCGGGCAGGATTACACGTTCAAGCACGCCATCACCCAGTCCGTGGCCTATGAGGCGATCCTGCGTGCCGAGCGGCGGGTGCTGCATGCAAGGGTGTTCCATGCGCAGCTGGCGGTAGCCGGGGACCGGGTGGATGAGTGGACGGAGTTACTGTGCGAACACGCGTTCACCGGGGAGTTGTGGGAGCAGACGGCCCATTTCGGCGGGCTGGCGGGCGAGCGGGCACGGGCGCGTTATGCCTGGCGGGAGGCGGCGCGGTTTCTGGAAATGGCTTTGTCGGCACAGCTGCACCTGCCGGATGCGCCGCCGGCCTGGGAACGGGGGATCACGCTTCGCATCGGGCTGCGTGCTGCGTTGGCTGCCCAAGGTGAGGTGCAACGGGTCGCGACGCTCATGGACGAGGCGAGCGCATTGGCTTTGCGACTAGGGGACGAGCGCCGGTCGGCTCAACTGGATGGGCTCGCGGCGATGGGTCTCAGTAATTTGGGAGATTTGGACCGTGCGGTCACTTTGGCCGAGCGGGGTGGCGCGGTTGCCGCCCGGATCGGCCATGTGCCGACCCGCCTGTCTCTGGCCTTCGGCCTGGGTAATGCCCTTTGGTATCGGGGGGACTTCGCGAGGACGATTGAGGTTTTGACGGAACATCTACCGGACGCGCGCGGTCCGCACCGGACCGCGTCCGCCGGGTCGATCGGGACGGCGTCCTTGATGGGACTGATTTGTTTGTCGAAGGCGCACGCCATGCGGGGAGAATTCGCGCAGGCATTCGCGTTGGCGGACGAGAGCGATCGGCTGGCGGCCGAAACGGGTTTGGCATACGACGTCGCATACGCCCCGGTCGCACGCGGTTTTGCAAACCTCATGCAAGGCGAGGATGAGGAGGCCGCTCGCGCCTTCGAAGCCGGCATCGTCCTTGCGCGATCCTCCGGCATCATGTTGCAGGTGGTCGCTCACGCGCGCTATCTCGGTCGCGCCTATGCGAGCTTAGGGCGTTCCGATGAGGCTTATGCGCTGTTGGATGAAGCTTTGTGCCAAACACGAGAGCTGAAGCTGGTCGGACTTACCGCTTGGTGCATGGCGGCCCTGGCGCACGTCCATCTGGCCACCGGCAGTCCGGCGGCGGATGCGACGGTCGCGGCTGCGGCCGCGATCGCAGCCAAACATGGCTACCGGCCGGTCCAGGCGATTTGCATCCGGCTCGCCGGTGAATGCCAGGCCGGCCGCGAGCAGTGGACGGAAGCGGCGGAAAAGTTTCGCGGGGCCTCGCGGCACTTGGACCAGTTGGGTATGCGGCCGGAATGGCTACGGGCGCAGTCAGGGCTCGCAACGGCCCTGGATCGCCTTGGACGCGGCACGCAGGCTGCCGCCATTCGTCGAGATATTAAGAAAAATGCTGCAGAAGGGGTTGACCGCGACTCTGACAGGCTGCTTCATTCCAATTTCGTTACGAAAGGTCTAAAACCATGAGCGGGTCGGATCCTCGAGTTCCAACAATCGACGACCTGCGGCGGATCGTTGCTCGCGCAGAAACCAGTCCGGCCGAGCGCGAAAGGTTGCTGAATAGCACAGAGGGTGTCCTTCGGGCTGAAAACCTCATACCGGTGCCAAGTGCAGTTGCGTTCCTGCAGTCGATGGGACGGGCAGACTACACCCCGCCCAAGCCATCAGACCTCGATCCGAATGGACAAGACAAAGGCGAGATGTAGCGCGCCCGTGATGGCATCAACAGCCGGCAGGGGTGTTCTGCTGGCATCGATGCCATTTTCGTCGCCGCATTACCCTAATCTTGCTCTAGGATTATTGCAGCCATTAGTTCGAGCTAACGGCGTCGCCTGCGAGGTTCGATACTTCTCACTCGACTATATCGGTGAGTGCGGAATCGGACCGGGCGGCTACGATGTGATGACCAATATTTCGATCTATACTGCGCAGGCGGGGGAATGGGCATTCGCCCCGGCGGCCGATCCGAGGTTTGACGTGAACGACGTCAGTTTCCTCACGGACGTGCTGGAACGAGACTATCCGGCCGCCTACAACTCGACCCTGGTCATGGCATTATTGGCGGCGCGCGCCGGGGCGGCAGCGTTCGTTGAGCGTTGTTACCGCAGCGTCGATTGGACCCGGATTGCCATACTCGGGCTGACCAGCTCGTTCCAGCAGACGATGCCATCGCTCGCGCTGGCACGGCTCGTGCGGGAACGGCAACCGCACGTCGTTACGGTGCTGGGCGGTGCCAACTGTCACGAGGTGATGGGGGAGGCGCTGCTGGAGGCTTACTCTTTCGTGGACGCCGTTTGTGTGGGGGAAGGGGAGGCAGCGCTGCCGGCCCTGGTTCGGGCCGTGGTGGCGGGTAAGACGTTCGATGAGATCCCGGGCATCGCGACCAGAGGAATTTCAGCCATCCCGGCATCGCGCGCTGAACTCGAGACTCTGCCCTATCCGGATTACGCGTCGTTCTTTTCGCAGCGCGCGGCGCTTCCAGCCGTCCGCGCCTATACCCCGGCCATCGTGTTCGAAACCGCGCGGGGCTGTTGGTGGGGGGCGAAGCATCATTGCACGTTCTGCGGCCTGAATGGCACCAGCATGGCGTTCCGGTCTAAGTCGCAGGCGCGCGCGTATGCCGAGTTGGATCACCTCGTCACCAAATACCGGTGCAGTGACGTGGCCAATGCCGATAACATCTTGGACCTTGCCTACTTCAAGGAATTCCTGCCCGAGCTGGCCGATAGTCATCATAATCTGTTAATCTATTACGAAACCAAGGCCAACCTCAAAGCCGACCAGATCGCGCTATTGGCCCGGGCCGGCGTTCGAAAAATCCAGGCTGGAATCGAGACGCTGGATACGCGGCTGCTGACGTTGATGCGCAAGGGCACCACGGCGCTGCAAAATATCCAGACGCTGAAATGGGCGGCGAGCCACGGGGTATATGTCGAGTGGCTGGCGCTGCATGGTTTTCCAGGTGAGACGCCGGCGGATTATGACCGCATTGCCGCGCTGTTGCCCGCGCTGATCCATCTACAGCCGCCCGCCGCGTTCATCCGGGCGCGGGCGGACCGGTTCAGCCCGTATTTCGACCGCGCGGCGGAATTCGGTGTGACGCTGGAGCCGTTGCCAGCCTATCGCCACATCTACGCGGATGATGCTGCATTGCGCGCGCGTTTGGGCTATCACTTCACCATGCATTCGCCCGATCTCGACCAGGCCGGACTTTATACTGCTAAGACCGCGCAGTTGTATGCGGCTTGGCGTACGCATCAGGGCGGGAGTGCCCTCTGGACCGCGGACGGCGTCGTGCATGACCGGCGCCATGGCTGGCCGGAGGCGGACACCGCGCTGGACCCGGCGGAGGCGGCGCTGATGTCTGCCGCCGCCGAGATCGTCGCGTGGAAACACTTGGCCTGCCTTCCTGATGCGGCCGCGGCCGCGGACCGGATGGAGGCGCGCGGCTGGCTGGTGCGGGAGGCGGGTTCGGTGCTGGCGTTGCCGCTGCCGGCCGCCGGGTTCCGCCGGGCGCCGTCCATCGCTGAAATCCGGGTTGCCATCGGCCTCGTGCTGGAAGACGCCGCCTGATGGCCACGCTTTCGCGCATCGCCCGGCGTGACGTGCTGGCCGCGACCCCCATTTTCGCGCCGATGGCCCGCCCGGAATTGGAGGCGCTGGCCGATTTGGCGACGGAGCGCCGGGTCAAGAAAGACGAGACGGTGATCCGGCGCGGCGATACGGAGGCGAGCCTCATGGTGCTGGTGCACGGGCGCCTGCGGGCCGGCATCATCTCGGCCGAGGGGCGCGAGGTGACGCTCGGCTTGATGGAGGCCGGCACGGTGCTGGGTGAGATCGCGCTGCTGGATGGGCAGCCGCGTAGCCTCGATGTGGTCGCGATGGCCGATAGCCTGCTGCTGGTGGTGGAACGGCGCGGTTTCCTCCCGTTCCTGACGGCGCGTCCGGATTTGATGCTGCGACTGATGGCGCTGTTATGCGACCGGGTGCGCACGTCTAGCGCCGCGTTCGAGGGCGTGGCGCTGACCACTCTGTCGGCCCGCCTCGCCCGGCTGCTGCTCAGCCTCGCGACCACGCACGGCCAAACCGGGCCGGATGGCATCCGCATCGCGCTAAAGCTCTCGCAGCGCGACATGAGCGCACAGGTGGCGGCGACGCGGGAGCGGGTCAACAAACAACTCCGCGCCTGGCATGAGGCCGGGTTCCTGGGCGAGCAAGACGGCCATCTGCTGATCCGCCAGCCGCAGGAGTTGCGTAATTTGACCGAAGGCGGGGTCAGCCCGGCCTGATCGTCAGTGCGAGCCCCGCTTGGGCGAAGCAATCCATGTGTGGACGGCCCATGTGTGGACGGCCCTTTGCCTACAAGGGCTGGCTGCAGTTTTTGCGCGGGTTGTTTGCATCCATGTGTCCGGCCTGTTTGTGCGGCTGTGACACTGCTGGCAAGATGGATTCCGCGCCGAGAGTTCCAAACAGGGGAGCGGCGGGATCGCCGCGCCCGAAGCGGGGCTCGCGATGACGGGTCACTCTCTCGAGCCGCTGGTAGGAGAGGATCACATCCCACGCCCCGGAACCCGGTGCCGATACGCCAGCGCCTCCGCCACATCCGCCCGGCGCACCTCCGGCACACGGGCCAGATCTGCAATGGTGCGGGCGACGCGCAAGATACGGGTGAAGCCGCGCGCTGAGAGGCGAAGCTTGTCGGAGGCGGTTTCGGCCAGGGTGCGGGCTTCGGCTTGTAGGGTGATGCCGCCCATCTCGGCCTCCGCATTGGTCGGCGGCCCATCGGCATAGCGTTCGCGCTGGATCGTGCGGGCGGCGCCGACCCGGGCGGCGACGGCGGCGGTGGTTTCGCCGGGAGCGGCGCGGGACAGCTCGGAGGGCGGGATCGGCTGCACTTGCACCGTCATGTCGATCCGGTCCAGCAGCGGGCCGCTGATCCGGCTCAGGTAATCCTCGCCACAGCGGGGGGCCTTGCTGCATTCGCGCGATGCGTCGCCCAGATATCCGCAGCGGCAGGGGTTCATGGCGGCGATCAGCTGAAAGCGCGCCGGGTAGGTGACGTGCGCCATGGCGCGGGCGACGGTGGTGCGGCCGCTTTCCAGCGGTTGGCGCAGGGCTTCGAGGGCGGGGCGGGGGAACTCCGGTAGTTCATCCAGGAATAACACACCGCGGTGCGCGAGGCTGACCTCGCCGGGCCGGGCGCGCTGACCGCCGCCGGAGAGCGCCGCCTGGGACGCGCCGTGATGCGGCTCGCGGAATGGCGGGCGCATCACGAGGCGCCCGCCCTCCAGCATGCCGGCGACGGAGTGGATCATGCTGACCTCCAGCGCCTCCATCGGCAGCAGGTCGGGCAACAAATGGGTGAGGCGGGCGGCGAGCATGGATTTTCCGGCACCGGGCGGGCCGATCAGCATGAGGTTGTGGCCCCCGGCGGCGGCGATTTCCAGCGCGCGCTTGGCCGTCTCCATGCCCCGCACGTCCGACAGATCCGGCCCGGCCGCGACCTCCTGCGTGCCGCCGGGTTCGGGCGGCGAGAGGACTTGCGTGCCGCGGAAATGGTTGATGAGGGACAGGAGGTCGGGTGCGGCTAGGATCTCGATCCGTCCGGCCCACGCGGCCTCACCGCCTTGGGAGGCGGGGCATATTAGGCCGAGGTCGCGGGCCGATGCCGCCATGGCCGCGGGTAATACGCCGGCCACCGGGTTGATGGCGCCGTCCAGCGAGAGCTCGCCCAGGGCGGCATACTCCGCCACCTCGTCTGCCGGCAGCACCTGCATGGCGGCGAGGACGGCGAGGGCGATCGGCAGGTCGAAATGGCTGCCTTCTTTCAGCAAATCGGCCGGGGCGAGGTTGATCAGCACCCGGCGCGGCGGCAGCGACAGGCCCATGGCGGTGAGCGCGGCCCTGACCCGCTCCCGCGCCTCGCCGACCGCCTTGTCCGGCAGGCCCACCACAAGAAACGCCGGCAGGCCGGAGCTGATCTGCACCTGCACCTCGACCGGGGTCGCCTCGATCCCGCTGAACGCGAAGGTGCGGATGCGGGCGATGCTCATGCGGGGGCGGGGCGGCGGGACGGCATGGGGTATTCCCTAACATGAGAATACTCTTGGGTGTAAGTGCAGGCTCGTGGACGATCAAGACGTGTGCAGGGCCGATGGCATGCTCTTATTATGGGATGACTGCCGGTCTCTCAGGATGGACAGGTCCTCGGGACGATGGTTCAGCAACACCAGGGCGCTGCTGATCGCCTTGCTCGGAAGCAGGTCGCCGGCTTCGTATTTCTGAAACGCGCGCGGACCGCCGCCGATGATCTCGCCGGCCTGGACTTGGCTCAGTTGGAGCTTCTTCCGAATCTGCCGAATCTCATCGGGTGCCAGCAGATGATCAGCCCGCGCCTTGAGCACGTTCAACATCCGGTCCGACACCTTCATGTCCGCGCTGGAATGGATGCTCTCTTCCGAGGCGTCGCAATACCAACCCGGCATGTCAAAATTTATGGTCTCCTGACGGTAGGCAAGCACCATTGGACGGATTTCGCGATGCATCGCCGCGCCGGTCACCGGACACACCGGGACGTTTTGAATGTCAGTCATGGTCTTTTTCCTTGAATGATACCAACGGTGTTGTTTGGTGACCCGTCCATCACCACCGTCATCGCGAGCCGCTTGGCGTGGCGATCCAGGG
>JAYVOF010000238.1:0-8014 GCA_043758105.1 Rhodospirillales bacterium | reverse complement strand
TGCACATCCACGGCTGGAAATTCTTTACGTATTTCTTCCCGGAAGGTGCGCCCAAGCTGCTGGCGCCACTGATCATCCCGATCGAGGTGATCTCCTACCTGTCGCGTCCCGTGAGCCTTAGCATCCGTCTGTTCGCCAACATGGTGGCCGGGCACGTGATGTTCGAAGTGTTCGCGACGTTCGTCGTGCTGCTGGCCGGTGCCGGCGCGCTCGGCACCGCCGCCGGTATCTTGCCGATGGCGATCAACGTGGTGCTGGTCGGCTTCGAGCTGCTGGTTGCCGCCCTACAGGCCTATGTGTTTGCCATCCTGACCTGTATCTACCTGCACGACGCCGTGCATCTGCACTAATCCCATAACCTAAAGGACTAGATCGACATGGACGTTCTTGCTGCGAAGGCCCTCGGGGCCGGCCTGGCCGTGATCGCGCTCGCGGGCGTGGGTATCGGCATCGGCAATATCTTCTCCGCCATGGTGACCACCGTGGGCCGCAACCCGGCGGCGCGTGACGCCGTGTTCCCGATCGGCATTCTGGGCTTCGCGCTCACCGAGGCGGTCGCGCTGTTCGCCCTGCTGATCGCGTTCTTGATTCTGTTCACCTAAGACCCACAGCATCGTCATTGCGAGCCGCTTGGCGAAGCAATCCAGGGGCGACAAGCGCGCTTGTCGCCCCTGGATTGCCGCACCCCAAGCGGGGCTCGCGATGACGGTGTAGAAGGACTCGGCCATGCCCCAGCTCGACTTCACCAACAGCCTGACCATCGCGCAGGTCGTCTGGATGGCCATCATATTCGCCGGGCTCTATTTACTGTTGGCGCGCTGGGCGTTGCCGCAGGTGGCGTCGGTGCTGGATGCCAGGGCCGCGACGATCGATGCGGACCTCGCTACCGCGCGCGTCGCCAAGGACCAGGCGGACCAGGCCACCGCCGAGATGGTGGACGCCACGAAGCGGGCCAATGCCGAGGCCCAATCCAGCATCGCCGCCGCGATCGCGCACGCCAAGTCCGAAGCGACCGAAGCCGCCCGCGCTGCCTCCGCCCAGCTCGACACTCAATTGCACGAGGCGGAACAGCGCATCGGTGAGGCCCGCGCGTCGGCCATGGGCGCGCTCCGCCAGGTGGCGTCCGAAACCGCCGCCAACGTGGTGTCCCGGCTTACCGGACGCACGCCCGAGCCGGCGACCGTGGACGCCGCCGTGGGTGCCATCATGACACCCGTGTTTTCTGGCAGCATGGCCTAAGGATCATCCATGGAACACGAAACCTTGCTCGCCGACCCCCGCCTTTGGGTCGCCGCCGCGTTCACTATTTTCTTCCTGATCTTCGGCAACAAGCTGTCCAAGATCGTGACCGGCATCCTTGACAAGCGCGGGGCCGATGTCCGGCGTGAGTTGGATGCTGCCGCGAGCCTCCGGATCGAGGCCGAAGCCATGTTGCGGGACGCCACCGCCCAGCGCGAGGCCGCCCTGGCACAAGCCAAGACCCTGCTGGACCAAGCGCACGCCGAGGCTGCCCGCGTGGCCGATGCCGCCCGCGTGGACGCCGAGGGTGCCGCGAAACGCCGCGAGCAGATGGCGATGGACCGCATCGCCGCCGCCGAAAAGGCCGCGGTTACCGACGTACGGTTGGCCGCTGCCGACCTCGCGTCGCGCGCCGCCGAGCGCGTGCTGGCGCAAACCCACGATTCGATCTCGGACGCCGCCCTCATCGACCGCGCGATCCTTGGCCTCCCCGCCGCCTTATCCGGACGCCGCGCCGCTTAGTTCGTTTCCTTCCGCCTTTCCCTCCGGGAGAGGGGTGAGGGAAGCAACGAGAGCAGTCCCCCCGGACGGGTGTGACCGGGCCCATGTCAAAGACTGGCAGTCTCGCCGTTTCCCTCACCCCGGCCCTCTCCCGGAGGGAGAGCGGGAAGAAAGTGGCCTTTCCAACTCTCGTAAACGTCGCCTATCGTCGGGCACCATCCCGTCTAGGAGACTTCATGTCCGTCCGCACCTTCCGCGCCGCCCTGTTGGGTGCCATCCTGCTCGCCGCACCCGCCCACTCCGCCAGCTTTCGCTGGGCCAATGACGGCGACGCCAACTCCATGGACCCCTACACGCGGAGCGAGACGTTCCTCCTGACGTTTGCGCAGAATTTCTATGACCCGCTGGTGCGGCGTGACCGCAACCTCAAGGTGGAACCGGCGCTGGCGACTTCCTGGGAGCAGCCGGATCCGATGACCTGGCGCTTCCACCTGCGTCAGGGCGTGAAGTTCCACGGCGGTGAGGCGTTCACCGCCGATGACGTGCTTTTCAGTTATAACAGGGCGATGGCGCCGGGCAGCCAGATCAACTCGTATTTCCAGTCCGTCAAGGAGGTGAAGAAGATCGATGACTACACCGTCGATTTCATCACCAAAGTGCCGGACCCGATCTTCCTCGAGGAGATCACCTACTGGGTGATCATGTCGAAGGCCTGGTGCGAGGCCAATAACGCGACGCAGGCGGTGGACCTGACCAAGACCAAGGAAGAGAACTTCGCCACCCGCCACGCCAACGGCACCGGCCCGTTCATCTTGGACATCCGCGAGCCCGACCGCCGCACTACCATGAAGAACAACCCGGCCTGGTGGGACAAGCCCGAACATAATCTGACCGAGGTCACCTTCAACGTCATCGGCAACGCCGCAACCCGCGTGGCCGCCCTCCTGTCCGGTGACGTGGACATGATCTACACCGTCCCGCCGCAGGACATGCAGCGGCTCCAGAGCACGCCGGGCCTGCAGCTGAAGGTGGCGCCTGAGCTGCGCACGATTTTCCTAGGGTTCGACCAGGTGCGCCCGGAGCTGTTGAAATCTGACGTGAAGGGCAAGAATCCGTTTCAGGACCGCCGCGTGCGGCAGGCGTTTTATCAAGCGATCGACGTGAAGGCCATCAGCGCCCGCGTCATGCGCAACCAGTCCCGCCCCACCGGCCTGATGTACGGACCCGGCGTCAACGGTTTTACGGAGGCATCGGACCAGCGCTACCCGTACGACTCCGAAGCGTCGAAGAAGCTCCTGGCCGAAGCCGGCTACCCAGACGGCTTTGGCGTCACGCTAGACTGCCCCAATGACCGCTACGTCAATGACGAATCAATCTGCCAGGCCGTCACCGCCATGCTGGCCCGCGCCAACATCAAGATCACGCTCGCCGCGCAAACCCGCCTCAAATACTTCGCCGAGATCAGCAACCCCGACTACCACACCAGCTTCTACATGCTCGGCTGGACCCCCAACACCTACGACGCCCACAACTCCTTCTTCAACCTCGCCGGCACTCGCAACGGCACCCGCGGCGTGTTCAACGATGGCGGCTGGAGCAACGCGGGGTTCGACAAGCTACTGGACCAAATGGCCGTAGAAACCGACCCGGCAAAGCGCCAGACGGAGATCGAGGCCGCGTCCAAGATCATCCACGACGAGGCGGCGTTCATTCCGTTGCATCAGCAAACGGTGGTGTGGGCGGCGAAGGCCAACATCGAGCTACAACAGCTGGCGGATAACTCGTTTCCGCTACGGTATGTGATGGTGAAATAACACCCACCGCGCCCGAAGAGCCTTCGTAGGGTGGGCCTCAGCCCACCACGGCCACGACGACTCAAACAGTGGGCTGAAGCCCATCCTACAACTTTCTGGACAGGTTCAAGGTCGACGGGCGCGCCGCACTCGCTGCTCCTAGCCCGCCACGCACTCGGCTCAAGAGAGCATTCTGTCATGACGCCTACTTCCGATAGTGCGAGGGAATGTGTACCATCCCGGCCAATCGACCTGGAGCCTGAGCGGTATGCATGCCCCCACCAGCCACGATCCGCGCCTGGAAGCGGCAACGGCGTCCCTTGGTCAACTCCGCTCACGCCTGCTGGACCTTACCGCCCGCAACCCTCTGATCTCGTTTCCACACGGGAAAGCGGCGGGCTCACGGGTCTATGTCAGGGCCGTAAACGGCTGTGTGGATGCATTGTTCGCTCATCTGGGAGATGGAAAGGAGCTCACAATCCAGCCTCTGCGCGCCCGCGAAAACGGCACCGCTGACGAGCGGGGCTTACGACACGCGACCGCCTTGAACACCGCCGGCCTGACAGACGAGCGTCGCCAACACCTGTTGACCGGTTTCGATGCCCATACACCCTTTGAGACCGCACAGCTGGACCTGGAAGTAGTGGACGCGCCTCGTCCTCAGGCCGGCATGCCGCCAGGGCTAGATGAAACATCGAGCAGCTTAGCCGGACTGGCGCAAATTCAGGGTATCAACCCGGATTTCGACCTAGCACCCAGGACGGCGCACCCGGGAGCGCCGGATGCAAAAGCCAAGGTCGAGATGCAGACGTTACTCCTATCAGAGCTAATGAACAGCCAGCTCGCGAAGATGAGGGATACCGGTCGGACAGTTGCAGAAGAAACGGGTGTAAGCACCCTTCACCTCGCCTTCGGCTTCCTCGAATGGTTCGAGAGTGATACTTCCGAAAAGCCATTCACCTCGCCGCTGATCCTGCTGCGCGTGGATATCGATCGGAAGATCATCCACAGCCACTACCAATATGCCGTATCGGCCGTGGGTGACGATGCGGAGGTCAACCTTACCTTGTCAGAACGGCTGGACCGTGATTTCCGCATCAAGCTGCCAGAACGGGCCGAGGATGAGATGCCCGGGGCCTACCTGGAGCGTGTGGCGACCGAAATCTGCAAGGACCGCCCGCGCTGGTCGGTCCGCCGGTTCGTGACCCTCGCGCACTTCCCGTTCGCCCGGCTGTCGACACCGCGCTGGAAACAATCGCCTGGGCTGCGCGGGTTAGGACGGCACTGCCGTCACAGACCGGACCGCAGGCAGCGGCCTCGGTTCTGCTCAGCGGTGATCCGGATCGGCTCGGAGCACTTCGGACATTCGCCGGTGGGCCGGGGTATCAAGCGCTGCTGACCGAGATAGACTGCGCACCGCTCACCGCAGCATCCTTTGGCGATGCCGCCGGCCAATTGCGGGAACGGGCGCGGTCCATCGAGGCGCTGGCGGCGATGTGCGACGACATGGGTATCCCGCCCACGACACCATTGGCAGACCTCGCCGATATTTGCGCCGCCCTCCGCCGGACCGCCGAAGCGTGCGCCGACGCCTGTTTACCCGCAGCACTGGATGCGGCCTTGAAGGGCGGTGCCCCAGGCGCTCTCGATGACCATACCCCGCATGCCGCCGCGGTGGCATGCGCATCCAGCCTGGACGGCATCGACCTTCCGCCACCCGTGCGGCAGGCGCTGTGGCTCGCGTCACCGGAGACGATGCGGACCGTCATGGTGCCGGCGGCGGCGGCGCTCTTGCAGGCTCATTGCTTGGCTCTCAAGAGCTGGGCGGGGTTGAAGGCGGAGCTAACGCTCGACGAGGTAAAGCTGTTTGGTCAAGCGATTGGCGCGACTAGCCCGGACCAGGCATGGGCTCGGCTCGGTACTGCCGCCGAGCATCCGGGCGCGTTGGGTGAGTGGGTTGCCTATCTGAAGGAGCGCGCATCGGCCGAGGCGCTGCGGCTCGGACCGTTGCTGGCCATGTGGGACGCGCGCGCTCTGCCGCTGTCGCTCCCGGACGCGTTCGACCGGGTATTGCACCGGGCCCTCGCCCGGGCCGCATTCAAGCATCACCCCGAGCTGGAGCATTTCACCGGGCTCACTCAGGAGGGCGCGCGCAGCCGGTTCGCCATTTTGGATGAAGAAGCCACGGCCCTGCGACGCAGCTATTTGGCCGACCACCTCAGCAGCCATGCGGTGCCGGCCGGAATAGAAATCGGCAAATCGAGCGAGCGTACGGAGCGGGCGCTTATCCTGCATGAAATCAGCAAGCAGAAGCGGCACATTCCCATCCGCCAATTGCTGGCCCGGGCGGGCGGGGCGGCGCAGGCGTTGAAACCCTGCTTCATGATGTCTCCGCTCTCGGTCGCGCAATACCTCAAGCCCGGCGGTCTCAACTTCGATCTGCTGGTTATCGATGAGGCGTCCCAGATGCGGCCAGAAGACGCGGTGGGCGCCATGGCCCGGTGTCAGCAGATCGTGGTGGTCGGTGACCCAAAGCAGCTGCCGCCTACCAACTTCTTCGGCCGCGCTGACAATGGTGACGACGACACGGAGGAAGAGGTGGATGCCGAGTCGATCCTCGATCTCGCCCAAGCCGCCTTCCGGCCCGCCCGGCGCCTGCGCTGGCACTACCGCTCCCGCCATGGCAGCCTAATCGCATTCTCCAATCGTGAATTCTATGACGGGGATCTGATGGTGTTTCCCTCCCCGGCCGAGGCGGCCGGGGATCGAGGCGTGGGCAGCGTGTTCGTCGGCGGCCTGTGTAAAGCGCGGTGCAACGAGGCCGAGGCGGACGCCGTTTGCGAAGCAGCACTCGGCCACATGCGGACCCGGCCGGATTTCAGCCTTGGCATCGCCACTATGAACCAAGTACAGCGCGAGCTGATTGCCATGAAGATGGACCAGCTCGCAGCACAGAACCCGGACGTCGAAGCCTATCGTGAGCGTTGGTCCGGCACGCTCGAACGGTTTTTCATCAAGAACTTGGAGAACGTCCAGGGTGACGAGCGGGATGTCATCTTCATCTCAACAGTGTTTGGTCCGGCTGAGCCAGGGGCGCGTGTCCTGCAGCGGTTCGGACCCATCATTGGCGCGTCTGGGCACAGGAGGCTCAACGTGCTGTTCACCCGTGCCAAGCACCATGTCCGCCTGTTCACATCGATGCGGCCCGAGGACATTACCGCCGGCCCTGACAGCTCCAGGGGTGCCCGTGTTCTCAGGGCCTACCTCGCCTACGCTGAGACCGGAAGGCTAGAGGCCGGGGAGGAGACGGGGCGGGGGTTCGATAGTGATTTCGAGAAATTCGTGCATGACCGCCTCCGGGCCGAGGGGTATGAAGTCGTGTCGCAGGTCGGCGTTTCTGGATTTTCCATCGACCTCGCGGTCCGTGACCCGGCCTCGCCCGCCACCTTCCTCCTTGGGATCGAGTGCGACGGCGCCTCCTACCATTCCAGCCGCTCCGCGCGCGACCGGGACATTTTACGCCAGCAGGTGCTGGAGGGGTTGGGCTGGACCATCTACCGGATCTGGTCCACGGACTGGTTCCGCGACCCACACGGCCAGGGAAAGAAGCTGATCCAGTTCATCGAACAGTTGGTCCGAAGCCGGCCATCGCGGAGCCAGGCGATCCGCCATGCCAGCGAGTGCGATGAGGATAGCCCCGCCACTGCCACTGCGATTTCGGCTGACTAGCTCTACGCCTATTGTGACATCACTGGCGATGTGATAGTAATCCGTCCGTGAGGCTGGTGATGGACACGGACACGATTGTTGCTGCGATGCGCAGTCCGACAGGTGCTTCCGCCGCCCTGTTGCGGGCGGCCCGGCGTGGCCAGGTTACGGTGCTGGCCACGGTGCCGTTGTGTGTTGAATACGAGGATGTTTGTAGTCGTATAGAGCATGTCGTGGCCGCCGGCTTCAGCAGGGCAGATGTGGGCGTGTTTCTCGACGCTGTGGTGAGCCTTGTGACGCAAGTGGAGGTCTGGTTTCTCTGGCGTCCCCAACTGCGGGACCCAGGTGATGAGTTGGTGCTGGAAGCGGCCGTGAACGGGCGCGTGGACGCCATCGCCACTTTCAACCGCCGAGACTTTCGACCGGCTGCCGACCGCTTCGGCATAGAAGTGTTACTGCCTGCAGAGGCAATCCGGAGAGTGGCATGACGACCAAGACCTCGACCTACCCGCTTCGCCTGCCGGTCTCGATCAAGAGTGAGGCGGAGAAGCTGGCGGCCGCCGAAGGCACCAGCCTTAACCAATTCGTGGCGACCGCTGTGGCCGAGAAGGTCGCGGCCCTGCGGACGGCCACGTATTTTTCCGAGCGCCGGGGCCGGGCGGATTGGGCGGCGTTCGACCGGTTGATGGGCCGCGCCGGGGGCGAGCCGCCTCGGGCCGGGGATGAGGGCTGACTCCAATCCCGTCATTGCGAGCCGCTTGGCGAAGCAATCC
>JAYVOF010000237.1:0-8113 GCA_043758105.1 Rhodospirillales bacterium | reverse complement strand
GGATCGACGTGTTCGTGCGGGGGATCGACCGCGGCTTGTGGGTGAAGTCGCGGGATGCCGGGGTGTGGTCGGATTATGTCCCGCTGCACGGCACCTTGGCGGGGACGCCGGCCGCGTGTGCCACCGCGCCGTCGCGGTTGGACGTGGTGGCGCTGACCGATGCCGGCACGCTGCAGCACCGGCGGTTCGACGGCACGGATTGGCTGGACTGGCGGGATTTGGGCGGCGCGCTGCAGGGCACGCCGTTTATCATTCCGACCGGGCCGGATCAGGCGAGCGTCTTCGCCTGGGGCCTGGACGGGCAGCTTTGGCTCATCACCCGGGCGGGCGAATCTTGGACGGGGTGGGTGTCGTTGGGTGGCTCACTCGGGGGATCGCCCGCGGTGCTGGCGCTGCCGGGGGCGCTGATCGTGTATGTGCGGGCGGCGGATGGCACGCTGGCCCGGCTGGACGTCGGTGGTTTTTGGTCCAGCCCGGCGGCCGGGTTAGGTGCCATCCCGGACCGCCGAAAGGCGCGGATTTGGCAGCTGGGCGAGCAGGAGATCGTCTTCCGCACCGTCGATTACCCGGTGGCGGCCAGCGGCGGACGCATAGCGGTGCGGATTCCGCCGGCGGGGATGGGCGGGCTGGCGCTGCTGGATAAGGGCCGCCGGGTGGTGCTGGACGTGGCCGGGTCGGAGCTGGCGCTGACGCTCACCGGGGTCACCCCTGCGCCGACCGAGTTGGGCGCCGCGCCAGACCATCTGCTGCTGGACATCAACCCGCTGCTGCCCGCGCCGATCGCTAACGCGGTGCTGGCCGGCAACGTGGCGCAGGCGAGCCATGGCGAGACCCAGCCGGACCAGGTGCTGGGCAGTGGTTTCGCCGGCCAGGCCTTCGCCCAATTCCGCCTGCGGCGCGCCCCGGTCACCGTGCTGCCGGACCCCTCTGACATCGAGGGTGCGCCGGCGTTGGACATTGTGGTTAACGGCGATTCTTGGCGGCGCGTGCCGAGCCTCTATGCGCGGGGCCCCACCGAGCGGGTGTTCACGGCCCGCGTGGGTGACACCGGCGACACCACGGTGACCTTCGGTGACGGCACGACCGGGGCGCGGTTGCCGAGCGGCGCGCTGAACGTCATCGCCCGGGCGCGGACCGGGCTGGGGCTGGCCGGGCGGATGCGGGCGCGGCAGCTGTCGATCCCGCTGGAGCGTCCGCCGGGCTTGCGGGGGGTGACCAACCCGCTGGCCTCCGTGGGGGGTGCGGACCCGGAGCCGCGGGACGATGCGCGGGGGAATGCGCCGTCCACGGTGGTGACGTTCGGGCGGATCATCGCGCTGCAGGATTTCGTGGCGCTGGCCACCGGGTCTGGGCTGGTGGCACGGGCGTCCGCCACTTGGGTCTGGCACCAGCTGCAGCGGGCGGCGCATCTGACGGTGGCGGGGCCGGGTGGGGCGGCGCTGGATGCTGGGACGATGGCGCTGCTGTTCGGCCTGCTGACCGCGGCGCGGGACCCGAACCGTCCGCTGTTCCTGGCCAATTTGGTGCGGGTGCCGCTGGTGATTGGCGCCAAGATCGTGCCGGACCCGGCGCAGGACCCGGACGCCGTGCTGGCCCGGGCGCGGGCGGCGGTCATGGCCGAGTTCGACTTCGCCGCCATGCCGCTCGGCACCGCGGTGCATGCGAGCCAGGTGATGGCCGCGTTGCAGTCGGCGCCGGGCGTGGTCGCCGCGAGCCTGACCCTGTTTCAACTGAAGGGTTTTGGCGCCCTCACCGCGAAAGAACGCGCGGTCCGCGCGGTGAGCGCCGCCCTGGTGCAGGAGCATGTCCGCATCTTCCCGGCGCGGCCCACCCCGACCGACCCCGGCCTGATCGACCGCTACGCCCGCGCCGGCTTCCGCGGCCCGCCACCGCCGGTGTTGGCGGCCGAGCAGGCGTTCCTCGATGCGCCCGGCGACGTGTTCCTCTCGCTCGTGGAGGCGCTGTGATGGCCTATTCCAACGCGCCCGTGGACAAGCTCTATCGCCTGCTGCCGGCCGTGATCCGCGCCCGGGATGCGGAAGGGGGCGAGCCGCTCCGGGCGCTCCTCGCCATCGCGGAGACGGCGGCGGACGCGATCGACGCGGATATCGGCCAGCTCGGGCGCGATGCGTTTATCGAGACGTGCGAGCCCTGGGCGATCCCCTATATCGGCGACCTAATCGGCACCACGCCACTGTTCGACGAGAGCCGGGTGACCGACGCTGCGACCGCGACCGCGCTGTTTCCGGACCTTACCGGGCCCGACCTCACGCCCCCCGTGGCGCTGCGCGGGCGGGCGGATGTGGGCAAGACCATCTTCTATCGCCGCCGCAAGGGCACGCTGCCGATGCTGGAGCAGTTGGCCCGGGACGTGACCGGCTGGGCGGCGCATACGGCGGCGACGTTCGAGCTGCTGGCCTGGACACAATGGGTGCGCAACCACGTCCGGCTGGAGGCGCTGGGCACGCCAAATCTCCGCTCGCCCGAACGGTGCGGGCGCATTAACGGGCCGTTCGATTTCGCCATGCATACCGTGGACGTCCGCACCCCGGTGCAGGACCCGATGCTCGATGGCGGTCGGGATGCCGGGCTGGGTAGGGGTCGGTATGGCATTCCGGACATCATGTTCTATCTCTGGCGGCTCACCGCATTCCGGCTGGAACGGGTCGTGGCACGGCGCTTGGGCGGGCCCGGCGATGCGCGGTTCCATTTCAGCCCGCTCGGCCAATCCGCCCCGTTGTTCAGCCGGGCCATCAGCGCCGGGGATGACGCGCCGCTCGCCGACGAGCTCAGCATACCCCAGCCGATCCGCCCGGCGCGGTTCTTTGCCGATTTGCAGGCCTATGCCGCGCTGCCGGCGCCGCGGCCGGGGTTCACGGCGTTCTATGGGCTGTTCGAGGGCGTGCCCGGCTTCAATGTCGCGCCGGCCCCGAGCCTCATGGTGCTGGTGGGTGGCGTGCCGGTGCCTCCCGAGGATGTGCTGTGCCGGGACCTCTCATCCTGGTCGTTGCCGGCGCCGGGCAAGGTGGCGGTCGATGTGGCGCTGGGCCGGCTCACGCTCGGCATGGGACTCGCGGGGCTGGTGGCGGTGTTCTATCACGCCGGGTTCCCGGCGGCGCTGGGCGGCGGGCCGTATCGCCGGCGGGCCTGGCTGGTGCGGACGGCGCTGGCGCAGGCGGTGCTGATCGTGGATGGCTCGGGCGCGCCCGGCACATTCGCCACTGTCGGCGCGGCGCTGGCGCAGTGGGTGACGGGGGGTGGCGTCGACACGCTGATCCGCATCCAGGACAACCGCACCTACGCCGAGACACTGGCCCTGAATACGGCCCCCGCCACCGGCACGCTGCTGGCGATCGAGGCCGCGGATGGCTTCCGCCCGCATCTGCGGCTGGGGGTGCCGCTGGTGATCACCGGGGCGCGCGAGGATTTCACGCTGACCCTGGGCGGCTGCCTGATCGAGGGGCGGATCGATCTGCAGGGCTCGCTCCGGGCGATCCGGCTGCTGCATACGACGCTGGTGCCCGGCGTCAGCATCGCCGAAGCCGACCCGCCGCCGCCGCCGTTGCCGCCCCCGTCGCCGCCGGAGCCCAGCATCACGGCGGCGGGGGGGAATACCGAGCTGTCGGTCGAGCTCGCCTTCTCCATCACCGGCCCGCTCCGTCTTCCGGCGGAAGCGCGCGGGATCGTGCTGCTGGACAGCATCGTGGACGGCGTGGGCCTGTCCGCCATCGCCGCCCCCGGCGGTGTGGACGCGCCCGGGCCGCCGTTGCGTGCCGAGCGGAGCACGATCCGGGGCCGGGTGCATGTGCGGGAGATCGATGTGGCGACGGAGGTGGTGTTCGACGGCACGCTCCGCGCCGAGCGCATCCAAATCGGCTGCGTCCGGTTCAGCGCGGTCGATCCGGCCTCCCGCACGCCCCGGCGCTACCGCTGCCAGCCGGATTTGGCGGAGGCGGATGCGATCGAGGCGGCTGGCACCCCGCTCACGCCCGCGCAGATCGCCGCCATCCGGGCCGAGACCCGCGCCCGCGTGCGCCCGGACTACACCGACACACGGTATGGCCAGCCCGCCTACCTCCAGCTCGCCCGCACCATCGCGCCGGAGATCGCGGAGGGGGCGGAGGACGGCTCCGAGATGGGGGCTTTCTCCCACCTGAAGCAGCCGCAGCGGGCCGGCAACCTCCGCCAGCGCCTGGGTGAATACCTGCCCTTCGGCCTGGAGTACGGCGTGGAGTTCGAGACGTGACCTGCAATCAGGTGACCGGCAACCGGGAGACGATGCCATGAGCGGCGACCATACGCGGTTCACCTTCGCGCCCAAGAAGCGCTACGACGCCGTGCTGCAGCAGCAAGGCCGGGTCCAGCTGGACGCGGATTGGAACGAGGCCGAGGCCATCACCCGCCGGCGCACGACGCTGCAGGCGCTGGACCTGTTCGGCCCCGTCGGCATCCCCGCGCTGACCACGCCGGATGCGTTCAAGGTGAAGCCCGTGGTGGGCCCACCCGGCGATCTCGGGCTGGGCGTCGGGCGGCTTTATCTCGATGGCATCATGGCCGAAATCCTGGCAGAGGATGCTGCGACCTACTTGAAGCAGCCCTTTCTGCCCGACCCGCCACCGCTGCCGGCCGGGGACGCGGTGGTGTTCCTAGATGTTTGGGAGCGGGAGGTCACCTGGGCGCAAGACCCGGCCCTGCTCGACCCGGCGCTGGGCGGCGTCGATACCACCACCCGGCTGCAGACCGTCTGGCAGGTGAAGCTGCTGGCGAAGCCGGGCGCGGCCTGCGGCGCCACGGTCGGGACCGCGCCCTCCGCCGGGCGGCTCACCAGCAGTGCGGTGGCGCCGCCGGTTGCGGCCGATCCCTGCATCCTGCCGCCGGTTGCCGGGTATCGGGGGCTGGAGAACCGGCTGTATCGGATGGAGGTGCAGGCCGGGGGTGCGCTCGGGACCGCGCGGTTCAAATGGTCGCGGGATAACGGCTCCATCGTGTCCACCGTGGGGGCGCTGACCGTCACCGGCGGGCAGACCACGCTCACGCTCGACCGCATCGGGCGGGACGCGGTGCGGGGGTTCGTGATCGGCAACTGGGTCACGCTCACCGACGATGTGCGGGAGCTGATGAGCGAGCGGGGGGAGATGGCGCGCGTGGTGGCGATCCAGCCCGCGACGCTGCAAATTGTGCTGGACCGGGCGCTGCCCTCGGCCGGCGGACGCGCGTTCGGCGCCAATGCGGCGGAGCTTGCCGCCCGGCACACAAGGGTGCAGCGCTGGGATCAGTCGGCCGCTGTCAATACGGTCGATGCAGACGGGCTGATGGTCACCGGGGCCGGGCCGATCGCGCTGGAGGACGGGGTGGAAATCACCCTCTCGCTCGACCCGGCGGGCGGCGTGTTCAATGACGGGGATTGGTGGGCGTTCTGGGCGCGCACCGCCACGGCGTCGGTCGAAATCCTGACCCGCGCGCCGCCGCGGGGCATCCGGCATCATTTTGTGCAGCTCGCGGCCGTGTCTGGCCTGGGCGGACCCACCCCCACCGCCGCCGACTGCCGCCCGGCGCCACCCAAGGCCGCGGGGGCGGAGCCATGTTGCTGCACGGAGGTGGTCCCGCTCGGTGGCGACATCCAGAAGGCGATCGACAGGCTGCCGGATGCGGGCGGCTGCGTGTGCTTGAAGACCGGGCTGCATGTGATCGCGCAGACGCTTCACATCGGCCGCCCTTTCGTCCGCCTGACCGGAGAATCGCGCGGTACGCAGGTGGCGATGCGGGGCGAGGGGCCGGTGTTGACCGTCGGCAGCGGCATGGTGCTGTTCGGCATCACCATCGATGGCATCGATTTCGTGCGGGAGGCCGATGGCAGGGTGCTGGCGGTGGTGGTGCTAAACGGCCTGAACGGCGCGCGGATGACCGATTGCGGCGCGCTCGCCCCCGGTGCCTTCGCCGTGGCCGGGGTGCAGATCGGCTTCTCCACCGGGGTCACCGTCACGGGTTGCACCATCGCCGGTGTGTCCACGGGCGTGCATATCGGCGCGCAGAATACCGACATCGGGATCCTCGATAACCGGATCACGACGGTGACGGCGGAGGGCAAGTCGGCTTCCAATCCGTTTTTCGGCGTGGTTGCGGACGGGCAGATCGCGCTGTTGCGGGTGGAGGCAAACACGGTCACGGGGTTCGTTTCCAGTATCGTGGTGAATGAAACGCCGGGCGCCCTCCCGCAGCCGGGATCCACGGAGGTGTCGATCCGGGCCAACATCATCGTCTGCGGCCCAGTGCCGGCGGCATTCGCGGTGATCGCGTCCTTCGGGATCGATTGCGCCGCGGGTTTCGCCCGGATCGAGGACAACCACGTTACCATGTCCGAGGGCACGGTCGCGGGCCGGATCGGGATCCGCGCCGTCGGGGAACAGCCGGTGGTGCGCGGCAATGAAATCGTGGTGGAGGGCTTCCCGCCGGGCCTGGCCCCGACCGGCATTCAGGTCGGTTTTACCCCCTCCACCGCGCAGGAGCCGACCAATGGGCCGCGCGTGGAGGGCAATATCGTCCGCACCTGCCCGGTCGGCATCATCGCCGTGGGGGTGATCGGCGGGGCCATCACCGGCAACTGGCTGCAATTCGGCGCGTCGGCCGCGGGCACCAAATCCGGCACGCCGACCGGCATCGCGCTCGACAAATGCGGCTTCGTGCAGGTGTCGGACAACGACGTGACCGGGTTTGCAACCAGCATCTTGACCGGCAACGGCGTCGGCAACCGGATCGAGAGCAACACCATCGGCGCGGGCGGCACCGGCGTGCTGCTGGTGCAAGAGGCGGCCCCGGTGGTGACGGGCAACCGCATCACCGGGATGGCCGGTGCTGGCATCGGCGGCGCGTCGCTGTCTGGCGGGTGCGAGATCGGGGCGAACCAGCTGAGCAATTGCGCGCAAGGAGGGGACGCCCTGGCCGCCGTCGCGCTAATCGGCGTGGGCGGCACGCTGCGGGTGCGCGCCAACCAGATCACCGATACCGGGGTCGCGGCCAGTGGCGTGAACGCGGCACCCCGCTACGGCATCGGGGCCACCTTCGTCCAGGAGGCGATGGTGGAAGGCAACTGGGTCGGCTACCTCCAGCCGGAAAAGCGGGACACGGCGGCGGAGGACCGGGCGCTGCTGCTGGGCGGGTTGATCCAGAGTGGGGCCGCTGGGGCGTTCGGTACCGCGATCGGGGTGGCCTCGGTCGGCTACCCGGCGCTCATCACCAACAACGATTTCAACGGCGCCGGGCGAACGGCGCTGGTCGAGTTGCTGGAGTCGCCGGCCAACTCCACGACGATGCGCCGGTTCGAGCGGGTGACGTTCAGCAACAACGTCTGCTGGCACCTGCTGGACCCGAACTCACCGGATACTGGGGCGACGGTGATGCTGAAGGGCGTGCTGGCGAGCGTGTCCGGCAACCAGATTAAGGCGGCCCGCCAATTCCATTGCGTCGACTTCAACGACATGCCAGGTCCGTTCATTGGCAACACCGTGACGGGCCCCACGCGGCGGCACACCGATCTGCCGTCCCCGCCGGCCAGCTTCAACTTGTTCGTTTAGGGAGGCCACCATGGAACCGACCACGATCGTGAACAGCCAGCAGGCCTGGCTGCAAACCTTGCAGAAGCACTTGGCGGTCCCGGATGAGGCCGGGTTCCGCGCGCTGTCGAACGCCCGCGATCAGCAGGAGGCGGCGCTCACCGCCGGCATCGCCGCGCTGACCCGGCAGAAAGACAGCGCCATCAAACGCTTCGACGCCGCCATTACGCAGCAGCAGCAAGCCTTGGCGGCGTTACAGGCCGGTGATGCGAACCACGCGCGGGTCTTGGAGGATGTTCCGCCAAAGCAGTAAAATCAAATACCGCATCGCCCCGTCATTGCGAGCCGCTTGGCGAAGCGATCCAGGGGCAACGCGTGTGCCCGTGGCCCCTGGATTGCCGCGCCCCGAGCGGGGCTCACAATGACGGGTCATTGGTGGGCGTCGCTGGTATCAGACTGTGATCGGCATCGTCAACTTGTCGTGGATGGAATAGCGGAAGGCGCGATGGGTTGAGTGGCGGTTGGCGACCGGCGTGATTACGCAGCCATCGCCACGCCGGTGA
>JAYVOF010000236.1:0-2807 GCA_043758105.1 Rhodospirillales bacterium | reverse complement strand
CAATCGGGCTCCAGACCCAATGGGCGATCGGCGAATAGACCAGTATGGACCACAGACCCATGAACAACATCAGCGCCGAGAACTTCAAACGATCCGCGAACGCGCCGGCGATGAGCGCCGGGGTGATGATGGCGAACGTCATCTGGAACATCAGATAGACGCTCTCCGGAATCGTGTTCGGCGTCGCGTTATCCGTGCCGGCACCCAAGGTAAACGGCTTATCCCAGTTTTCGGCCAGACCGTTCAACAACACGCGGGAGAAGTCGCCAATATAGGCGTTGCCGTTGGTGAACGCCAAGCTATAACCCACGACCATCCACACCACAGATACCAGCGCGCAGATGGAAAAGGACTGCATCATCGTGGCCAATACGTTCTTTTTACGGACCATACCCGCATAGAACAACGCAAGTCCCGGGATGGTCATCAGCAGCACGAGTGCGGTGCTGGTCAGCATCCAGGCCGTGTCACCGGTATCGATCTTCGCCTCGGCCACGGCGGCGGCAGCCGGTGCGGCAGCCTCCGCCGCGGCTTGGGCCCATGCCGGGGACGTGGCAAAAAGGGCGGCGAGTGCCGCAAATAACCGTATCATAGGGCCTCCGCGTCGGTTTCGCCGGTGCGGATCCGCACGGCACGTTCAATGTCCATGACGAAGATCTTACCGTCACCGATCTTGCCGGTGTGGGCGGACTTCATGATGGCCTCCACCACCTGCTCGGCGAGCTCGGCCGGCACCGCCAGCTCCACCTTCACCTTCGGCAGGAAATTCACGTGGTATTCGGCGCCACGGTAGATTTCCGTTTGTCCTTTTTGCCGGCCAAAGCCCTTCACTTCAGACACCGTAAGCCCTTGAACGCCCAGTGGCGTCAGAGCTTCGCGGACATCGTCCAGTTTAAAGGGTTTGATTATGGCCATGATCAGCTTCATAGCGCCTCACTCTCTTTCTATTTCCGCCCGCCGTGCCAAATGCAGACCGGTCCGATGGGGATACTCAAGAACCGTGCCGCCGCGATCGCGTGCCGGTTTCGTGCCAAAATTATCGAGGACGGGACGACATGCACAATAATTATGCAGAGGTTGATGTCTGCATTGTAGGCGCGGGACCAGTCGGTGGCACACTTGCGTGCAGACTGGCGGCGGGCGGAGTCCGTGTGGCGGTCGTGGACCGCGCCGCGCTACCGCCGATGGAGCATCCGGATTTCGACGGCCGGGCCTACGCCGTGGCGTCCGGGTCCCGCCGGTTGTTGGAGGCGGCGGGCGTCTGGGATCAGCTGCCGCAGGTGCCGGGGCCCATCCTGGACATCCGCGTGTCGGACGGACGCGTCGGACGCCAGGCGTCCCGGCTGTTTTTGCATTTCGATCATGAAGACGCGGCGCGGGATGGCGTGGCGCAGCCGTTCGGTTGGATGGTGGAGGCGCGGGCCCTCCGGGTGGCGCTCAACGCGCACATGCACGTGCTGCCCACCCTGACCGTCCACGCGCCCGCCACGGCCACCGTGAGCCGGCATGCCGATGGTGCCGTGATCCAGGTCGAAGGGGGACCGGAAATCCGGGCGCGCCTGGTGGTGGCGGCCGAGGGCCGGCAGTCGCCGTTGCGCGAACAGGCCGGCATCCGCGTCACCCGGCTACCCTATGGTCAGCGCGGCATCGTCTCCGCCATCGCGCACGAGCTGCCGCATCACCAGACGGCGCTGGAACATTTCCTGCCCGGCGGCCCGTTCGCGCAGCTGCCGATGACCGGCACGGACGGCGCGCCGCATGTATCGGCAATCGTCTGGACCGAGCGGACGGCCCAGGCCGACCGGGTGATCGCGCTCGATGACGCCGCGTTCGCCCGCGAGGTACAGCGCCGGCTCGGCAACCACCTCGGCACAGTGCGTCCGATCGGGCGGCGGTGGATCTATCCGCTGAGCGCGCTCCATGCCGAGCGGTATGTGGATACGCGGCTGGTGCTGGTGGGAGACGCGGCGCACGGGATTCACCCGATCGCCGGGCAAGGGTTGAACCTCGGTTTTCGCGACGTCATCGCCCTGTCGGAGTTGGTGATCGCGGCGGTGGCGGACGGCGCCGATCCCGGTGCGCCGGGGCTGCTGACCCAGTATCAGCGGGCGCGGCGTCCGGCCAACCTCATGATGCTAGGCGCGACCGACGTGCTGGACCGGCTATTCAGCACCGATAACCCGCTGCTGCGCCTCGTCCGCGACATCGGGATCGCCGGGGTGCACCGGATGCCCGGCCTGAAGCGCGCGTTCATGCGGCAGGCGATGGGCGGCTGACCCGGCCACCAGCAACCCGGCGGCAATCAGCGCCACGCCCACGCCATGATACGGATGCAACTGCTCGCCGAGCAGCGTCACGGCCAGCAGCGTGCCGAAGACCGGGATCAAATGCATGAACTGCCCCCCGCGGACGGCGCCCACGAGCTCGATCCCTCTATTATAGCACAGCGTGGCCACGAACGAGGCGAACACCCCGGCATAGACGACGGCCCCCCAGGCGGGCAATGAGGACACGAGCCGCTGGCCGTGGACCCATTCCAACCCGGCGATCGGCGTCAGCACCATGACGCCGATCGCGAACATGACCGCGAGCAGGCTCATCGGATGCACCGCCGGCTTGGACTTCAGCACAACCGAATACACCGCATAGGACCCGACGGCCGCCAGGATCAACCCATCCCCGGGGTTGAAGCGCAGCGCCCGGAGGGTGGCGAACGAGCCCTCGGCCCCGATCACCAGCACGCCCAGGATGGAGATCAGGATGGCCACACCCTGCCGCGCCGTCGGGCGCTGCCCGATCGTGAGGCC
>JAYVOF010000235.1:0-45401 GCA_043758105.1 Rhodospirillales bacterium | reverse complement strand
CAGGCGGTCGCCTTGGCCCCGTTCTCGCAATACTCGAACGGATGCGGCTTGGCCGGTTTGCCCCAGGCGCAGCTCACGCACATAAACCCATCCGGCTTGTTCTGGTGCAGCATGGTTTCCGCCGCGCGGAGCGGGACCTGCTCACGCGTCACGATCCGGGCCACTGATTTGAGCGAGCCGTATCCGCCCGACGGCCCGGAATAGGGTGTCGTGTCCGGCGTCTTCTTCGGCCCGTCCCGCATGTGATCCACTCCCTCAGATGCGAGACAGAACCGGCGGGGTGCGTGCGGGTTCCCCTGTGGCGGGCCGCGTTGTGTGATAGCGTCGCAAAAACAAAGGGGGGTCCAGATGGCCATTCGCAAGCTGCTGCTTCCGCTGACCGGCACCAAATCCGGCGAATCGGCGCTTACCACTGCGCTCACCATCGCCCGGTCCTGGGACGCGCACCTGACGGCGCTGCATGTGCGGGTCGATAGCCGTGACGTGGCCCCCCTGGCCGGCGAGGGTCTGTCGGGGGCCATGATCGAAGAGATGATGTCGGCCACTGAAAAAGAGAGCAGCGATCGCAGCAACGCCGTCCGCGCGTTGTTCGACCGGTTCGTGGCCGAACACGGCGTGACCGTCGCCGAACCGCACGCCGGCGCCGGCGCCACCGCCAATTTCGCCAGCGTCACCGGGCGGGAGGATGATCTAGTGGCGCAACTGGCCCGGCTCACGGACCTCACCGTCGTGCCGCATCCGGAGGCGGGGGACGACGTCAGCAGCAGCGACGCGCTGCACGCCGTGCTGTTCGACAGCGGGCGCCCGGTTTTGATCGCGCCGCAGGTGGCGCGGCCGACCGTGGGTACCCGCATCTGCATCGCCTGGAACGGCACCGCGGAGAGCGCATCCGCCGTCTATGCCGCGATCCCGTGGATGCAAAAGGCCGAGGCGGTGCGCATCCTGTCGGCCGATGAATACCAGCGCCGCGGCCCCGGCGCCCGGGAGCTCGCGAGCTATTTGGCGCTGCACGACGTTCATCCCGAGATCGCGCAGTTCCGCCCCTTGGACAAAGAGGTCGGCCGCGGTCTGCTGGCCGCCGCCGGGGAGTTCGGGGCGGATTTGCTGGCCATGGGTGCCTACTCGCATTCCCGGCTGCGGCAACTCATCTTAGGGGGCGTTACCCGGCATGTGCTCGAACACGCGACCATTCCGGTGCTGATGAACCGTTAACATCGAGGTATCCATGATCGATATCCGTCCCTTTACGAGCCTCGGCGGCTTTCAAAACGACTGGCTGCACGCCCGCCACCATTTCAGTTTTGGCCACTACCGCGACCCGGCTCGTATGGGGCTGGGCGCGCTGCGGGTGTGGAATGACGATCAGATCGGTGCCGGACGCGGGTTCGACGCCCACCCGCACCAGGACATGGAGATCATCACCTATGTCCGGCAGGGGGCGATCACCCATCGCGACAATTTGGGCAACGAGGGCCGGACGGAGGCGGGCGATGTCCAGGTCATGCACGCCGGGCGCGGCATCGTGCATGCGGAGCTAAACCAGGAGACGACCGAGACGCGGATCTTCCAAATCTGGCTGACGCCCAATCAGACCGGTGTGACGCCGGGCTGGGGGGCCCGGCAATTTCCGCCTTCGGGGGAGGGATTGCGCGTGCTGGCGTCCGGCGACGGCCGGGATGGTGCGCTGCCGCTGTATGCGGATGGGGCGGTCCTGGCCGGCCGGATCGCCGCCGGGCAGACGATCCGCCACCACCTAGCCCCGGGCATGAGCGCCTATCTGGTGCCGGCGATGGGCGCGGTCACGGTCAACGGCCACAGGGCGGCGACCCGGGACGGCGTGGCGGTCACGGACGAGACGGAGCTGGTGATCACCGCGTCCGAGGATGCGGAGATCGTGCTGGTCGAAACCCGGTAGAGATGGAGCCGAAACTGATCGTGGCCGCCATGATTTTGGTGGTAGGTGCCGCGGCGGCCCAGGATCGGGCCGCGCCGGACGCGGTGCCGCCGGTGAGCGGGCTGCCGACCGTCATCAATGGACCCGGCGCGACGCCCCCCGCTGCTCCGCCCCCGGAAACGCCGGACGCGGCGTATCAGCGGGGCCGGCGTGATCAGCGTGAGGCGGACACAGATAACCGCGCCACGCCCCCGCCCTCTATCGCCGAACCATACATCATCATTCCCTACGGGCGGGACGGGGGCGGCCGTCGGTCCGAACCGGGTCCGCGTCCGCCCAGGCCGCCGGTTGACGGGTTCGAAGCGCCTAATGCCAAACGCGGTAGATCCTGACCCATCTCGTCATTGCGAACCCGCTTCGGGCGCGGCAATCCGGGGGTGACCGGTGCTCTTGCGGCCCCTGGATTGCTTCGCCAAGCGGCTCGCAATGACGATGAGTTCACCGGGCGGTGAGCCGAAACAGCCGGGTCGGACGCATCGTGCGGTCTTCGAGCTCGAGCGAGGTCGGCACGTCATACGTGGCGATCGGCAGCAGCCCGTCGATGGGCAGATAGGCCCGGCCCGGATCGGCGACCCAGACCTCGCACGCATCCGCCATCACCCGCAGCCAGGGCAGGATGTGCGCAGTCATCGGGGCCTCGTAACACACGTCGCCGCATAGAATGAGGTCCCAGCGGCAGGGCTGGCCGACCACATCCTCGCACACCGCGCCGATGGTGACGCCGTTCTCGGCGGCGTTCAGCTGGAGGGCGGTGACGGCCATGGCGTCGATCTCGGCGGCCTCCACCACGGCCCCCGCCAGGGCGCAGGCGATGGCGGCGATCCCGCATCCGGCGGCGAAATCCAGCACGCGGCGGCCCCGCACCAGGGCCGGATGATCGAGGATATGCCGCGCGGTGGCCTGTCCGCCGGGCCAGGCGAAGGCCCAGAACGGCGGCTCGATATTCGCTTGCTGCAGCCAAGCTTCGCTTGCCTGCCAGATCGGGGTGATCTCGGTGGCCAGATGCAGCCGGATTTCGGGCACGAGCGGGGGCGTGGCGCGCACGGTATGGGCGCGGATGAACGCCTCCGTCACAGCGTGCCGAGCAGGATGGCGGCGGTGATCGCGAGCCCGGCCTCCCGGTTGGCCTTGAACCGGCGGAGGCAGCCCGCCGGGTCATCGATGTCGAGCGTCACCACCTGCCAGCCGAGGATCGCGGCCGGCAGCAGCAGCGCCGCATAAAATGCAACGTTCAGGCCCGGCGCGACATTCAGCCCCGCGCCCGCCACTGCCAGCAGGCCAAGGGCCGCCACGTAGCACGCCGCCACGAACGGACGCGTCCGGGTGGCGAACAGCCGCGCGGTGCTGCGCACGCCGATCAGCGCGTCATCCTCGCGATCCTGATGCGCATAGATGGTGTCGTAGCCGAGGATCCAGGCGAACGCGGCGGCATACAGCGCCAGCGCCGTGGCATCTAGCCGCCCGGTCGCGGCGGCATAGCCCATCGGCGCGCCCCACCCGAACGTGAGGCCGAGCATCGCCTGCGGCCAGAACGTCACCCGTTTCGCCAGGGGATACAGCGCGACGAGTGCCAACGACGCGACCCCGAGTCCCTGCGCAAGTGGACGAAGCTGCAGCAGGATCAGCAGGCCGAGGCCGAGCAGCGCCACGAGGAACACCGTCGCCTGACGCATGCGCAGCGCGCCGCTGGCGAGCGGACGGCTCGCGGTGCGGGACACGCGCCGGTCCAGGTCGCGGTCCCACATGTCGTTCACTACGCATCCGGCCCCCCGCATCACCACCGCGCCCACGGCGAACAGCGCCGCCAGCCGCAGGCCCTCCACCCAGCCGGGTTGCGCCAGCGCGATCGCCCACCAGCCGGGCAGCAGCAGCAGCCAGGCGCCGATCAGGCGGTCGAATCGTCCGAGGATGGCGTAGGGCCGTGCCGGGGCCGGCAGCCGCGCCACCCAACCGCCGGCGTCGATATCGGTCCATGCCGTGTCCACCATAACTCTATCTATGGGCGTGGCGTTTGCCTGGCCAGAGGGCGCGACTTGACGCATCACAGGCCCCGCCCTTTTGTGTGCCCCGCTCGGACCCGGGCCAGAGGACAATGCCACACGATGTCGAATCCCGGAGACGCTAACACCACGCCGATATCGCAGGTGCCGCACATCGCGCGCCGGCAATTGGCCGATCATATCGCGGCCGGATGCAAGCCGCGGAGCCAGTACCGGATTGGCACGGAGCACGAGAAGTTCGGTTTCAGCCGTATCGGCCAGACCCCGCCGCCGTATGAGCCGGGGGGGATCCGTGCGGTGTTAGAGGGCCTGGCCGGTCCGGATTGGCGGCCGATTCTGGACCAGGGCCTGCCGATCGGGCTCAAGGGGCAGGGCGTGAATGCCGGTGCCTCCGTCTCGCTCGAGCCGGCCGGACAGCTCGAGCTGTCGGGCGGGCTGGCGGCCGATTTGCATGAGACCAAGGACGAGCTGGACCGGCATTTCACCGAGGTCCGGCGCGTGGCAGAACCGTTGGGCCTGGGCTTCGCCCCGCTCGGCTATCATCCGACCCTGACGCAGGCGAAGATGCCGTGGATGCCCAAGAGCCGCTACGCCATCATGCGGCGGTATATGCCGCTGGTGGGGTCGCTCGGGCTCGATATGATGCAGCGGACCTGCACAGTTCAGGTGAACCTGGATTATTCGTCCGAGGCGGACATGGCGAAGAAGCTGCGCGTGTCGCTCGCGCTGCAGCCGGTGGCCACGGCGCTGTTTGCCAACTCCCCGTTCAAGGAGGGACGGCCGAGCGGCTATCTATCCACCCGCGCCCAGGTGTGGACCGACACGGACAACCAGCGCAGCGGCATGCCCGGCGTGATGTTCACCGAGGCGTTCGGGTTCGAGGCGTATGTCGAGTGGCTGCTGGATGTGCCGATGTATTTCATCGAGCGTGAGGGCCGGTATCAAGACGTGGCCGGTCAGTCGTTCCGGGCGTATATCGCGGGCACGCTGCCGGGTCAGGCCGGTCCCGCTACGGTGGGTGATTTCGGGGATCATATGACGACAGCGTTCACCGACGTGCGGTTGAAGCAATTCTTGGAAATGCGCGGCGCGGATGCCGGGCACCCGGACATGATGCTGGCGCAAAGCGCGCTATGGACCGGGCTGTTGTATGACGAGGCGGCGCTATCGGCGGCGGATGCGCTGGTGCGGCGGCATCCGTGGGACGCCTACCGCACCCTGCGGGCGGCCGTGCCGCGCCTGGCGCTGGGTGCGCCGTTCGGCAGCGGCACGGCGCGGGATTTGGCGCGGGACATGGTCGCGCTGGCGACGGACGGGCTCCGCGCGCGGGCGCGGCGCAATGCGGCGGGGGCGGATGAGGCCGGCATGCTCGACCCGTTGCACGCCATCGCTGCGGGCGCGCCGACGCAGGCGGAGCACTGGCTGGGGTGTTTCGAGGGTCCGTGGCGGGGGGATGTGTCACAAATTTTCAAAGCGGCCGCTGTTTAGGTTCCAAACGACCAGTTTCCGCTCCGTTAATAAATTTACGCGGTAACGTGACGTTAGCGGTATTATGGGTCGCATTATGTCCCATCCCCTTATTGAATGGTCGCCCCGTGCCGATGCTCCCGTGACGAGCCGGGTGCCCGCACCGGTAGCGTCGTCCGGTGCAGCGACGGTCCGCCTGCGGCTGCTGGGGCAGATGGAGGCGCTCGGTATTGACGGCGTCAGCGTGCTGCCGACGGGTCGTAAGACACGGGCATTGCTGGCTATTGTGGCATTATCGGGCCCGCGCCCCATGTTGCGGGGACGGCTGGCGGAGCTGTTGTGGAGCCGCCGGCCGGAGGAGCAATCCCGGGCCTCATTACGGCAGGAAATTCACCGGCTGTTGGACGTGTTTACCGGGGTTTGGCGTGATATTCTCGTCATATCGCGTGACACTCTACTTTTGCGGCCCGGTGCGGTCTGGCTCGATGTCGAGGAGGCGCTCCGGACGACTACCCTGGCTCCGGCGTCACTCAAGCTCCTGGATCGGGAGTTGCTGGAGGGGTTGGACGGGGTGGACCCGGCGTTCGACCAATGGATCGCCGCCGAGCGCGATCGCCTGCGGGACCGTGCGAGGAGTGTGGGCGAGGCGATGATCGGTGAGCAAACGGCCCCCGAGCCGTTAGTCGCCGCCGCGCAGCTCCTGCTGGCGATCGATGGCGCGCATGAGGGGGCGTGGCGGGCGTTGATGCGCGGCCATGCGGAGCGGGGGGAGCGCGGGATGGCGCTGCAATCGTTCGAGCGTTGCCGCACGGCCCTGGCGACGCAGCTCGACGCCAAACCCTCGCCCGAGACACTGCGTCTGTGGGCGGATATCAAGGCGGGGGACGGCCTGCGTGCCGTGGCACTTCCATCGTCCGGAATGGGACCATCCGACCGGCGTCGGAACCGCGGCGGCCCCAAGATCGGCGTTTTGCCAATGAACGTGATCGGCACAGGGCCGGAGGAGTCTCGTCTGGGGCTGGGTCTTGCTGATGAAATAACTGCGGCACTGGCCCGATTCCGGTGGATGTTCTTGGTCTCCAGCGCGTCGATCGCGCAGTTCGTGCAAGACACGCGCGACGATTCCACGCTGCGCCGCACGTTTGGGCTCGATTTTGCGCTGGATGGGTCTATCCAGCGGGTGGGTGCGCGGCTGAGGATCACGCTGCGTCTCGTTGATGTGCGGGATGGGTATCAAATCGTCTGGGCTCGCCGCTTTGACCGGCAGTCGGAGGATTTTTTGGCAATCCAGGATGAGGTGGCGGCCGAGGTCGTCGCACAGATCGACCCCGAGATCATGCTCATCGAAAGCCGGCGCGCACAGCAGCGCGTCATTCCGGACGGGACCGGGTATGAGATGCTGCTGCGGGCGATGCCGGGCACGAACCGGATGGAACGTGGGCCGTTCTTCGAGGCCGAGGGTCTATTACAACAAGCGATCAAGCTCGAGCCCGACGATGCCATGGCGCATGCGAGCTATGCGTGGTGGCTGCAATTCCAGATTGGCCAAGGGTGGGCCGCCGATATGGTGAGGGCGGCGCATGATGCGGGATTGCACGCCGAACGGGGCGTGGCACTGGATTCGCAGGACGCAAGGGTCTTTGCGATCGCCGGTCATGTGCGCGCCTTTTTGCTTCGCCGGCCGCAAGAGGCCTTGACGCTGCATGACCGGGCGCTGGCGCTTAATCCCAATCTCGCAATGGCGTGGGCCTGCACCGGGATCACTTATTTGTATCTAGGAGAATGGGAGTACGCTGCGCGCCATCTCCGTCGCTATAAACAGCTGTCGCCGATGGATCCGGCCGCGTTCCACTATGACGCCGCATTCAGTTATTTGGCGTTCATGCAGGGCGATTTCGCGGCGGCGGTGCAGGCCGGGCGGATGGCTTGCGAGCTCAATCCGAATTTCGCCACAGGATGCAAGCCGCTTTTGGCGGCGCTGGGGCATTTGGGCGACATACACGAGGCCACCATCATCCGCCGCCGACTGTTCGCTATTGATCCAGGGTTCAATATCGGCGGGTTTCTGCGCAGCACCCCATTCGTTAACGCCGTCGATCGCGACCTGTTTGCTGACGGATTACGGCGGGCCGGCGTGCCGGAACAGCCGCCAGGCGATTAATGCCGTGCCGACGCAGACCGTACGATCGCCGGCTCGGTCTCCTGCAGACCGCCTACGATGTCATCGGCCAACGCCGCGGCGACACAGCGGTATCCGAGGTCGTTATGATGCACCCCGTCAGTCGAAACGAACTCGGCATACGGGTGCCCTTGATGCTGCCATTCGTCCATCAGCGCGCCGCGATCGAACAACCCCGCACCGGTCTGCTGTGCCACGGTGGCAAGGGCCTGATCGATCCTTGCGTGTTCGGGGGAGGCAAGGATGGCGGGGGCGCGCTGATTATTCATGAGGATCACGTCGATCTTCGCCCGCTGGAGCCGCTGAACCCCGTTGGAGACTAGCCGCTCAAACTCCTCCGGATTGGCCCGGCGCATCGCCCCGTTCGCACCGACCTGCCAAATCACCAGCGTCGGGCGCGCGTCGATCACGTCCCGCTCGAGCCGCGGCACCATTTCCGCCGCATCCTGGCCGCCGATACCGCGATTAAGCACCGCAATTTGCGTCTGGGGGAGAGCGGTTCCGAGGTCGTGCTGGAGCCGGGCCGGATAACTATGCGCGATATCGGTGGCGTGCCACCCCTGGGTCGATGACGAACCGAGGGCCACGATCGTGACCTCCAGATTGTTTTCCAGAGCGATCTTCGTGAAGCGGAGCTGGATCGGCTTCAATTGATTCGCAGGGCACGCCTCAAGTGCGGAAGCGATGGATGGACACCCCAGAAGTGCAAAAAATAAGATCAGGCGCAAAATCATGGCTAATTGTTACGTCGCGGTTCCGCCTACCGTCAATCCAGAAATTTTGATGGTCGGCTGACCGACGCCGACGGGGACGCCTTGGCCGGATTTCCCGCACGTGCCGATGCCGTCATCAAGAGCCGGGTCGTTGCCGATCATATCAATTTTGAGCAGCGCGTCCGGACCGTTGCCGATCAGGGTCGCGCCCTTCACCGGAGTGGTCACTTTTCCGTTTTCAATCAAGTAGGCCTCACTCGCGGAAAACACGAACTTGCCCGAGGTGATGTCGACCTGCCCCCCCCCGAAATTCACCGCATAGAGCCCGCGTGAGACAGAGCGAACCATTTCCTCGGGAGTGTTCTGGCCGCCGAGCATGATGGTATTGGTCATGCGGGGCATCGGGGCGTGCGCGTAACTTTGGCGTCGCCCGTTGCCGGTTGGAGCCACGCCCATGAGCCGGGCGTTGAGCCGGTCCTGAATGAAGCCGGTCAAAATTCCGTCTTCGATCAACACATTCCGGGCCGACGGCGTGCCCTCATCATCGACCGTGAGGCTGCCGCGCCGATCCGGCAACGTGCCGTCGTCAACGACGGTGACGCCGGGTGAGGCAATCCGCTTGCCCATCAATCCGGAGAATGCGGAGGTTTTCTTTCGGTTGAAATCCCCTTCGAGACCATGGCCGATCGCCTCGTGCAGGAGGATGCCGGGCCAGCCTGGGCCTAGCACCACGGTCATTTCACCGGCCGGAGCGGGCCGGGCGTCGAGGTTCACCAATGCCTGACGCAATGCCTGATCGACCGCGTTCCGCCAAAAGCCCTCGTGCATCAATTGGGCGTAGCTGAACCGGCCGCCGGCACCATACCCACCGCTTTCGCGCCGGCCATCGTGTTCCATGACCACGGTCACGTTGAGCCGGACCAGCGGACGCAGATCGGCTACCCGGCTGCCATCCGCGCGCATGACCTGGATCGCCTGCCATTCGCCGTTCAGCGACGCCATGACCTGTTTCACCCGAGGATCGGCCGAGCGCGCATAGGTGTCGATAAGGGCAAGGGTCGCGGCGCGGTCCGGGAAACTGGTGGTCGCCAGCGGGTTGGCGTCCGAGTAGAGCCGTGCGTTGCTGGAGCGTGGTCCGGAAGCGGCCTGACCTGAACGGCCGGCCCGCACCGCCGACACCGTGGCCGCCGCCCGGCTGAGCGCGTCTACCGATAGTTCGCCGGCATGGGAGTAACCGGTTTCCTCACCCAGAATGGCCCTCAAGCCAAAGCCGAGCTGGGTGTCGAAGCTGGCGCTGCGGATGCGGCCGTCCTCGAGGCTCAATCCTTCCGACTCGCGGTATTCGAGAAACAGTTCCCCGTCATCCATGTCGGCCAGCGCCCCACCGACGATGGCCTCGGCATGGGCACGATCGAGCGACGTGCCGGCGCGCTCAAAGAACAGCGCGTCGGTGGTCGCGAGCGGCCCAAGATCGGCAAGGTCTGGACGATGGGAGGTCATATAAAGTTCCTACGGGAATGGCCGGGCGGGCTTTGAAGTTACCCGATATATAGGTCAAGTGCGACAGGGGTAAACCGCTTATGACCGTTCCACAAAGGCAAATCGCGTCGTCACCATCGGCCGCGGTGCCCGTTGTGCGTGCAACGCCGACAGGGCGGCGGACAACAGCAGCACGGCGACGGCTTGGTGGGCGGTTCCCAGCGCAATAGGCACGACCCACAGCAATGTCGTGACGCCGAGGACGTATTGCAGGATGACCAATGCCCCAAGCACCCATAGCGATCCACGCAGGGGACCCGTCGTACGGCGTGAGAGGCCCCGTGCCACCGTGACGATGACCAAGACCGCCGTCATTGTCGCCAGCACCCGATGGTCGAACTGAACGGCGGCAATATTTTCCGTCAGATTTCTCCAGAGGGGATGGAGCGCGGCATATCCATCCGGGACCAAATGCCCATCCATCAACGGAAAGCTATTGTACGTGAGGCCCGCCTTCAACCCGGCGACAAATCCACCAGCGACGATCGTCAACGCGAGTGCGGCGGAGCAACCTTGCGTCAGGCGGCGCAAGCCGGATGCCACATTCTCGGGCCGCGGCGCGTTCTGACGCCAAAGGGAAAGGGCCATCCAAAAGATCGCACTGTAGAGAGACAAGGCCAGCACGAGGTGAATGACGAGCCGGTAGGCCGACACCGCCGTACTGTCGGCCGCAAAGCCACTGGCGACCATGAACCAGCCGACCGCGCCCTGCAGCCCGCCAAGCGCCAGTAGGCCGAGCAGGCGAAGGACCAAAGTGCGGTTCAGCGCCCCACGCCACGCAAACCAGGCAAGGGGTACGGCAAACGCGATCCCGATCAACCGCCCCCACAGCCGATGGGTCCATTCCAGCCAGAAAATGCCCTTGAACCCCTCAAGGCCAAATCCGTGGTTGATCAGGGCGTACTGAGGAATGTCCCGGTATAGCGCATAGACACGCTGCCATTCAGAATCCGATAACGGCGGCAGAAATCCGCGCAGCGGCGCCCATTCCATGATGGACAAGCCCGATCCGGTCAGCCGGGTCGCGCCGCCCAGCGACACCATGACCAGCAGCATTCCACACATGACGAACAACCAAACGGCCACCGCCCGGTCCCGGGGGGGTGTACGACAGCTGCCAGTGGTGTCGAGGTCGAATGGCATATCGTCAACCTACTCCTGATGTCTTAACGAACCCTCAATCCCTGCACCCTTGCCGGCGGCAGGATGCGGATGCTACCGCGCCCCACAGCATGCAAGACAATCCGCCCGTGTCCGCGCCCAGACTTGTTAGAGATATGGGTGACGTGGTCCGCCTGTCAGTGGTGGTTCCGGTGCGCAACGAGGCGCAAAACATCATTCCGCTGATTGAAGAGATCAGTGCGGCGCTGTCCGCGATCCCGCATGAGATCGTCTATATCGACGATGGCAGCACGGACGCCACGCCACAGGCGCTGCTGGACGCTGGGCAGCGCTGGCCACACACGCTGACGATCCGGCGGCATCGGTCGGGATGTGGGCAAAGTGCCGCGATCGTGACCGGGGTGCGGGCGGCACAGGGCACTTGGATCGCGACGATCGACGGGGACGGACAGAATGACCCGGCGGATATCCCCCGGCTGTTTGCGCAGGCCGGGCCGTCGTTCACCCTGATCGCCGGGCACCGGACGACGCGGCGGGATGGCTGGGTGAAGCGCCGCACGTCGCGAATCGCCAACCGGGTCCGGGCCGGTCTGCTACATGACGCGACGCCCGATACGGGATGCGGGCTGAAAGTCTTTCGCCGCGATGCGTTCCTCGAACTGCCGCATTTCGATCACATGCACCGCTATTTGCCGGCTTTGTTCATCCGGGCTGGGGGGCAGGTGGTATCCGTTCCGGTCAATCATCGTCCGCGGCTGCGGGGCGTGTCGAAATACGGCACGCTCGACCGGCTTTGGGTGGGGCTGTTCGACTTGGTGGGTGTTTATTGGCTGCAGCGCCGCTGGCAGCGGCCGGTGGTGGAGACGCTTTGAAGATCGGGGTGAAGGCATGGCTGCAGCCTGCCTTGATGATTCTCATCTTGCTGGGCGTGGGGCTCGGTCTGCGGTGGCTGGGCCTGGCTGATTGGGTGCAGCGGGCCGGGGAGCGGGGACCGGGCGCGTTCGTGGCCGCGGGCATGCTCGCCTGCGCGGTGGGCATACCACGGCAGGTCGTTGCCTATGCCGGAGGGCTGGCGTTTGGATTTTGGCCCGGGGCGACCCTGGCGCTGGCGGCGCAATCATTAGGGTGTGCCGCCAATTTCGGCTTTGCCCGGCTGGTCGCCCGGCCCCGGGTCGTGCGCCGGCTGCAGTCAGGCGGCTTTCAGTCAAGCGGGCGGCTCAGTCGATTAGAGCAGTTTTTGGCGCAGAACACGTTCATGGCGACGCTGACGCTCCGGTTGCTGCCGGTCGGAAATAATTTGCTCACCAATCTCATGGCCGGCGCGTCCAGCGTACCGGCCATGGCATTTCTGGGGGCGTCTATATTGGGTTATGTGCCGCAGACGGTCGTCTTCGCCTTGTTGGGGGGTGGGCTTCGGGTCTCTCAGTCGGCGCAAATCGCGTCTGCGGTGGTCCTCCTTGCGGTTTCGATCGTGCTCGGTTTGGCATTGTTGCGGCGCAACCGGGCGGTTAATGCAGGGTGAGCACGTGGGCGCCGTGGCGGACCGAAGCGGGGCGGATCAGCCCGCCCGTGGCGACGCGGATGGAGTGCAGCTGACCTTCCAGTTCACGCGCCCAGAAATCCAGGAAGCGTCGCAGCGTGGGAAACGCGGGGGCCAAATCTAAATCCTGCCACACATAGCTTTGCAGCAAGGCCGGGTGATCCGGCAGGCGGTAGAGGATTTCCGCGGTGGTGAGGCGGTAGTCTTTGAGTTGTAGCTGGAGGCTCATTTGCGATCCCTTTCAACCGGCAACACACCCACAGTGAACGCGTGAGATGAAGGAAGAATGAAGTTATTGGGTCGGAATGCAAAGAAAATTATGAGGTAATGCAAAGGCTTAGCACTCTTTAACGGAGAGTGCTGCTTCCGGGTTGACGCAGGCAGGCGGCCCCCCCACATCGCTGGCACTCTCAAGACGAGAGTGCCAATAACCGCAATATGGAGCGATCCGCTATGAAGTTTCGTCCCCTGCATGACCGGATCGTGGTCAAGCGCATCACCGCCGAAGAGAAGACCGCCGGCGGCATCATTATCCCTGACACCGCCAAGGAAAAGCCGATGGAGGGCGAGGTCATCGCCGCCGGGCCCGGCGCCCGGAACGAGCAGGGCGCGATCATCGCCCTCGATGTGAAGGCCGGGGACCGCGTGCTGTTCGGCAAGTGGTCCGGCACCGAGGTGAAGCTCGATGGCGAGGAGCTCCTGATCATGAAGGAGAGCGACATCATGGGCATCCTCGAGGGCGCCGCCCTGGCGAAGGCCGCCTAGTTCGTCATTGCAATCCGCCGCTTGGCGGAGAAGCAATCCAGGGGCCGCAAGCGCCCTTGTTGCATCCGGATCGCTTCGCCAAGCGGCTCGCGATGACGAGAAATTCATCCATACATAAGGAACAAACACATGGCAGCTAAAGACGTACGTTTCGGCGGCGACGCCCGGCAGCGGATGCTACGCGGCGTGGACATCCTGGCGGACGCCGTGAAGGTCACCCTGGGGCCGAAGGGCCGCAACGTCGTGATCGACAAGAGCTTCGGCGCGCCGCGCATCACCAAGGACGGCGTGACCGTCGCCAAAGAAATCGAGCTTGCCGACAAGTTCGAGAACATGGGCGCGCAGATGCTGCGTGAAGTCGCGACCAAGACTAACGATATCGCCGGTGACGGCACCACCACCGCGACCGTGCTGGCCCAGGCCATCGTGCGCGAGGGCGCCAAGGGCGTGGCCGCGGGCCTGAACCCCATGGACCTGAAGCGCGGCGTGGACGCGGCGGTCATCGCAATCGTGGCCGAGCTCGCCAAGCGCACCCGCAAGATCACCACCGAGGCCGAGACTGCCCAGGTCGGCACCATCTCCGCCAACGGCGAGGCCGATATCGGCCGCATGATCAGCGAGGCCATGCAGAAGGTCGGTAACGAAGGCGTGATCACCGTCGAGGAGGCCAAGGGCATCCAGACCGAACTCGATGTCGTGGAAGGCATGCAGTTCGACCGCGGCTACATCAGCCCGTATTTCATCACGAACGCGGAGAAGATGGTCGCCGAGCTGGATAATCCGTATATCCTGATCCACGAAAAGAAACTGTCGGGCCTGCAGGCCATGCTGCCGTTGCTGGAGACAGTCGTGCAGTCGGGCCGTCCGCTGCTGATCATCGCCGAGGATATCGAGGGTGAGGCACTGGCCACGTTGGTCGTAAACAAGTTGCGCGGCGGGCTGAAGGTCGCGGCCGTGAAGGCGCCGGGCTTCGGTGACCGGCGCAAGGCGATGCTGGAAGACATCGCGATCCTGACCGGCGGCCAGGTGATCAGCGAAGACCTCGGCATCAAGCTCGAGACCGTGACGCTCGCAATGCTGGGCCGGGCCAAGCGCGTCTTGATCGAAAAAGAGAACACCACCGTCATCGAGGGTGCGGGTGCTGCCGACGACATCAAGGGCCGTTGCGCGCAGATCCGGGCGCAGGTGGAGGAGACCACGTCCGACTACGACCGTGAGAAGCTGCAGGAGCGCCTGGCCAAGCTCGCCGGCGGCGTGGCCGTCATCCGGGTCGGTGGCAGCACCGAAATCGAGGTGAAGGAGCGTAAGGACCGGGTAGACGACGCCCTGCACGCGACGCGCGCGGCCGTCGAAGAGGGCATCGTGCCCGGCGGCGGTGTCGCTTTGGCGCGTGCATCCCTCATTCTTGCGTCGTTGACGCCGGAGAACGAGGACCAGAAGTTCGGCATCGAAATCGTGCGGAAGGCCGTGCAGACGCCCTTGCGCCAGATTGCCGAGAACGCCGGTGAGGATGGCGCCGTGATCGCTGGCAAGGTGCTGGAGAGCGGTGACTATAACTTTGGCTTCGACGCGCAGACCGGCGAATACAAGGATATGGTCGCGGCCGGCATCATCGACCCGACCAAGGTGGTCCGGACGGCGCTGCAGGATGCGGCGTCGGTGGCGAGCCTTCTGATCACCACCGAGGCGATGATCGCCGAGCGTCCGGAAAAGAAGCCGGCCGGCGGCGGCGGGATGCCCGGCGGCGGCGGGATGGGCGGCATGGGCGGCATGGGCGGCATGGGCGGCATGGGCGACATGGATTTCTGATCCAGCCCGATCGCGCGAAATCAGGGGTCGGACAGCAATGTCCGTCCCTTTTTTTGGTTTGATCCCGATTGACGTATTTTATTGTGCCACACCACATCGTTGCAATTGACACCCCTGCGCCAATCTGCGCCCATGACCAAATCGGTCGTGTTTTTGACTAGCCTTGCTGCGCCTCCGCCTGTTTCGGGTGCCCACAAGTCGTCCAAGGCCCGATTGTCGGAACGCCCGCGCTGTGCGGTCGGCCTAAGACGGAGAGTGACGCAGTTATGGCTACCGGCACGGTTAAGTGGTTTAACGCCACCAAGGGTTTCGGCTTCATTATGCCGCAGGACGGCAGCAAGGACGTTTTCGTCCACATCACGGCGGTCCAGGCGGCCGGGCTTCGCGGGCTGGATGAGAACCAGGCCGTCAGTTATGATGTCGTGATGGAGCGTGGCAAGGCGGCCGCGACCAATCTCAAACTCGCATAGGACATTAACATCCCCCGCGCGGTGATCCGCGCGGTTTCGGAGTTATGAAACGATGGCTTCTGGCACCGTCAAGTGGTTCAACGCCACCAAAGGTTTCGGCTTCATCATGCCACAGGATGGTAGCAAGGATGTGTTCGTGCACATCACCGCTGTCCAGGCTGCGGGCCTTAATGGCCTAAATGATGGCCAGAAAGTCACCTATGACGTGGCGATGGAGCGGGGTAAGGCGGCTGCGACGAACCTCAAGCTCGCGTAAACCGCCTCGCGTTTCTGGCCTTAGCCTGTCCAAAGTGCCGAGCTAAAGCCAGCCGTCGTTGCGTCTTTGACTCGATTGATCGCTTGAACATGACTTGCGCCCGCAGCAGTCATGATCGAGGTTGCTTTGTCGAAATTCTCCCGGGTCGCGGTCCGCACCCCCAACACCAGACGGCCTTCCAGAGCCAACTCATCTTCTTGCGTCTCTAGTTTCTCAGACGCGATATGACCCACACCGGTTGCCGCCGCCGCACTCCCGATGCCCACAGCCGCCGCCGCTGCGAGAGCAACAGCCGCAGTCCCCCCGGTCGCGATCGTGGCACCCGCGACAGCCGCCGCCCCGACATAGCCCGCCATCCCGGTGCCGAGCGTGCGAAACTGCGCCTTGTCCGTCTCGCCAACCAGGCTGTCGCCCGATGCCGAGGCTGCCTTCTCGCCAAAATGAGGATGTTCCTCCGGCGGGCTCAGGTCGCCACGGCTGAATCCGGCGTCCTCCAACCGGGCCAACGCCGTTTGTAGGGTGGTGTGATCGGGAAAATAGCCCTGCACCTCAAGGGGGACGGAATCGTTCGTGGCGGACATTCTCATGCTCCTCGTTACGCGAAGATGAACGCGCCACGCCCGAAGCTGTTCCCGTCAGGCTGCCTTGTCCCACGCCGGCGCCCAGCCCGGGTTCACGAAGCGCTGCGTCTTAGGCAGCATGGCGATCACCGCACGGTCCGTGTCATCGAGTGTGATCTTCAGCGCATCGAGGTTGGCCTGCTGGCTTTCGGCTCGCATCGCCTTCGGGATCGCTGCCACCCCGTCCTGATCCAGCAGCCATTTCAGCGCCACCTGCGCCGGGCTCGCCCCATGCTTAGCGGCGATGGCGCGCAGCTCCTCGTGTTCTGCGAGCCGCCCTTGGGCGAGCGGCGCATAGGCCTGGACCGCCACACCGACGCTCCGCGCATAGTCCACGAGCTTGGTTTGATCCAGCAGCACGTGATACTCGAACTGGTTCACTGCGATGGGTGCCCCGGTTTCTACCGCTTGACGCAGCAGCGCGACCGGGAAGTTACTCACCCCGATCGCCCTCGCCTTACCCTGCTCCATCACCCGCACCAGCGCCTCGATCGCGAGCGGCAGGTTCATGCTGGGGGCGGGCCAGTGTATAAGGTACAAATCGACATAAGACGTGCGGAGCTTGGTGAGCGACGCATCGATCGAGCGCTGCATCGCGTCCGGCGCCAGATTCTCATACCAAACCTTGGTCGTCACGTGCAGGTCCGCGCGCGGCACGCCACCATGGGTCAGCGCCTCGCCCACCGCCTCCTCATTGCCATACATCTCCGCCGTATCGATGTGGCGGAAGCCGAGGCTGAGTGCCCGCTGCACCGCCGCCGTGCACTCGGCACCCTTCATCCGCCACGTGCCGAGGCCGAGCGCGGGCATACGCAGGCCGTGCGTCGTGATCATCTTCATACCGGTCACCGTTTGCTGAAATCCACCAACGCGGCGAACCCGGTTTCGCTCCCGATCGCCAGCTGCCCGCCATCGGCACTCCACGCCAGCGCCGAAATCGGTCCCCGGCCCGGCCCGGCCACGGGAAGAATGCGGCCCGTCGCAATATCCGCCAGCACCACCAACCCGTCCGCGAACCCGGCGGCCAGCGCCTCGTTCTGCGGATGCGCCGCCACGCGGGTGCAGAGTGTGGCGTCGCCCCCGGCCAGTTCGGTCGGTGATTTACCCATCGGACCGCCGCCGAAGAATGGCCACACCACAACGCTTTCTGCGCCCGACGTGCACAGCCATTTGCCGGACCGGGTGAAGCCCATACTTTGGGTCTTGGCCGGGTAGCCGCTCATCCGCATGTGCTGCCCCTCTGGCAGGCGCCACCCGTGCAGCGAATTCTCCTGCATGCTGGACACCACCGCCTCGGCCGCCGGGTGGATGGCGATGCCGGTGTGGCTGCCCTTCCACTCGAGCACGCGCGGCGTATCGACCTTGGCCGCCACGAACCACAGGCTGCAGCCATTATAATGAGACGCCGCGATGCGCTTGCCCTTCGCGTCGAACACCAGGCCGGTGACGGAGCTGGGATGGGTCAACGATTTCAACGGTGTACCGTCGGGGCCGAACACGTGCACCGTCTTACCGACCGCACACGCCATCACCCCGCCCGGATGGGCCGTCACGTGATCCACCCATTTCGAGCCATAGGACGCGATGTCTGCCACGCTGCCATCCAGCCCGACCCGGCGCAGTTTACCGTCATCGCCGGCCGTCAGCACCCCCGGATGCGCCCGGCCATCGGCGGCCACCGACAGGATCGCGCCCTTATGCGCCTCAACCGCGGTCCAGCGCGCCGGGTGCGCTAGGTGCAGCGTGCCGTCACCCAGCGCGAACGCCGCGACCGGCCCGGCGAACACCACATCGACCACATATCCGTCCAACTGGTGGTGGAGACCCCGGCTCTCCAGCAGGAAATCGGCGGAGGCGAGGCCGCTCACTGCGCGCCGGCCAGCGCCGCCGGAATGCCGGCCTGACACGCCTCGAACCCACGGCGGAGCTGTGGCCGGTTCAGGTTGCGTCCGATGAACACGAGCTTGGACCGGCGTTCCGCATCGGGCGCCCAGGGGCCGATGAAGTCCCCATCGGCGATCATGTGCACGGCCTGAAACGCGAACCGCCGCGGCTCGTTTTCATAGGCGAGGATGCCCTTGGTACGCAGCAGGTCGCCGCCCTTTTCCGCCAGCAGCGCGCTGATCCAGGCGTTGAACCGCTCGGGATCGACCGGCCGGGTCAGCTCGAAGCTCATGCTGGTGATGTCGGCATCATGGCCGTGTTCGGTATCCTCGAGGAAATCCGGCTCCCGCTCCAGTACGCGCTGCAGGTCGAACGCGCCCTGGTTCAGTACGTCGGCGATCGGCAGGGCGGAGCGCACGGTGTGGTGGATGCGGGCATAGCGGTTGATGGTGCGGATGCGCGCCTCGACCGCTTGCAGCTCCTCGGGCGTCACCAGGTCCGTTTTGTTCAAGACGATGACGTCCGCGAACGCGACCTGCTCCTCCGCCTCCGCGCTATCGGCCAGACGGGCCAGCAGGTGTTTGGCGTCCACCACGGTCACGATCGCATCGAGCCGGGTTTTCGCGCGGACGCCCTCATCGACGAAGAAGGTTTGTGCGACGGGGGCCGGGTTGGCGAGGCCGGTGGTTTCGATGATGATTCCGTCCAGTCCCCGGCGTTTCACCAGGCCGCCGACAATACGGATCAAGTCCCCCCGCACCGTGCAGCAGATGCAGCCATTATTCATCTCGAAAATTTCTTCGTCCGCGTCCACCACGAGGTCGTTATCGACGCCGAGTTCACCGAATTCATTGATCACCACGGCGTATTTTTTACCGTGATCCTCGCTCAGGATCCGGTTCAGCAGCGTGGTCTTACCAGCACCGAGATATCCGGTGAGCACGGTGACGGGGATCAGGTCGGACATGGTATCCTCAAACGGTTTCGCGGACGGGTTTGGCAGTCATATAGGCGCGGGTCTCCGCCAAGCCCAACCCCAGCAGCACGAAGAACCAGCCGGATAGCGGCATGGAGCTGAAGGCCGACGTGCTGGCGATGGGCCATTCATGCAGCAACGCGGCCACGAAGATACCGACCCGCAGCGGCGTGGGGTCCCGCCACAGCCCGCGCCCCAACGCCTGCAGCCAGGCCAGTACCAGGGCACAAAATAGCACGAGGCCGGGCCAGCCGGACTCCACCAGCGCCTGCATGTAATGGCTATGCGGATGCTGCACGCACATCGCCGCCGCCCCGCCGTCGTCGCCGTGCCAGCCGACGAAGTATTGCTGCTGTTCGCACCCGGTCCGGAACCCGTCGAACCCGGTGCCGAACACCGGGTGCGCGGCCGAGATCGCGAGGGACCGCGCGGCGATCTGGCCGTAATGGCTGTCCGGGAAATCCTCCATTTGCCGGGAGAATTTCGTCACCAGCCGATAGAACGCCGGCGGCGAGACGACGGAGGTCGCGGTCAGCATCAGGCTCGCGGCAATGCAGGTGGCGAACATCGCCCCGCGCAGACGTGGCAGCAGCAGTGCCGTGATGAACAGCCCGAATACGGACAGCAATAACGGCATGCGCTGCCCGATCAGCACCATGGTGACCACGCTCCCGACCGCCAGCGCCGCACCCGCAACGGGCCGCCAGCCCGGTCCGGCCAACAACCGACCGAGCGGCGGCAGCAGCGCCGGGAACAGCAGCCGCGCCAGCGGTGGCCCGGCGCGAGGATGCGCGTAGGGGCCCGTCAGCTCGCCATCGCCACTGCGCGGATAGCCGTACAAATTCACGCCGACGGCAAATTGCAGCAGGGATTGCAGCCCGATGTAGAGCGCGGCCCAGCGCAGCAACCGCGCGAGCCAGGTCCGGATCGTGCCGTCCCGCAGCGTCCAATGCCCGAGCGCCATGGCCAGCAACAAGAACCGCCCCATGCCCAGCGCCTGCACGACCGGTCCCAAACCGCCCCCGGCCAGCACGGTGCACAGCACGAGCCACGCCCACCATACGAGACCGATCCGCATCCACCACGCGCCGAGCCAGGTCGCGTCACGCAGCATGATGCTTCGCACCAGGAATAGGACGGAGAGCACCACGAACAGGATTTCTGCGAGGCCGCGGATATGGAGCAATGCCAGCGGCAGGCTCAGGGTGAAAATCACGCCGGCCCGGTCCAAAATGCGGATCACGCCAGGATCTCCGCCCGGAGCGCGGTCAAGGCCCGGGCCGCGTCCGCCGCGGCGAACTGCGCGGCCCGGGTCCGGCCCGCCTGCCCGAATGCGGCACAAAGCGCCGGGTCTTGGGCCAAGGTGCGTAGCGCGTGGGCAAATCCGCTCGGCTCGTCCACAGATATATAGAGCGCCGCCTCGCCCGCGACTTCCGGCAGGCCGCCCCGGCGGGAGCAGATGAGTGCAGCGCCGCACGCCATGGCCTCGAGCGCGGTGAGGCCGAACGGCTCCTCCCACCGGCTCGGCACCGCCACGATCGCGGCGCGCTGCATGGCGGCCATCACGTCCGGATGTGGCATGTGACCCAGCATTTCGACGCCGGCGGCGGCGGCGGCGGGGCGGAGGGCGGCGAGGAACGGGGTGTCGGGCGTATGGGGCGCAAACCGCGGCGAGCCGATGATCTGCGCCCGCCAGCCCGGCAGGTCCGGCAGCACGGTTGCGCAGGCGGCGACGAATGCGTCCACGCCCTTATCCGCGACCGGGCGGCCTGCAAACATGATCAATTTTTCGCGAGGCTCGTGCGACAAAACCGGCAGGTCGATGCAATTCGGCAGCACGGTCGCCTGGCCGCCGATGCCCTCCAGCAGCCGGCCACGGATCCATTCGGAAGCGGTCACCACCCGGGTCATCCGCCGCATGAGCACGGCACGGTCCGCCAGGGTCTTCGTGCGGCGCATGGTTTGGGGATCATTATTGAGCCAGAGGAGAATAGGCGTGTCCCGGAACCGGTCGGCGAGACCGAGCGCGATTTCCGGACGGTTATGCACCTCGATCAGCCGCGGCCGCAGCCGGCGCAGCACGCGGGTGACGCCCCGGACGTAGCGGATGCCGCGCCGCAGCCCCCAGCCGCCCGGCGCGGGGATGAACGGCACGTCCCGGAACGGCGGGAACGCGGTCGGGGCACCGATCACCGTGCCCTCCGCCCCGGCGGCGAGCAGGCGGTGCACCAACAGGCCGATGGCCCCCACCGCCTCCGGCGCGAACCCCTCATTGGGCGGCAGGATGACGGCGATGGTCACCGGACGCGTTCATATTTGTCGAGCTGCCACGCCTCGGCCTCGGTGGCGGCCAGATCATACCAGCGCGCCACCAGGGGATGCGCCCGCACCGCCGCGCAATAGGCCGCCGTATCGACCGCGATCGGCGGGCCATAGGTGAGCAGCCGGGTCACGAGCGGGGCAAACATCGCGTCCGCGGCATTGAACGCGGCACCGAACAGGTACGGACCGGCGGCCCCGAACCGGGTCCGCGTCTCCCGCCACAGCGCCTCGATCCGGGCGATATCGTGAAGTGCGTTGGGCGTTTGGCACAGCCCGGACGCGTCCCGGCCCAAATTCATCGGCATCGCCCGGCGCACGCCGCCGAATCCCGCATGCATCTCGGCCGCGATGACCCGCGCATGGGTTCGCGCCGGGCGGTCCGCCGGCCAGAGCGCCGGATGCAGCTCGGCGCAATATTCGCAGATCGCCAGCGTTTCCCAGACGCGGTTTCCCTCATGCTCCAGATACGGCACGAGGCCGCTCGGCGAGACATCGGCCACGGCGGAAACCGGCCCATCCACCAGCGGCACGACCACATCCTCGACATCAAGCCCGGCCAAATGAACGGCGAGCCAGCCGCGCAATGACCAGGACGAATACCGGCGCGTCCCGATGAAAAGCCGTCCCACTGCCATGCGCTCCTCCTCCTGAAAAAAAAGCTGTGTGGCAGAGCTATGCCACGCGCCCCGCGCTGCCCCAAATAGCTGGTTTCGCTTGCCCGGCAGCGTCCAAAGCGCGACGGTGCACCGATGGATACCTCGCACGACATTGGCCGGCCTAATAATCTGGACGCGTTCTGGATGCCCTATACGGCGAACCGGGCGTTCAAGGCGTCACCGCGCATGCTCGCCCGGGCGGAGGGGATGCTTTATTACACGACCGATGACCGGGAGGTGCTGGACGGCACCGCCGGGCTGTGGTGCGTGAATGCCGGGCATGGACGGCGGGAAATTGTCGAGGCGATCCAAAAACAGGCCGCCGTGCTGGATTTCGCACCCACGTTCCAAATGGGCCACCCGATCGCGTTTCAGGCGGCCGCGCGTCTAGCGGACATTCTGCCGGACGGGCTGGACCGGGTGTTCTTCACCAATTCTGGCAGTGAGAGCGCGGACACGGCGTTGAAAATCGCGCTGGCCTATCACCGGGCGCGCGGCGAGGCGCAGCGGGTGCGGCTGGTTGGGCGGGAGCGGGGCTATCATGGTGTCGGCTTCGGCGGCATTTCGGTGGGTGGCATCGCCCCTAACCGCAGGCAGTTCGGGGCGCTGCTGCCCTACGTGGACCATTTGCCGCACACTCATGCGCCGGAGCATAATGCGTTCACCAAGGGTGAACCGGCCTGGGGCGCGCATCTGGCTGATGCGCTGGAAAGCATCGTGGCGCTGCACGGCGCGGACACGATCGCGGCGGTGATGGTGGAGCCGGTGGCGGGCTCCACCGGGGTGTTGGTGCCACCGGCCGGGTATCTGCGGCGGCTGCGAGAGATCTGCACCAAGCACGGTATCCTATTGATTTTCGATGAGGTCATCACCGGTTTCGGCCGGATGGGCGCCAATTTCGGGGCGGAGCGGCTGGGCGTGGTGCCGGATATCATGACGATGGCCAAGGGCCTGACGAACGCCGCCGTGCCGATGGGCGCAGTCGCGGCCCATCATGACATTTATAGCACCATCGTGGACGGCTCGCCCGCCGGGATCGAGCTGTTCCATGGCTACACCTATTCCGGCCATCCGCTCGCCGCCGCCGCCGCGATCGCCACGATGGATTTGCAGCGGGCCGAGGATTTGCCCGGCCGTGCGCTGGCGATCGAGCCGTATTGGCAGGACGCCATGCACAGCCTTCGCGGGAGGCCGAACGTGATCGATATTCGCAATGCCGGGCTGATTGCCGGAATCGAGCTGTCACCACGACCCGGCCAACCGACGGACCGCGCAGTTCGCGTGTTCCAACGCTGTTTCGAGGCGGGCCTGCTGATCCGGACCACTGGGGATATCGTGGCGCTGTCACCGCCCTTGATCGTGGAGCGGAGCCATATCGACCGGATCGTGGAAACGCTGTCCGACGCACTCATGGCGGAGGCGGGCTGAGGCGCGTGCGGGTGCGCCCGTGGTTGATCGTGCTCGCGCTCGCGGGATGCGCGCCGAGTTATTCGCCGGATACCTATGCGAGCGGTGCGGCGCAGCAAGCGAGCAAGGTGGAGCAGGGGGTGATCGCGGGGGTGCGGCGGGTGGTCGTAACCGCCCAGGGGACGGCCGGTGCCGCCACCGGTGCCGCGGCGGGTGGGATCGCTGGGGCGCAAGCTCCGGGAAGCGGGGTCCGCACTGCGCTCACGTCGCTGGGCGGGTCGGTGGTCGGCGGGCTGATCGGTGCGAGCGTCGAACGGGCGACGGGCGATACGGTCGCATACGAATACATCGTGCGGAAAGCCAATGGCGAGCTGGTTTCGGTCACGCAGGCCGAAAAGACTCCGCTCATCCTGGGTCAGAAGGTCTTGGTAATCGCCGGTCCCCAGGCGCGGGTCGTACCGGATTACACCACGCCGAGGGAGATCATCCCGGCCACCCCCAGCGCAGTGGGTCCGTCCGAAGCCGCGCCGGCCCCCGACCCAGCCATCGAGGTGCCCGTGGCGCAGCCGTGAGGCTCTCCCCCTCAGGATCAACGTACTACGACTGAAAGCCGCATCTTGGGGTGAATGCCGCAGAGCACGGTAAATGTCCCCGGCGTCGTAAACCGGACGTGCGCCGTGGTTCCGGGTTCCTGCTCACCGGTGTCGAAGCTGAACCCAGGTGTCTTTAAATAGGCGTGGTGCAGCAGGTCTCGGTCGTCGTTGACGAAGTCAGCCACGTCCCCCGCATTCAGCTGTATCTCATTCGGCTGGAAGGCGCGTCCGTGTTGGGCGACCGTCAAAGTGGCCGCCCATGCCGCCCAGCTCCATCCGGCCGCCACCGCGCCAAGGGTGACGGCGATAAAGGTGAAAGTCGCTTTTCTCTGATGCATCACTCTGTCCTTATAGCTGTTCGAATCACCAAGACGCGTCACCGGCGGGTGCCTGGAATCCTATTTTGTGACCACATCGTCTCGCATGGGGGCGAGCAGGGCGAGGAGCCGGTTTTGCACGCGGAACGGGACGCGCTCGGCACTCATGGCGTCCTGTAGATCTTCGACCAGCGCATCGAGGTGCCGGGCATGCAGGCCGAGGGCGGCATGGCTCGCCTTCATAGTGCGGCCTTTATACTGGCAGGGACCACCCGAGAGGACACAAAACTGGGTCGCGAGCAGTGTCTTGAGCCGGTCGATGTTGGTGTCCTCGAAACTTTCTTTGATCCTAGGATCTTCGACACTGCGGCGCAGGAGCCCATCGACGATGCGGCCGATTCCCGTTTCCCCGCCCAACTGGTCATAAAGGGTCGGCTCGCTCGCGGGCTGCCCGAGGGCTGGAAGCGCTCCAGCGGCAAGCATCATGGCCACGGCCAAGCGTATCATGACGTTCAAAATCCCACCTGTGCGCTGAGTTGGATGCCGTTCTGGTTCTTTCGCCCGGCGATCGTGCCGAGATTGACGTAGGCGAGGCTGCCGGAGATGTGTTTGGTCGGGAACCACGCGATGAAGACATCATACCAGTCACTCTCGCGGGACAATCGAAGATTGGACGGCTTGGTCCTGTATTCAGCGCCGAGCGCCACGCTCGGACTGAGCATCGCCGCAATAGATGTCTCGAACTCCGGGCGATAGGCGTCATGGCGGTCTCCGCCGAAGCCGAGCAGTCCGGTTTCGTTGGCGCGGGTGAGCCGGATGGTTGCGTTGAGGACCAGGCTTTCTTGCAGCCACAGCTTGGTCGCCGACGCATAGAAATCGACGCCGTGATCGGATTTGGCACCGATCGCGTGGAGGATGGCCTTGCGGTCGTTAACCTTATATTGCGCACCGAGCGCGATTTGCGGGAGCCAGGCGGGCCCATAGACCACGTCTCCCACCACCCTGATCTTGGCTCCGACGACGTCCTGGTGAAACGCATATCCCGCGCCGAGGCCAAGGCGCCGGCCCGCCGCCTGAGTATCGAATTCCTGATGGGTGAACGAGAGCTCACCGCGATTAAATAAGCCGATCGCGGCACCGGTGGCCCATAGGTTGTAGTTGTTGGTCCGGATCTCGGTGCCATGGGCGGACCCGCCGATCGCATCCGCCGTGCCGTAGCCGGCGATCACGGCCCAGGGGACCAGGCCGCCGCCGGCCGATCCTTCGATCTGACTGACCCCGCTGGTGGCTTTGAGCCGGCCGCTATCGGCAAGCGTCGGCTCCGCAACACCGTGTCGCACCCCGGCCAGCGCCGCGATGGCCACGACGGCGATGGTGACGGCACTCGATTTTTTCAAATAGCGTTGCAACGATGATGCCTTTAGGCCGAGTGAGGGCATCATCCGGTAAAATATTTAAACAATCGTTAGCGCCGCGACATAACACTCTGTTAACCAAAATTGGTTACCATGCGCGCATGCAGAGTGAAGCTTCCCTTCCCGTTCGCGTCCGGCTCGGTCCTCGGCTGCGACGCAGTTTATCGACGATACGACGCAAAATCCTGCTGGCGTTCCTGATCACCTCGGTGATCACCGGAAGCGTTGGCAGCTTTGCGGTCCGCAGTATCGATCTAACTGGCGCACTCATGACGGAGACGTTCGACCGGGTGTTGATGTCGATCAATTACGCCCGTGCGGCGTCGGCGGATTTTGCGGGTGCGGAGGCCGCTCTCGCCCGTGAGCGGGGTCTGTCCGACAAGACCCGCGCGGCTGCGCTGACGGCGCGGATAGAGGATCTCGTAAAATCGATGCGAGAAGATCTACAAGTGGCGTCAGACCGGTCTTTGTCCGTGCAAGCGGTCCGGGCGGTTTCGGACGTTTCGGGCGCGCTGGATCAATGGCTGGAGGCGAGGCTGCGCCTGAACGAGGGTGCTACGGGCGATGCACAAGCCTGGGATGAGCTCGACCGGCACTCCGCGGAGGTCAATGAACAGCTCGATTTGCTTGTGAATTACGCGGTCGATGACGGCTTCCTGCGCCGGCAACACGCGATCGCCGTGGTCAATCAAAGCCGGCTCCTAAACATTGCCGGCGTGGTATTCGTCGTGCTTTTTGCCGCCTGGGTCGCGAGCCTGCTGTCCCGGCAGATCATGGGTCCGGTGCGCGCCGCCTCCGCGGCTGCATTGCAGATCGCCGCCGGTGAACTCGACACCACCATTCCCCAAACCGGCTCGGACGAACTTGGTGCCTTGCTCGGGGCGATGGAAACCATGCGCGATAACATCAAGACCATGATGGGGCGTGAGGTCGCGTTGCGTCGCTCGGCCCAGGTTCGCCTGACGGACGCAATCGAGAGCTCGCAAGAGGGTGTCCTCGTGGTCGGGCATGATGGGCGTGTTGCGATCGCCAATACGCGATTGGGCCGCCTGTTCCCCAGCCTCAGAGGCCTCTCCGCCGATAGTGATTTTGGTGCTGTGTTGGATATGGTCCCTGAATTGCACTTTCCTGAATTGCGTTTCGATGACCGGCTCGAGGCTGGCAACCCCGCGCTGACACACGAGTCGTTGCTCGACGACGGCACCTGGCTTCGTGTGGGCCGCAGCCCGACGCGGGATGGTGGGTTCGTCGCCATCTGCACCGACATCACGGCCCTCAAGCAGCGTGAGGCGGAGCTGCACGCCATCAATCTGTGCTTCGATGCCGCACTCAACAATATGTCTCAGGGCCTGTGCCTGTTCGACCATCAAGATCGTTTGCGGGTGAGCAACCCGCAATTCGCAATGATCTATGGCCTGTCCCCCGGACGCATTTCGGCCGGAATGAGCAATAGAGATTTGTTCACGCTGCAATTTGCGGCTGGTCTCTACCTCGGTCATTCGATCGACGATGTGTGGGCGTCCTATGGCGCTTCCCATTTCGGCGGCCCTAACTCGACGTTACGCGAACTGCCGGACGGAAGGGTGATCTCCATCTCCCGCCAGCCCCTGCGCGATGGCGGCTGGGTCGAGACCCACGAGGACATCACCGAACGCCGTCAGGCCGAAGCGCAGATCGATTTCATGTCCCGCCACGACCCGGTAACCCGGCTACCCAACCGCGTCATGTTCCGTGAACGGGTCGAGCAGGCGCTGGCGCAGCTCGGCCGTGGCGTGCCGTTCGCGATCCTCTCGGTCGGCCTGCTCGATTTCAAAACGATCAACGATGTGTTCGGTTTTCCGACCGGTGAGGCGTTGCTCCGCTCGGTCGCGGACCGTCTGGCGGCGTGTGTCCGCGACATCGACACCGTGGCCCGGCTCGATACGGATGAGTTTGCGGTGTTGCAAATCGGCGTCAAGCAGGCCGAAGAAGCCGGTGAATTGGCGGCGCGGCTGATCGAATTCGTAAGCGGCACCTATATTTTGGAGGGGCACGAGATCTCCCTCAGCGTGAGCCTCGGCATCGCCATGGCACCCGCCGACGGCACGGGCTCCGATGCCCTCATCCGCAATGGCGACCTCGCGCTGCAGCGCGCGAGATTGGATGGGCGCAACGCTTGCCGGTTCTTCGAGATGGAGATGGACGCCCGGCTACAGGCACGGCGCCTCATGCAACAGGATCTCCACGTGGCGCTCGCACGCAATGAACTCGAGCTGTATTACCAGCCGCTCGTCGAGCTTAGCACGGAGCGTGTGTGCGGGTTCGAGGCGTTGTTGCGCTGGTGTCATCCGGTGAGGGGCATGGTGTCCCCCGGGGAATTCATTCCGGTGGCAGAGGATACCGGCTTGATCGTCGAGATCGGCGAGTGGGTCATTCGCCGCGCCTGCCGGGAGGCGGCCACCTGGCCGGACGGCGTCAAGGTCGCGGTCAACGTCTCCCCCTTACAATTCAAAAGTCCGAACCTGCTGGCGTGTGTCGAATCGGCACTCCATGACAGCGGCTTGCAAGCCAGCCGTCTCGAACTCGAGGTCACGGAAACGGTGCTGCTGCGCGATGATGGGGCCACCCTCGATATTCTGCACCGCATCCGTGACCTGGGTGTTCGAGTGTCGATGGATGATTTCGGAACGGGCTATTCGTCGCTCAGCTATCTGCGCAGTTTTCCGTTCGATAAGATTAAAGTCGATCAGTCCTTCGTGCGCGATCTCGCCACCAAACTCGACTCTGTCGCGATCATTCGCGCCATCGCGGGCCTTGGCCTCACGCTCGGCATGCGGACGACGGCGGAGGGGGTCGAAACCGCCGCGCAATTGGGTGAGGTCAAGGCGGCCGGGTGCACCGAAATCCAAGGCTATTACTTCAGCCGCCCGGTTCCCGCGTCACGGGTGCAAAGCCTGATCCGTGAGATCGCCGATCGCCTGGCCCGCCCCGACGAAACCGAGGCGCTTCCGCGGCCCACCTCCGCGCACCAACGGGTCGTTGACGCGGTCTTCGCACAACCCCGCTAATCTAAATCACACGCTCCCCTTGCCGCCAGACCTGCCGCACAAAGGGCATGCCCTCCCACACCCGGATCCGCACCGCATCCGCACGTTGCCCGGACGCGAGCCGTCCACGGTCGGTCAAGTTCGCCATCCGCGCCGGACGGTCCGTCACTAAGGCTACGGCGGCCGGCAGGCTGATCCCAGTCTGACCGACGGCGGCGAACGCGGCCTCGATCATGGCGCTTGGCACGTAGTCGCTCGCCAACGCGTCCACCATGGCGGCTTTGACCAAGTCTGCGGCCGAGACATTGCCGGAATGCGAGCCGCCGCGGACGATGTTGGGGGCGCCGGCGATGGTCAGCATCCCGCGGCGCCTTGCCTCACTTGCGGCCTCCAAGCTGACCGGAAATTCGCTGATCCGGATCCCGTCGGCGTCGTTCTGCGCCACCTCATCGATGGTGCGGTCATCATGGCTCGCCAAAACCGTCCCGATCGGACGCATCCGCGACAGCAACGCGCGCCGGTTCGGTTCGCGCATCCGGTCCCGCTGCTCCTGCAATTCCAGAATCCGCCCCTCGATCCAGGCGGATTGATGCCCCTCCCGCGCCCGCATCGCCCGGTATTTATCGAGGTTGGCGTACTGCCCCACACCCGGCGAATGGTCCATCAGGCTCACCATCCGCACGCGTGGATGCGCGGCCACCGGGTCCAGCAGCTCCATCATGTCCCCGGCCGGCAGCTCACAGCGGAGATGCAAGAAATGCTCGCTCTTCAACAGCCCGGTATCGGCCAGCGCGTCCAAATCCCGCACGCCGTCATGAAACGTCATGACCCGGCCCTTGTCGAAACCGAGGTCGCCCAGGCACAGCGCGTCCAGCACCGTGGTCACGCCCGCGGCCGCGCATTGCGCGTCATGCGCCGCCATGGCGGAGCGGCTGGGCCAGCGGGCGTTGCTGCGCGGCTGCACTTGCCGCTCCAGATTATCGGTATGTACATCCACGACGCCGGGCATGAGGATGTCCCCCTCCATATCCAGGGCACCCGGTGCGGCGCTGATGCCGGGTTGCACATCGACGATGTGTGCCCCCTGCATCACAAGCGTGCCATGCACGACCGTGTCGGCCAAAACCAGGCGGGCGTTGGTAAGGATCATGCGGCATCCTGTAGGACTTGAACGGAAATGAGGGTGTCGGCCACGGCGTCACGCATGTGCGCGTCATGAAAGATGCCGATGATGGCGGTGCCCCGGGCCTTCGCCTCCCGGATGAGCTCGATGACCACGTCCCGCCTTGTGGCGTCAAGCGAGGCGGTGGGCTCGTCCAGCAACAGCACCGGATGCTGGCCGATAAACCCGCGCGCGAGGTTCACCCGCTGCTGCTCGCCGCCCGAGAACGTGGCGGGGGGCAAGCCCTGTAAACGCGCCGGAATATCCAGCCGGTCCAACAGGGCCGCCGCCGCCGAGGCGGCCCCCGCCCCCGCCTCCGTGACAATCGCCAGCGCCGAGATACGGGGTACGACCCGGAGAAACTGGCTCACATACCCCACGGTTTCCCGCCTCACCTCCATCACCTGCCGCTCATGGCCGGCCGCCCGGTTGGCGATATCCGTCATGACGCCCCGGTGCCGCACCAAAATCTCCCCGTCCGCCAGCCGGTAGGTGCCGTACAGGCTGCGCAACACCGTGGTCTTACCCGCGCCCGACGGCCCGGCCAGCACCACGCACTCGCCCGCCCGCACGGTCAGGCCGAACCCATCCAGCACCGGCAAGCGCACGCCGCCCTGCAAATGCAGGGTGAATTCCTTCCGCAGCCCGGTGGCCCGCAACATGATCATGCCAGCACGGAGCTGACCAAAAGCTGGGTATAAGGATGCTGCGGATCCTCCAGCACCTGGTCCGTGAGCCCCGCCTCCACCACCCGGCCACTCTGCATCACCATGATCCGCCCCGCCAGCAGCCGCGCGGCGGCGATGTCATGCGTCACCAGCACGACCGCAAGGCCGAGTCGCGCCACCAAATTGCGAATGAGGTCCAGCAGCCGCGCCTGCACCGACACATCGAGCCCGCCGGTCGGCTCGTCCATAAACACCAGCCGCGGATGCGTCACCAGCGTGCGCGCGATCTGCAGCCGCTGCAGCATGCCGCCCGAAAAAGTCTCCGGCAGGTCATCGATGCGGGACGGCTCGATCTCGACCTGACGCAGCCAGTCCTGGGCGGAGGCGCGGATGTCGCCATAATGCCGGCCACCGGCCGCCATCAGTCGCTCGCCAATATTTCCCCCGGCCGAGACCCGCAACCGCAGGGCGGCGCGCGGATCCTGTTGCACGAAGCCCCAATCGGACCGGTGCAGCGCGCGCAACGCCGGGGCGGGCATCGCGAACAAATCATGCGCCGCGCCGTCCGGGTCCCGATACCACACCGTCCCGCTATCAGGCCGCAGCCGCCCTGACAGCACATTCAGCAGCGTCGTCTTGCCCGACCCGCTCTCCCCCACCACCGCCAGCACCTCACCCGGCCACAGATCGGCATCCACGCTCTCCAGCGCAGGGATCGGCCCAAAGCGCAGCCCAAGGCCGCGCGCCGACAGCAACGCGCCGCTCACGCCGCCCGTCCCGCGCAGAAATCCGTGTCGGAACAGACGAACATCCGCGTCCCCCGGTCATCGGTCACGACCTCGTCCAAATACGATCCGTCCGCGCCGCACAGCGCACACACCGCCGGGGCCCGGGTGGCGCGGAACGGATGGTCGTCGAAATCCAACGACCGCACCGCCGTCCAGGGCGGCACCGCATAAATCCGCTTCTCCCGCCCGGCGCCGAACAGCTGCAGGGCCGGCGACATGTGCATCTTGGGATTATCGAACGCCGGCAGCGGCGAGGGCGACATCAAATACCGCTCCCGCACCATCACCGGGTAATCGTAGCTCGCCGCGATATGCCCATACCGGGCAATATCCTCATACAGTTTCACGTGCATCAGCCCGTATTCCGCCATGGCGTGCATCCGCCGCGTCTCCGCCCGGCTGGGCTCGAGCTTGGACATCGGCTCTGGCAATGGCACCTGATAGACCATGATCTGCCCGGCCCGCAGCGGAGTCTCCGGGATGCGATGCCGGGTCTGGATCACGGTGGCCTCCACGGTGCGCGTCGTGGTCCGAACGCCGGCGGTGCGGGCAAAAAAGCGCCGGATGGACACGGCGTTGGTGGTGTCGTCGGCCCCCTGGTCGATCACCTTCAGCACGTCATCCGGTCCCAGCACGCTGGCCGTCACCTGGATGCCACCCGTGCCCCAGCCATACGGCAGCGGCATTTCCCGGCTGCCGAACGGCACCTGGTGCCCCGGGATTGCCACCGCCTTTAGGATGGCGCGCCGGATCATCCGCTTGGTCTGCTCGTCCAAATAGGCGAAGTTGTAGCCGTTCATGCCGGGCCCCGCCCGATGTCCTGGCCCATGTCCCGGCGCATGCGGCGCACCGTCTCCAGCTCGCTCTGGAAATCCACGTAATGCGGTAGTTTCAGGTGCTCGACGAAGCCGGTCGCCTCCACATTGTCGCAATGGCTCAGCACAAACTCTACGTCCTGCGCCGGCGCGTCCACCGGTTCACTCAATTCGGCCGCCCGCATCGCCCGGTCCACCAGCGCCATGCCCATCGTCCGGCGCTCACCATGGCCCATGCACAAGCCGTAGCCGCGGGTGAACTGGGGCGGCACGGTGGCGGAGCCCTGGAACTGGTTCACCATCTGACACTCGGTCATCACGATGTCGCCGATATCGAGCGTGAAATCGAGCTCCGGCGGCGCGATCTCGACCGATAGTTCGCCCACCCGCAGCTCGCCCACGAAGGGGTGCGTGTTGCCATAGCCGCGCTGGGTGGAATAGCCGAGCGCCAGCAGGAACCCCTCATCGCCGCGCGCCAGCGCCTGCAACCGCGCGTCCCGTCCGGCCGGAAACGCCAGCGGTTGCCGCGTGAGGTCGAATGGCGCCGCACCCGGCGGCGCGTCCGGTTCGATCAGCCCTTCCGCGTCCAGGATGGCGAACGCGGGCGGGCAGGGACTGGGCGCCGCGTCCGCCTCCGGTGCCGGAGCAGGCGAGTCCGGGAGCGCAAAGTCCAGCAGCCGGTGGGTGTAGTCATAGGTCGGCCCCAACATCTGCCCGCCCGGCACATCCTTGAAAATAGCCGAAACCCGGCGCGTGATCCGCATCGCCGCCGTATCCACCGGCCGGGCGGTCACAAAGCGTGGCAGCGTCGTGCGGTAGGCGCGGAGCAGGAAAGCGGCCTCGATCAGATCGCCCTGCGCCTGCTGGATCGCCCGGGCGGCGAGGTCCCGGTCATACAGCGAACCCTCCGCCATCACCCGATCGACCGCCCGGCCCAATTGGGCCACGATCTGCGCTGGCGTCAGCATCGGAACCCCTGGATCACCCCGCCGGTCCGCCGCGAGCCAAGCGTGCGCCGCATCGATCGCCCGCTCGCCCCCCTTCACCGCCACATACGCCATCAGCCGGCCTCGATCACAATGGTGCGGGGGAAGGCGGTCAGCTGATGTCCCGCGCAGAGGATTAGATCGATGCCGCGGGGAAAGCGTGCCGCGTTGGCGGCCCACTCCGGTATGAATCCGCCCGGAAGCCCGGTCACCTGCAGCGTCCGGCCGTGCTGGAGCCCGGGGCCGTGCAGCCGAAACGAGGGTCCGGCGCCTAGGGCGGTGACCTGGACGATGATGGTCGCGCCGTCTTCGGGCGCCTCATCCGTGCCGGCGGCGACGGCCGCCATATCAAGCACGGCCCCTGGCATGAGCGCGAAGGCGGCGCGGCCGGGTTCGACCAGCGGGGCGCCGCAGTGGAACCGGATCCACGGTGCCGCGGCCGCATACGCCGGGTGCAAGAACAGCGGCGCGTCCTGATCCACCAGCGTCAGCACCACCGCGGCCGTTACTGGATCGATCGTCACCGGATCGATCGTCACTGGATCGAGCGCCGGCACGCCGGGGCCGGACACGGTATGCAGGCCACCCGGCCCGGCCATGGCGTCCAGCACCGCGCGAAAGCACGCCTGACTCTCCCGCACGGCGTCCCCGAAACCTGGTGACAATGCGGTCATGACCGCATTGTCGCGAGGGTGAAGAACTGCACCTGCGTCGCCGCCGCCCGCCGGGCCTGGGTTTCGCGCCGCCGCCGCTGTTCCGCCGCCAACGGTGCAATCACGTGGTCCTGCAGTGCATCGTGCCGGGCCGGGTCCTGCAGCGCCGCATCCAGCGCCGCCGCCAACTCCGCCTGCAGCAGGTCGCGCCCGATTGTATAGGCGTGGCCGACCCGGCCGGCCGCGTCCTGCACCGTGCAGCGGGTGACCGTCGCCTCACCGAGATTGAAGGCTGCCCCGGCCCCGCCGGCCCGGCCCTGGAGCATGATGAGCCCAAGCTCCGGTCCGCGCACCGTCGTGTAGCCGGTGACGAGCGGACGGTGCGGCTCGAGTTCGGTGCCGGACGCCCGCGCCAGCACAGCCATCCAGCGCTGCCGTTGGGTGATCTGCATGATTGCCGTCCTTAGTTGTCTAGACAAATACCGGGCCGGTGCGGCATACGTCAAGGCGAGTTATCGCAATCCGGGCCGCGCAGGATGAACATCGCATGACGGCCACGGTGAAATGGCGTCAGATCGCCGACAGCCTCACCGCCGCCCTCGCGGGCCAAACCCCAGGGACGCGGTTGCCGACCGAGGCGGCTCTGGCTGCCGCGCATGGGGTCAACCGCCACACTGTCCGCCGCGCACTCGATCAGTTAGTACGTGCCGGGCTGGTGCGGGTGGAGCAGGGTCGCGGCAGCTTCGTGGCCGATGACCTGCTGGACTACGCCGTCCAGCGCCGGACCCGGTTCAGCGAGTGGATTCGCCAGCATAACCGGGAGCCGGCGGGGGAAGTGCTGCAGCTCGGTATGACACAAGCGACGGATGCGGCGGCGTTGGCGCTCGGTGTGGTGCCGGGTGCGCCGGTCGTGATGCTGCACCGGTTGGGACGCGCGGACCGGGTGCCGGTGAGCCTGGCCCGGCACTATTTCGCCGACCCCGGCATGCTGGACGCGCTGCGGGCCGCGCCGACGATCACGGCCGCACTCGCCGCCGTGGGGGTGGCCGATTATCGCCGCCGGGTGACCCGCGTGACGTCCCGGATGCCGTCCGTGATCGAGGCGCGGCTGCTGGAAATGCCGCGGACCCGGCCGGTGCTGGTGTGTGAGAACGAGAACGTGGACCCTCACGACGTGGTGATCGAGTTCGGCATCGGGCTGTATCCGAGCACCCGGGTTCAGGTGGTGTTCGAGCCTTGACTTGAGTTTTTTAGCCGCCTGGCTCCCGGAGTTGGACTCGAACCAACGACCGAGCGATTAACAGTCGCTTGCTCTACCAGCTGAGCTATCCGGGATCGGGCGAGGCGCTGATATAGCGAAGGCGGTTGCGGTGCGCAAACCCCTTTCTGAGAAGATCAGGTTGTCGTATAAAGGCTCCGGATGCGGGCGTGGTGGAACTGGTAGACGCGCCGGACTCAAAATCCGGTTCCGCAAGGAGTGTCGGTTCGATTCCGACCGCCCGCACCATTGGCGTGACGATTGGCGTGCCTTGCCCTTGGGTCGCTGCATCTTGAGGAGAGTATTCGGCCCATGATCCCATCTTTAAAGGCGTCCCTGAGGACGGGTGCGAAGCAAGCCTTTGTGCGAATTCATGAAGCCGGGTCCCGGGTGGGGCTTTTTGTCTTGCCCAAGCACTATTACGTGCCGCTCCCGGACTTGCGGGAATTGCGCCGGACCCGAAGCCGGTGGGCACACCGCTCGGCTATGCCCGGTGTGGGGGTGCACGTCGATCGCCAGCTCAGCCGGTTGCGGGAAATCGTGTTACCGTTCCTGCCGGAATACCGGGCCAACACCGCGTTCCACGAAGGCGTGGCGGGCGCATTCGGGCCGGGCTTCGGTCCAATCGAGGCACAGACGCTGCATGGGTTTATCCGGGGCACGAAGCCGGCCCGGGTGGTGGAAGTCGGCTCCGGGATTTCGACCTATTGCATGCTCGAGGCGGCAAAGCTGAACAGCGCGGAGGGGGCACCGGTCCAGATCACCTGCGTCGAGCCGTATCCCAGCGCGTGGTTGCGCAGCGCCCCGGTGCATTTGGTGGCGGAACGGGTCGAGCAGGTCAGCATGGAGGTGTTCGAGGCGCTGGAGGCCGGGGATCTGCTATTCATCGACTCGACCCATGCCATCCGCGTCGGCGGTGATGTGATGCAGATCATCTTGGAAATCCTGCCCCGGCTGAAGCCAGGTGTATTTGTCCATTTTCATGATATCTATTTTCCCTTCGACTATCAACGGGACGCCGACCGCTCGATATTTCAGTGGATGGAGACGGCGATGCTCCACGCCTACTTGGTCGGCAACACCGGAATGGACATCGTGTTCTGCCTGAGCCAGCTGCACTACGACCGGCCCGACGGGCTGCGCCAGGTGTTCCCGGACTACGACCCAGAGCCGGGTAACGATGGCCTGCGGCCTGTGACCGAAACGGGGACCCGCGACTTCCCCTCGTCGATCTACCTGCAGACCACGATGGCGTCAGGGCGCAACGGACCTATCTCGTAAGGGGGACGCGAGTCGGCGTTTCGCTCAGACCAGGGGCATCAACCAAGGACTCGTCATTGCGAGCCCCGCTTGGGGCGCGGCAATCCAGGGGCGACAGATGCTCGTGCGGCCCCTGGATTGCTTCGCCAAGCGGCTCGCAATGACGAGGTCAGAGAACCGGCTGGCACCACCGCTCGTACCCTCGCGCCCGTAAGACGCAGGCCGGGCAAACGCCGCAGCCGAGGCCCCACTCATGCCGGGTGCCGGTATCGCCGGCGTAGCAGGTCAGGGTCTGCGTCCGAACCAGCTCGACGAGCGGCGCGCCGCCCAGTTGGTCTGCCAGGGCCCACGTCGCGGCCTTGTCCCGCCACATCAGTGGGGTTTCCAGCACGAACCGGCTCTCCATGCCCAAATTCAGCGCCACCTGCAGCGCCTTCACCGTATCGTCGCGGCAGTCCGGATAGCCGGAGAAATCCGTCTCGCACACGCCGGTGACGATGTGCTTGAGGCCGCGGCGATAGGCGATTGCGGCGGCGAACGTGAGGAAGACCAAATTGCGGCCGGGCACGAACGTGTTCGGTAGGCCGGATGCGGCCGTCACGATCTCCACATCCCGGGTCAGCGCTGTATCACTAATGGCGCCCAGCACCGTCAGGTCCAGCACCCGGTCCTCACCCAGCCGCGCTGTCCAGGCGGGGAAATGCCGCGCGAGCCCGGCGTGGAACCCGGCCCGCATGTCGAGCTCCACCCGGTGCCGCTGGCCATAGTCGAAGCCGATGGTCTCGACATGATCGAACCGGTTCAGCGCCCAGGCCAGGCACGTGGCGGAGTCCTGGCCGCCGGAGAACAGCACGAGTGCGGTGCGTTCAGCGATGATCGATCCTCCCCCAGAGCGCACGCTGCCATAGCAGCACGGCCGTATCGACCGGCAGGGCCGCGACCTCGCGCAGGCGCCAAAACCACCGTTGAGCGGCCCGGCGGGAGGCGGGGCCGGCGGGCGGCGGGCAGGGATGCGCGTCAAGGCCCGCGATGCGCAGCAACACCAGACAGCGCGGCAGGTGATAGCCGGAGGTCGCCGCATACACGCGGGCACCTTGCGGGAGCAGGCGGGCGCAGGCGCGGACGGAACCGATGGTGTTCCGGGCGGTACGTTCTTGCGTGATCAGGGCCGCGTCCACGCCGTGGGCGAGCAAGAGCGCGGCCATCATTTCGGCCTCGGGCGGGCCAAACCGGCCTTGGCCGCCGGTCGGCATGTAGTGGGCGTCCGGCAGCGTGGCGCCGAAATGCGCGGCCGCCGCGACGCGGTCCCGCAGCGCGCCGCTCGGGCTGCCATCGGGGCGGACGGCCGCGCCGAAAATGATGATGGTCGGCGTGCTCATGGGGGCGCGAGCAGGATGCGGTTGACGGCCGACAGCGCGTCATAGGTCTGCCGCCAGGCACGGTCGAAAATCGCCGGGTCCGTGCCGCGCGCGCTCAGGATCGCGCGGATGCCGGCCACACTGCGGACGCCATCGATCTGCGCCAGGATCGCGCCGGCCAGCTTCGGCAGCGGCACCGGGACGCGGATGCCGTCGAACACGAACGGCAGCGTGCCGTCCGCCCGGATGTTGCGGCCGATCTCGGGGGCCGGCATTTCCCGGGCGACCGGCACGGCGGCGTCCCGCATCGGGTCCGGTGCCGGGCGCCGTTCGGCGGTGCGGACGGCATAGACGACGTGGGTACTCATGTTGCCGGTGAGGGTCTCCGCCACAGCCATGCGCGCGACGCCGTCCAGCTCGGCGAGGCGGGCCCGGAGTTTGGGGTCCGGCAGGGTGATGGCGGGGTCATAGCGCATCGGCTCCATCCAGGCGGTCACGCTCAGCCCGGCATCCGCCAGCAGCGCGGCGAACGCTGGGACGGTGTAGGCGCGATCACGGGGATTGAGCAGCAGATCATACAATCCGGCGTCGCCACCATCGATGTGATCGCCGAAATAGCCGTTGCGCTTCAGCCACGCCGTTTCCGGCAGCTGCTTCATCACGCGCCGGGCGACGTCCAGCCGGGCGGCGGGCGGCAGGTGTTCGGGCGCCAGCAGACGGAGCGCGTCCTGCAGCTCATAAACGCCGGTCCGGCCATATGGCGCATAGACCATGAGGCCGATTCCGCCGCCCGGTGCCAGCACGCTCAGGAGCGCATCGAGCCCGGCAGCCGGATCCGGGAGGTGATGCAACACGCCGCAGCAATCGATGTAATCGAACGGACCGAGCCCTGAGTTCGGTAGGTCTAACAGCGAGCCATGCTCCCAACGCAGGGTTAGCCCCCGCGCCTCCGCCCGCGCCCGCGCCACACGCTGCGCGGCCATCGAGCGGTCGAGGTAGGTGACCCAGCCCGGGCGCCCCTCCCGCGCCATGTGTTGCGCCAGCATGATGGCGCCGTCCCCGGTGCCGCCGCCGGCGATCAGGGCGCGGAGCGGTGTGGCGGCGGGGCGGGCGGCCTGGAACACCCAATGATCGATCTCGCGCAGATGGCTCGGGCTACCGATCACCAGGCGCTTGGCCTCGTCCCTCGGGTCCCGCTTCGGGTAGGGATAGGCTTCGTATTGCGCGGCGAGCGTGAGGTCGGTGCTGTCCATGCGCTAGGTAGCGGTCAAGGCACCCGGTCGTCCAACCGGGTGTCCAACCGCGTATCCCCTGGCGTCGGTCGATTGTTGCGTCCATTGTCGGCGGCGATGGACCGGAAGCCTCCTGGCGCGCGCGCCGCCTACCGGCAATTTTTGCCGATCACCACCCGTTTCATAGATAACGACGTGTTCGGCCACGTGAATAATGTCAATTATTACAGCTTCTTCGATACCGCAGTGACGCATTTCCTGGTGACGAACAGCCTGCTGAGCTGGCCCGGTGCCAATCATTTTATGGTGGTGGCCGAGAGCAGCTGCCGATATTTTACCGAAGTGGCGTTCCCGGACCGGGTCACCGCCGGACTGCGCATCAGCCGGCTGGGCGGGTCGTCGGTGCGGTATGAGATTGGCATCTTCAAGGACGATGAAGATACGGCATCGGCCGAGGGGTTTCTCGTGCATGTTTGCCTCGATGCCGGAACCCGGCGCCCGGCGCCGTTGCCCGAGGCATGGCGCCGGGCACTGACCCCCTTGCTGACGGAGAGCTGAGATGGACATGGGATTGCGCGGTAAGACGGCGCTGGTGTGCGCGTCGAGCAAGGGCCTCGGCCGGGCGTGCGCGATGGCGCTGGCGCGGGAGGGGGTGAGCGTGACCATCACGGCGCGCCATTCCGGACCGCTGGAGGCGACGGCGGCGGAGATCCGCGCGGCGACCGGCGTCACCGTCACGACCGTCGCCTCCGACATCACGACGGAGGCCGGGCGGGACGCGGCGCTGTCGGCGTGTCCGGCCCCGGATATCCTGATCAATAATGCCGGCGGGCCGCCGCCCGGAGATTTCCGCTCCTGGGAGCGGGAGCAATGGATTGCGGCGCTGGATGCGAACATGCTGACGCCGATTTTCCTGATCCGCGCCGTGGTCGATGGCATGATCGGGCGGCGGTTCGGGCGGATCGTGAACATCACCTCGGCCAGCGTGAAGTCACCTATCGCCACTTTGGGCATGAGCAATGGCGCGCGGGCGGGCCTCACGGGCTTTGTCGGCGGCCTGGCCCGGCAGGTGGCGCGGCACAACGTCACCATCAACAATCTGCTGCCGGGCCCGTTTCTGACGGACCGGCTGCGCAGCAACACGCAGGCGCAGGCGGACGCTGCCGGGCGGCCGGTCGATGCGCTGCTGGCGGAGCGGGCACAGGCCTCCCCGGCCGGGCGCGTGGGGGACCCGGCGGAATTCGGCGATGCCTGCGTATTCTTATGCGGGGCGCAATCCGGCTTTATCGTCGGGCAAAATCTGTTGTTGGACGGGGGCGCCTTCAACGCGACAATGGGCTAATGGAGTAATGGGCTAGTGGGCAGGCGCGTCCGGCACGCGCTCGAACTTGACGCCGTGGCGGGCGAGCAGGTCACGTAGATTGCCATCCCCCGCGAGGTGCCCGGTGCCGACGGTGATGAGCGTGGTCTGATCGCCGGCCAAAAGCTGCTCGATCCGTCCGGCCCAGGCGTTGTTGCGGTCGGTGGTCAGCAGGCGAAACAGGCCGGGCGCTTCCTTGCGCATCGTCTTGTCGAGGGAGGCCGCAGTGGTCAGGAAATCGCCCTTGAGCCAGGACGCAACCGCCTTGTCGATGAAGGCGGGACCTTCGCCGGCCTCCTGCAACGTCGAGTGCAGGAGCTGGAGTGCGAATGTGTCGGACATGCCGGCGAGGATGCGGCCCTGTTGCTCCATCGTCTCGAGTCCGCCCACGCTTTTACCGGACGCGCGCGCCTGGTCCTGCAGCACATGGTCCGGGCCGTATTTTCCGTCATAGCCGGCCTTTTCCAGCGGCTGCACCGCGAGCACGACGGAGGCGAGCCAGGGGCGCATCCGCTCCAGCGCCTGATCGGCCGGGGAATTTTCTGGGATCAGGCGGTGCAGCTTTTTGGCGTCGGCGGCCGACAAATGCGAGGCGAGCGGATGGGTGGGGTCGAGGCCGAGCTCCGCCACGACCGCCTGCATGGGCCCCAGATCGTCGGGTTGTACGGCCTCGAACCAGCATTGACTGGCGGTGTCGAAGGCGCGCTGGATCGCCGGCCCCTCCCACGCGGTGCCGGATTTCAGCAGGTGGATGCTGCCCAACAGATAGACATCGGCATGGGCACCATGCGCGACCCAGAGCGCCGGGTCGGCCAGGGCGGGCCGGGTCAGCAGGCCCAGCAGTGCCAGGACGTATCGGCCCCTCAAGAAACGACCCGGTGCGGCGGCCAAATCCGTACCGCATTTCGGACAGTGCCGGCCGGGGACGCAGCGGGTGAGGGCCGTCTTACGCTGTGCAACCGGCAGCTGGCATGACGGGCAGCGGATGCCGAACAGGCCGGCGACACCGAACGCCACGCTGACGACAAAGAAAATCCTCGCGCTTAGTGAAATAGTGTCGTCGTTTGTTGGGAAACGATCATTCATGACAAAAGTCATGATCAAAGATGCGAGCGAGATGGCCCAAGCGAGCCAGTATGACCGTAACGGACTCACCCTATCTCCATTCGTGATCTCGACGGGGGCCATCATAGCACAAAATATGCGGGCCCGGAATGTTGCCAGCAGCGCCGGTGCCGCTTAGCCTCCTTCCAACCGGAGGGTCGGATGCGACGCAAAGCGGGTTTGTTGGCATGCCTACTTTGTCTGCCGGGCGTGCCGGCGATGGCACAAAAGGCACAGGACACGCTGCGGGTGGTGTGGCGGGACGCGGTGCCGAACGTCGATCCCTATTATAACGACCAGCGTACCGGCCTAATCGTCGCGCATCACGTGTGGGACACGCTGATCTACCGGGATCCGGAGACGTTTCAGCTCAAGCCGTTATTGGCTATATCCTGGAAATACACCGATGACACGACGCTAGAATTCGAGCTGCGGTCCGGCGTCACGTTCCATGATGGCAGCGCCTTTACCGCCGATGACGTCGTGTACACGATCAATACCATCGTGGCCGACAAACAGGTTTCGGTGCCGACCAATTTCCGATTTCTGGCGGGCGCGGAAAAAATCGATGATTTGCATGTGCGGGTGAAACTCAAGCAGATCTTTCCGGCCGCGCTCGAATACTTGGCGATGGTGATTCCGATCTATCCGAAAGCGTATCGGGAACGCTTAGGTGACGGTTATTCCAAGGCACCGGCCGGCACCGGTCCCTACCGGATTACCCGCGTGGACGGCACGACCGAGATCGACCTCGTGCGGAACGATAGCTATTTCGACGGCCCGAAAGGCCACCCGGCGATCGGCCGCATTATCATCAAGGAGGTCTCGGACGCCACGGCGGAGCTTACGGCGTTGCTCGGTAATCAGGCGGACTGGATCTGGGATTTCAGCCCGGATCAGATCGACAACATCGGGCGGATGCCGGGCCTGCAGACCTATCGCAGTGAGAGCATGCGCGTGGCGTATATGAACATGGACGCGGCCGGACGGTCCGGCGCGGATAATCCGCTGACGAAACAGGCGGTGCGCCAGGCGATCATGCACGCGGTGGACCGCCCGACCATGGCGCGCACCTTCATGCCCGGCGGGTCACGCGTGCTGGACGCCAGTTGTTTCCCCACGCAATTCGGCTGTGACCAGGCGGTCGCGACCAAATACGACTACGATCCGGCTAAATCCCGCGCCTTGCTCGCCAAGGCCGGATACCCGGACGGGTTCGATACCGAGATGGTGGGGTATTTGCTGCCGCAATGGATGGGTGCTATCCAGGGCTATTTGGGCGCGGTCGGCATCCGGGCAAAGCTCACGCAATTGCAGATCGGCGCGGTGATCCAGCGCAGTATCGAGGGCCGCAATCCGCTCGAACTCGGCAGTTGGGGAAGTTATTCCATCAACGATGCCAGCGCCTATTTCCCGATCTTCTTCGGTGGCGGAGGCCGGGACTTTACGCGGGACAGAGACCTGCAGCATCTGGTGGACGAGGCGGGTTCCGTGACCGACCCGGACCAACGCCGCGGCAATTATTCTACGGCGATCAAGCGGATCAGTGAGCAGGCCTATTACATGCCGCTGTTTACGTTCGTGAAGACCTACGCGACCACGCGCACGGTGAACTTCAAGCCGTTCGGGGATGAGCTACCGCGCTTTTATTTGTCCAGCTGGAAGTAACGGCGAAACAGGGCGACCTTCGCCGTCATTGCGAGCCGCTTGGCGAAGCAATCCAGGTGCCGCAAGAGCGTATGTCGCCCCTGGATCGCTTCGCCCAAGCGGGGCTCGCAAAGACGGGTGGGGGGCGGCGTCGGCCGCGAAGACGCACTCGACCAAGCGTCCGCCAACCCGGAAGCCTTCCGGACTGATGACCGCGCAGGAGGATTGCGCCACTGGACAGCGCGGGTGGAAGCGGCAGCCGGCGGGGATACGCGCCGGGTCCGGCAGACTATCGCCGAGCCCCGGATCGGGGAGGCCCAGGCCGGGTTCCGGCGTCAGCACGCTGGCCAGCAACGCCCGCGTATAGGGGTGGAGCGGGGTGGCGAACAGCGCGTCCGCCGTCGCGTGCTCCACGATCCGGCCCAAATACATCACCGCCACCTCGGTCGCGATGTGGCGCACGACCGCGAGGTTATGGCTGATGAAGACGAGCGTGAGGTCCATTTCTTGCCGTAATGAACCAAGCAAATTCAGTATTTGTGCCTGCACCGAGACGTCGAGCGCGCTGGTCGGCTCATCGCAGATGACCACGCGCGGGCGGTTGATGAGCGCGCGGGCAATGGCCACACGCTGGCGCTGCCCGCCGCTGAGTTCGCGCGGATGGCGGAGCGCCATGTCCGCCGGCAGTCCCACCCGGTCCAGCATGTCCCGCACCGTCCCGTCCACCTCTCGCACGCCTTGGGCCCGGAGCGGCAGCGCCACGATGTCCCGCACGGTCTGGCGGGGGTTGAGCGAGGCATAGGGGTCCTGAAACACCGGCTGGATCAGCTTCGCCCGCGCGCGCCGGTCCAGGCTGGCCAGGGGCTGGCCATCCACCAGCACCTCGCCCCGGTCGGGCGGCATCAGGCCGAGGATGAGCCGGGCCAGCGTGCTCTTGCCGCAGGCGCTTTCCCCCACGATCCCCATCACGCCCCCCGGCGGGACGGTCAGGCTCACCCCGTCCACAGCGCGGACCGGTCCGAAGCTGCGTGAAACGTTCCGGATTTCAATCAAGATGGCACCGCACGGTGTGGCCCGGTGCCCGTTCCCGCACCGGCACCGGCGTCGCGCATACCGGCATCGCCTGCGGGCACCGGCCGCGAAAGGCGCAGCCCACGAAGCCCTTACCGATCCGCGGTACCGTGCCGCCGATGCTGCCGAGCCGCCCGCCGGCCGGGGTATCGAGCCGGGGTACGCTCGCCAGCAAGCCGCGCGAGTAAGGGTGCCCGGGCGTGGCGAACAGCGCCGCCACCGGGGCCTGCTCGACGATGTCGCCGGCATACATCACGCTGACCCGGTCCGCCGTCCGCGCGACCACGCCGAGATCATGGGTAATCAGCAGGGCGGCCAGCCCGGTTTCGGCCTGAATGGTTTTCAGCAGGCGCAGAATCCCGGCCTGCACGGTCACATCGAGTGCCGTGGTCGGCTCATCGGCGATCAGCAGCGCCGGGCCGCAGATCAGCGCCATGGCGATGAGCACCCGCTGCCGCAGGCCACCCGAAAGCTGGTGCGGAAATTGGCCGAGGCGGAGCGCCGGGGAGCTGATGCCGACGCGGGCCAGCATCGCGGTGGCGCGGATCGCCGCCTCGGCCCGGGTGCCGCCGCGGTGCCGGCGGTACACTTCGCCGAGCTGACCGCCGATGGTGAAGGCCGGATCGAGGCTGGTCATCGGCTCCTGAAACACCATGGCGATGCGGTCCCCGCGCAGGCGGCCGGTGTCCGGCTGCATCAGGTCATGATCCTGGAACCGCAAATGCCCGGAGGTGCGCAGGGCCTCGTCCGGCAGCAATCCCATGATCGCCAGCGCCGTCAGCGACTTGCCGCAGCCGCTCTCGCCCACCAGCCCATGGGTTTCCCCCGCCAGGATTTGGAGCGAGACGCCGCGCACCGGTTCCTGCGCGCCGATGGCCACACGCAGCCCGGACACATCTAAAACCGGCTCAGCCACGCCGGAAGAGATCCAGCAACCCGTCGCCCAGTAAATTGATGCCCAGCACCAGTGTGAACAGCGCGGCCCCCGGCACCATGATGATCCACGGCT
>JAYVOF010000234.1:0-76210 GCA_043758105.1 Rhodospirillales bacterium | reverse complement strand
GGCGAACGCCGTGTCGCCGCAATCGATGGCGTATTGCGTGTCTCGCAGCAGATGCGCCAGGCACATTTGCCATCGCTCGGCATGGCCGCGCTGGGCGGCGAGCGCGTCCGACACCCAGATTTCCGGCCGGGCGTCGCCGAACACCTCGGCCGGCACCGCCAGGCCGCGGCTAGGCCGGATCAGGTGCAACGCCGCGGTTTTGCTGATGAACACCCACTCCCACCAGGTCTTGCCGGCCACCCGGGCCGAGGTTTCGTCGCTGCACACGACCCGGGCGTTGCGCAGTTCGGCACCGATGACGGCGGCGCGGGCGGCGAGCGGGGCCTGGGCGCGGGCGAGGATGTTGCACAGCGCGCCCTCGCTGATCGACACGCCGAACATTTCGCGCATGACGGCGCGCAGCCGCTCGAGGCCGATGGCGTGGGTATAGTGCAGGTAGATCACGACAGCATTGATGCTGGGGCCGAACGGCGAGCCGGGTTCGAGGCCCGCGGGGGCCGGCGCGATGCAGCGGGCGAACACCCCCTGCTGCACTATGAAACCGCCGGGTGGCGGGAAGGGCGGGATCCTTCGGCGGCGTTTTCGGTGGACCATTATCTTGCCGCCAATCCGGACGTGGCAGCCGCGGGGATCGATCCGTTGCAAGATTATCTTTCGTCCGGACAGGCGAAGGGCCAGACGGCGTTTGCGGCGGCACCGGCGGGCACGCACCGGTTTGCCATCACGGACACCGCGACCAGCACCTCCGGCGGATCGGACGGGACGGCTTATACCGGGCCGGTCGCGGGGCTGCAGCGGCAGTATATCTGGAGCAGCACCGGCGGCGTCGCGATCGCGGCCGGGGTGCCGAACGTGTTCCTACATGGCGGACCCGGCGATGACGCGCTCGCGATCTCCGGCGGGACCAACGTGCTGGATGGCGGGCTCGGCTCCAACTTCCTGGCGGGGGGCACGGGGACGGATGGCGGATCGGACACATTCTTCATCGATGGCCGCGGCGGCACCGGCAGCACGTGGAGCACCATCCTTAATTTTCACCACAATGACGCCATGACCCTGTTCGGCTTCCAGGCCGGGCAAAGCACCCGGCCCTGGACGGCCACGGACGGCGCGGCCAGGTATCAGGGGCCACCATCCATTCAGAGCTGGGCGGCGCCGGCACGGGGGTCAACGCCTCCGTCACCTTCGCCGGCATCAGTCTCGCCGACGCGCTGGCGAAATTCACCATCCAGAGCGGTTCGGTGGGGGGCACGTCTTACTTGTCGGTGGTCTATACCGGGTGATCTCCCGTCATCGCGAGCCGCTTGGCGGGGCGATCCAAGGACCACAGGAGCGCCGGTTGCTCCTGGATTGCTTCGCCAACCGGCTCGCAATGACGGGCTCGTGCGGTTGATCAGTTCCGCAGCGCCGCAATCGGTCCCGGCATCTCGATATCGATCTCCAGCGTCGAGATATCCGCCCCGCGGTCGAGCTTCACCACCACCTTATCGCGGTCGATCTGCATGTGGCGGGCGATCACCGCAAGGATCTCCTCCTGCAGCACCGCGATCAGCTGGGATTGGCTGCCGGCCACGCGCTCATGCGCCAGCAGAATCTGCAGCCGCTCCCGCGCCACGCCCGAACTGGGCGGCCCGCGGCGGGTGAAGAAGCCGAACAGGCTCACGCGACCCTCCGCCCGAACAATTTGCCGAACAGGCCTTTGCGGTCGGTCGGCACCGACATCTCCACCGTCTCCCCCATCAAACGCCGGGCGGCGGCGGCATAGGCGCGGGCGGGCGCGCTGGTGGGATCGGCGAGCGTGACGGGCGAGCCGAGGTTGCTGGCGCGCAGCACATCCTGACTTTCCGGGATGATCCCCAGCAACGGGATGCTCAAAATCTCCAGCACGTCTTCGGTCTTCAGCATGTCACCCCGGGCGGCGCGGGCGGGGTCGTATCGGGTGAGCAACAGGTGCTTTTCCACCCGCTCCCCGCGCTCGGCCCGCTCCGTCTTGCTATCCAGCATGCCAATGATCCGGTCGCTGTCGCGGACGCTGCTGACCTCTGGGTTGGTCACCACCACCGCCGTATCCGCATGGTGCATCGCCAGTTGCGCCCCGCGCTCGATACCGGCCGGGCTGTCGCAGATCACCCAGTCGAACCGCTCCCGCAATTCGCCGATCACCCGGGCCACGCCGTCCGATGTCAGCGCGTCCTTGTCCCGCGTCTGGCTCGCGGGCAGCAGATAGAGCGTTTCCAGCCGCTTATCCCGGATCAGCGCCTGCGCCAGCTTCGCGTCACCCTGCACCACGTTGATCAGGTCGTACACGACCCGGCGCTCCGCCCCCATGATGAGGTCGAGGTTGCGCAGCCCCACGTCGAAATCCACCACCACCACGTTCTGCCCGGCCTGCGCCAGCGCGGCACCCAGTGCGGCGGTGGAGGTGGTTTTCCCCACGCCCCCCTTGCCCGACGTCACCACCAGCACTTTCGCCATCACTCTTCCTCTCGTCAGTCTAGGGCGGCCATGGCGAGTTTATCGCCATCGAGCCACACCTGCACGGCCCGGCCTTGCAGCGCCGGGTCCATCTCGTCGGCGGTCTTATACACACCATCGATCGCCAGCAGCTCCGCCTCGAGCCGCCGGCAGAAGATGCGGGGGCGGCTGCCGTCCGGGTTGGGTCCCAGCAGCCCGGCGATCGCGCGGCCCCGCAATGCGCCATAAATGTGGATCGATCCACCGGCGATCACCTCGGACCCGCTGGCGACCGAGCCGATGACCGTGACATCGCCCGAGGGATGGGACACGCTTTGGCCGGAGCGGACCGGGCGGTCCAGCAGCAGGGCGACCGGTTCGCGCACCGGCTCGGCCACCGGTTCCGGCTCGCCCGGGACCAGCACCGGCAATCCCACGGTGCGTCCGCCGGGGAGCAAGGGCGGGAGCGCCGCCAGCGCCGGGCCTAGGGTGGCCTCGTCCACGCCCTCGATCCCGATCACGCGGATGGCGCGCCGGGCGAGTTGTTCGATAAGGTCGAGAAACTGCGCTTCCTCGCCGGCCAGCCCGGCGAAATCCAGGATCACCGGGCGTCCGTCGAAAAATCGTGGGGAGCGGTTAAGCTGCGCATCCAATTGCACCAGCCAATCACCCAGCGGCTGGTCGGGCATCAGCACGACCGCCATGAAGGAGCGGCCACGCAGGCGGAGGAACGGGCGGGTGCGGACGGCGGTATTCACCAGGCTGGGGTACTGTCGCCCGCCGAGTCCGTCAACCAAATGCGGCAGACGTGCGCGGCGACGCTGGCGCTGCTAAGCTCGCGCGACCGCCGCCATCAACCTCATCTCTGGTGAACCTGCCGTATGATCCTTCCCGTTGCCGTGCTGGACCACGTGGTGGTCAATGCGCTCGATCGGCTCGATACGGTGGCGGACACCTATCGCCGCCTCGGCTTCACCCTCACCCCCCGCGGCCACCATACGCTCGGCAGCAGCAATCATCTGGCGGTGTTCGGGACGGATTACCTGGAATTGCTCGGGGTCGAGCCGGGGCCCGACAACTGCACGGACATCCTCGACTGGCCGCCCGGACTGAACGGCCTGGTGTTCAAAACGTTCGACGCGGACGGCGTGTATGCGACGCTGCACGGCGCCGGCCTCCCGGTGCTGCCGCCGCAGGCCTTCTCCCGCCCAGTGGACACGCCGTCCGGCCCGCGCGACGCCGCGTTCCGGACGGTCCGGCTGGAGCGTGACGCGGTCCCGGCCGGGCGGCTGTATTTTTGCGAACATTTGACGCCCGCTTTGGTTTGGGATGACGCGGTGCGCCGCCATCCGAACGGGGCCGTCAGCATCAAGCGTGCGGTGGTCGCAGCCCAAGACCCGGCGGCCCTGCTGACGCTACTCAGCCGGTTGTTCGGCAATTGCACCGCAGATGGCAGACTGACGGCGGGCGCGGCACATATCGACGTCGTGACCCCGGCCGCGCTGCAGGTGGAGTTCGGCGGCTGCATGCCAGATGCCGATGGCCGTCAGCAATTCATGGCCGCGCTGATGATCCGTACGGCGTCGTTGGACCACACGGCGGACGCGCTGCACGCCGGCGGAATCGCGAATAAGCGCCACGGCAACACCATCACCGTCGCGGCCCGCGACGCGGGCGGGGTCACGTTGGTGTTCGGGCACTGATCGCCCGTTCCGTGTTGGTGGAATGACGGGCATTTTACCGCTACCTGATAGGTCACTCAAATCGGCCGTCGGTATGAGACCAACGGCTCCAACTGATGACTTAATCCCGTCGCCGATGCGAAGGGCACTCCACCCAACACACTTACTAACGGCCATGCCTTGGATTTGCAGAACATCTTGTGGAGCAACAACTTAAAGGGGAGTAGGGAAGTTGGTTGTATGAGGACTGCATTCATAACACCGGCGTTGTTGTTCCTCGCTGCGTACCCTGCGAGGGCTGACGGTTACAATCTGCGCTGCACTGGGGTGCAAGGGGATCTTCTTGCTACGCTAACGGTCCGAGACAATTGGAGCGGGTTCATTCAGCCGACTATCCGGGCCGTCACTGACAGACCTGGTGAAACATCCCCGGTCGCCGTGGAGAGCTATACCGAAGACAAAATTAAAGTCGCCATTTCGATCGAGCTGCAAGGCTTCCCCCATGAGGACTCGGCATTAATCATTACGATGGACCGCAACACCGGACGGGCGCACTTCAGCTTTCAAGGGCCACAACAGCGAGAAATAAAGACCGGTCTGCGGTGGCGCTTAATTCGGTCAGAGGCTGAGGGGAAATGCGAGCGCGAAGTTCCAAAGTTCTAATCTGAATCGATATGGTAGATGAGACTACCGCCGCGGATCCAGCATCGCCTGCACCGCATCCACCACCGCGCTCGACACCACGACGAACACCGCCGCATACAGCACCGTCGCCATCACCATCGCGAGGTCGAGCGAAATCAGCGCGTCGTAGGTGAGCCGCCCCAGGCCGTGCAGGCCGAACACCACCTCTACCAGCGCGGTCCCGCCGCCCAACAGCGCGCCGATATCGAGGCCTAACAGCGCCAGCACCGGGGTCCACGCATTGCGCAGCGCATGGCGCAGCAGGATGCGGGTCTCCGTCAGGCCCTTGGCGCGGGCCGTGCGGACGTAATCCTGCGCATACGCCTGCACCAGGCCCTGGCGCAGCACCCGGCCATAGATGCCGGCATACAGCACCGCGAGCGTCAGGCACGGGAGGATCATGCTGCGCAGCCACTCGCCCGGCGTGGTGGCGCGGAGGCCGAGCGGCGGCACCCAGGGGAACCAGGCGTGGAACCGGCTTTGGGTCACGAGGTTCACCATCTCCCCCAGCCAGAACACCGGGATCGACACGCCGATCAGGCCGAGCGTGGTGGCGCCACGGTCCCACGCCGTCCCGGTCCGCAACGCCGCGATCACGCCGATCAGCAGCCCGGACGCGATCCACAGCACCGCCGCCCCCAGGGTGAGCGCGATCGTCACCGGCGCCGCGCGCAGCACGGCCGGCACCACGAGCTGCCCGCGGTTGACGAATGACGGCAAATCCCGCGTGACGAACAGCCGCCGCATCATGACCGCGTATTGCACCGGCAGCGGACGGTCGAGCCCGTACTCTTGCCGGATCGCCGCCAGCGTCTCCGGGGACGCGCCGCGCCCGCCGAGGCGTGCGGCCGGGTCGGTGCCCGGCGTCGCAAAGAAGATCAGGAACACCAGGACGCTGATGCCGAACACCACCAGGATGGACCGGAGCAGTCGGGTCATCACCGTTTTTCGCCAAGCGCATTCAGCGCGAGGACCGTCAGCATGATCATGAGGCCCGGTGCGATGGCGACCAGGGGGCGGGTGTAGATCAGGCCTTGGCCGTCGGCGATCAGCGTGCCCCAGCTGGCGGCCGGGGCCTGCACGCCCACTGACAGGACCGAGAGTGCGGCCTCCGTCAGCAGGACCATGGCCGCGACCAGGGGGGCGAAGCCGCGCAGACTGGGGCCGAGATGGGGCAGGATGTGGCGGAGCAGAATGTGCACGGGCGTCGCCCCCAATGCGCGCGCCGCCTCGATGAACTCGGTCTGCCGCAGCGTCATCACCTGGGCGCGGAGCGGACGGGCGACATAGGGGACATAGACGATGCCGAGGATGCCGATTGGTAAAGCGAGACTGTCCGCGGCCTCATGACCGATCAGCACGATCGACAGCGAGATGGCCAACAGCGTCACCGGGAACGCCCAGAGCAGATCGAGCGCGCCCGCCAGCACCGTGTCGGTCACGCCGCCCAAGAACCCCGCCACCACCCCCACCAGGGTGGCCAGCGCCAGGCACAGCAGCGTGGCCGCGGCCGCGATCAAGAGCGACGTGCGTCCGCCATACAGCAGCCGCGCCATGACGTCCCGCCCCAGCCGGTCCGCCCCCAGAAAATACCGGGCCCGCCAGGTGGGCCCCACCGGCGTGGTGCCGAGGCCCAGCCCCGCCGTATTCTCCGCCAGCACCGGCGTGCCATCCGGCAGGGTCTCGGTCACATGGGTGCGGAACGGATCGGTGTGGGCCAGCCGGGCATATAGCGGCGCGGCAGCGCAGGCTGCGATCATGAGCGACAGCACCAAAGCAGCCCACCCCGCGCGTACCAACCCCGTCATTGCAAGGCCGCTTGGCCGAAGCAATTCAGGGGCGGAAAGGCCGGTCCAGGACGGCCCATGCCGCTGGAGCCGATCCCTGGATTGCCTCGCCCCAGCGGGCTCGCAATGACGGATGCGGGAGTCACTCGACCCATGCGTGGCCGATCATCCAGCGGAATTGCTCGTGGAATTGGAAATTGCCGACCCGGGCGGACACGAAATCGGGGTCGCGCGGATGGAACAGCACGACGGCCGGCGCGGCATCCGTGAGCGCCCGGTCCACCGCCGCCACCGCGTCCACGTCGCCACGCCCCACCGCATCGGCCAGCGCCGCATCCAGCGCCCGGTCGCAAAACCCCGGCACGTTCGGTGACGCGTCGGAGCCGGGCCGGAACGCGGCGCAGCCGAACGCACCGCCCAAATAATTCAGCGGCGACGGATAATCCGCATACCAGGTGCTGAGGCTGAGCTGCACCCGGTTGGCGCTGTTTTGGATATAGGTGAATTGGATCGCGCCCGACAGCGTACGCAGCCGCGGGACGAAGCCCAAATCGGTCAGCACATCCAGCAGATAGGTGCCGATCGCAACCCCGGCCGGACTGTCGTCGGTGACCAGCGTCACGACCTGCCCCAACGTGCCGCTCTCGGCCACCAGCCGGCGCGCCTCGGCCAAATTCAGCGCATAGGGGCAATAGTCGCGGCGTCCGATCAGGCCCGGCGGCAAGAATTGGCACCCGGCCACCGCCAGCCGCGTGCCCCCGAACAGCCGCACCGCCGCCGCCCGGTCCACCGCAAGGTTCAGCGCCCGCCGGACCCGCACATCGTCGAACGGCGGCAGATTCACGTTCATCGGCAGATACCACATGGCCAAGGACGGCGTGAGATGCAGCTGCCCGGCATACCGCGCCCCCAGCTCACCCAGCCGGTCCGACGGCGTGTCGAAGGTCCAGTCGGCCTGGTTGTTCTGGATGGCCGTGACCTCCGCCTCACCACCCAGGCCGAATTCGTAGTCGATCGCGTCCACATGGCCCTCGGGCTGGGCGTCCGGGCTCCATTCCTGGAAATAGGGATTACGGACCATGCGGAGCCGGTCGTTGGCGTCATAGGATTGGATGACATAGGGGCCGGTGCCGGGCAGCGGCGTGCTGCCGGTGTCGGCCGCGGGGGCGCTGGCGGGCAGGATGCTCGCGTGGGGCAAGGCGAGCTTGGTGAGGAACTCGGGATCCGGGCGGGACAGGCGGATGGTGACGGCGTCCCCGTCCGCGGTGACGCCCGGGAGGACGCAGGTGGCGGGGGTGCGGAGGCAGTCATCGGCGCCCACGATCGCGCCATAGAAGCTCTCGGCCGTCGGGCTGCCGATGCGGAACAGGCGGCGGAACGACGCGACGACGTCGGCGCCGGTGACCGCGGCGCCGGTGGAGAACCGGATGCCGGGGCGGAGGGTGAAGCGCCACAGCGTTCCGCCCTCCTCCGGCATCGGCACCGCCATCGCCAAATCCGGCACGATCTCGAGCCCGGCGGATCCGGCGGCCTTGCGAAACGCCACGAGCCCGTCATAGGCCAGGATAAAAAGCTGCCAATATTGCAGGGTGTAATTGATCTGCGGATCGATCGTCCCCGCCCCGGATCCGGCCAGCAGCCGCAGCGTACCACCGCGGTGACCCTCCGCGCGGCAAGGGCTGGCGAGCAACAGGCAGGCCAGCAGCCACCTCACCGGCGGAAGACGAAGGCGGTGCCGTCCCAGACCCGGAACGGGCGCGTGCCGGCGATTTCGAGCGTGAAGCCGTGCGCCTGCCACGCCAGCGCGTCGGCGAGGTCCTGCGCCGGGTCGGCCCGGTAGGACAGGTTCAGGATCACCAGCGCGCCGCCGGGCCGCAACGCGCGGGCGGCGCCGGCAAGGTGCGCGGCCACGGTTTCCGGCCCGGTTTGAACGATGTAGGGAAAGCTATCGACGGCGATGATCAAGTCGAGCGAGCCGGGGGCCAGCGCGTCCAAATCCTGTCCGGCGGTTTGTTCGAACCGTAGCGCCGGATGCCGCCTTCGCGCCTCGACGACCATCCCGGCGGAGACGTCCAGCCCCAGCACGGACTGGCAGCGCGGGGCCAAGGCGGCGGCGATGCGCCCGATGCCGCAGCCGAGGTCAAGCATGTCGGCCCCGGGTGGCAGCTTCAGCCAGTCGATGATCTCTTGCGTGGCGGCGGCGAGGATGGCCGGGTCCCCGAGGGAATACAGCGCCACGCTAGCCTCCGGCGAATAGGCCACCGCGTGGTCGAAGAACCGGGCGATCTGCGCCACCCCCTCCGCCGGCGTGTCGCCCGCGGCGGAGTGGCGCGCGCCGGTGTGGCGGACCTGGTCGGCCAGCGCGTCCAGCGCCTGGCGCCGTCCTGTCACGAGCGCGCGCATGGCGGCCCAGCTTGGGTCCGGGCTGGGGATAGCGTCCAGTTCGGCGGTGATCGCGTCCGCGGGCAAGGCAGCTAGCAACATGCGCGCGACCGCAACCTCTGGCGAGATGTGGCCGGCCAGGCAGTCGGCGATGGGGTTCATGGGTTTTGCCGATGGGTCTCACCCATCCTACGTCCCGTGCATAGGATGGGTGAAACCCATCGTTGCGAGATGCGAGTGCTCATCCCAGCCATCCCAGGCGCCGCAAGCGGTCGCCCTCGCCGGCCACGAACCGGTCGCCGATGTCGGTGCGGTAGCGCAGTCCGGGGATGATGACTTGGCGGGCGCGGGCCACCGCCTCGGCTTGCGCGGCGGTGACCGTTGACGCCACGCCGGTCACACATAGCGCGTAGCCGGTGCGGCGCCGGGCTAGGAGTTGGCCGTCTTGGCGGCGAAGGTCGGCGAAGTGGGTGTGGGCCGGATCGGGCGGCGTTTGGAAGAACACCGGCGGGTCTTCGGCGGGGTCGGCGCCCGGGGTTTCGGCAGGGAAAGACGGGATGGTGAGGCAGATGCCCACACACCAGCCCGGCGCCGTCTGGAATGTGTCGCTGTCCGCCCGCATCATGCGCCCCAGCAAATCGCCCCAGCCCCCGGTTTGCAAGGGGGCCAGCACGGCAAATCCCGGGTTGCCGAACCGGCAGGTGAATTCCAGCGGCCAGAGCCCCCGTTCGTTGGCGATGAGGTTCACGTTCACATAGCCCACGTGCCGCGCCGCCCTGAGCCGCGCCTCCAGCGGACGCAGCGCCGCGTCGAACAGCGCGTCCGCGCCCTGGTAGGACAGCAGCGTGCCCATCTCGCCGGTCATCTCGCCCATTTCACCGGGAAAGAACCGCTTATGCTCGAAATCGATGCAGCCGGGGCGGAGGAAGTGCCGGCCGTCGAAATAGCCGCCGACGCCGACCTCGACCCCCTCCAGCCGCTCCATCAGCATCACCGAACCCGCCGCCCGGTGCAGTTCGAACAGCACGTCGAGCCCCTCCGGATGATCGCCGACGAAGGTGGCGCGGGCGTTGTTGTCGTGCTTCAGCACCATGCGGCTGGGGTGGGCGCGGAGCCAGGCCTGGGCTTCGGCGCCCGTCGGGAACGGATGCACGGCGGCAATCGGCAGCCCGGCGTCGCGCAACACATTCTGGCCGAAGGCGCGGTCATATTCCAGCCGGTCGCCGAGGGTGCTTCCGCCGATCACCTGGTAGCCCTCGGCGCGGAGTGCGTCTTGCACCGCGCCGAAGCCGACTTTCTCGAACAGGACCAGGCCGTCCTTGCCGACCCAGGGCAGCTCGGCGCGCCAGTCCGGAATGGGGTCAATGATGCCGCCGAAGCAGCCGGCATAGGAGGGGTCTGTGGCGGCGACACGGACCTCGTGGCCCTCGCGCGTGAGAGATAGATACATGTCCCCGAGGTCGATCCGGCCGCCTACTGCTAAAATCCGCACCGCTATCCCCGCTCTGTTCCGCGCATCTGAATGGGGTCTTTGAATAACGGGGCGTAGATCCGGTCGAGATGTGCGGCTTTCATGGTGTCCTGGATCAGGTGGGCCTCGGCCTGACCCTCGTCGCGGTGGGGCTTGCCGAACAAGTCTGGCCGTTCCATAGCCAGGCGTAGCAGCCTCTGGGTTAGCTTCGAGGGGGGAATCTGGCAGGACTCGTATTTTTCGAAAGACTTTCCGCCGGTGCCGAACACCTCGCCCGCGTCCCGTTGCGACAGACCGCATTGGGTGCGGATGGCGCGGATCAGCACCGGTGGGAACAGTTGACCGCGCGCGATCGCCTGGGCCGAGCGTCGCGCTATTTCCGCCACCTGGTTGTCGTCGTCCACCAACTGCCCGTCCAGATCGTCTGGGTCATCCAGCGAGCACCACCAGCCGGGCTGGCGGTATTCGAACAGCTTGCCTTCGATAATTAGAGTGAGGAGCTTGTCACCCCGATGCATAGGCCGACCACTTTCAGGACTGGCCATCGTCTCCGGATAGTTCCTCGGCGTCTTCGCCATGATCATGCCTCCTTGAAGCTATTAAAAACAGTGTTTGTTGCGCGTCGAGGGTCATTTTTTCGAAGCTCTTTAACATGCTGCGAAATCCTAGCGGGAGATCGCCTGCCGGAGTAAGCTATGCCCATGGGCAAGATTGATTTTCAGGGCATGCATCCGGACGCTCAAACCGAGGCTCGTCGGCTTGCAGACGAAGTCGACCTACACCATCCGGACGGTGCCGATCGTCGGCACCGGAGAACGCTGACTGCTTTGGCTGACGTCGAGGCGGGCCGTGTAATCGAGGATGAAGCCATGGAGGCGTGGGCCGATAGTCTTGGCACAGATCGCGAGCTACCGGTTCCCAAACCCCTTTAGTGCGTGTTCGATGGACCTTCGAAGCAAGGTCCGATCTGGTTCGTCTTTACGCGTTTTTAGAGCCCGTAAACCAGAGGGCTGCAGCGCGCGTCGTTCAATCGCTGCGTTCCGCCCCGAGCCGGCTACGAGACCATCCCCGTATCGGCTCGCAGATGAGCAGGTATGCCCCGCGCGAGGTTCGCCGGCTATTCGTCGGCGACTACGAGGTGCGCTATGAAATCCAGCCCGGAACGATCATCGTTCCGAATATCTGGCATGCCAGTGAGGATCGGTGAGCACAAAGATACAAAGTGGATCGAAGTAGAGCGGCAACGTGGAGGTCTTGGACGCGAGTTACACAGGCAATAAGGCACGTAGACGGCGAACCTCCTGAACAAGTCTTGGCACGTCGATCCGGGCAAAAGCTATGAAATCCTGATCTTGAGTTGTCCCACCAGTGAGGTAGATATCATCACCGTCTGTCATTACAAAGCTAGATCCGCTCATTTCCTCCCGACCTTCGATGTAGAATTTCCACGGACCTTTTGTTGCTTGGTTAGCGCGCACTTCTATGGCCGCAAGCTCTTCATCGGTGATGAACGGGGTGTCCTGATCTTTGATCATAGCTATCCTCTTAGGTTTCATCGCTGATTACTCTTTTTGCGCCTGCCGGAATGATGAGCTTGCAAGACGCGGCTGGGACGCTGCATCAGCCGTTCGATCCCGGCGTACAGGGCGTCAGCTTGCACCGACCCGCAACTTCAACCCCTCTCTGTGTTAGCCATCGAGCTGCCAGGATACCTCCGGCCACCACCCCTGTTTGAGCGTAGCTTTGTGCCATGCTGCTGATATAACGGGCACAAGCCCGCGAGAGGCAGGAGGGATGATGCGGTCACACCATTGGCTAGCCACGGCGCTGGTCTTGATCTCCGGCGCGGCGTTCGCCCAGGCCCCCGCCATCAAGATCACCCGGCAGCCCAGCATCATCTATATGCCCACCTATGTCATGGAGCAGCGGCATCTGGTGGAAGCCCATGCCGCGGCCCTCGGGGCGTCGCCGCTTAGGGTCGAGTGGTTGACGTTTGCGGGCGGCGGGTCGGCGACGGATGCGATGCTCGCCGGTGCCATAGATGTCGTGAATACCGGACCAGGGAATTTGCTCCTGCTGTGGGACCGTACCAAGGAGGGTGTGAAGGGCATTGCGGCGTCCTCCGCCCTGCCGCTGGTTTTGGTGACGCGCGATCCGCGGATCAAAACGCTCGCGGATTTTGGGCCGACGGACAAGATCGCGGTGCCGACCGTCCGCGTCTCCACCCAGGCGGTGCTGCTGCAAATCGCCTCGGCGACGCAGTTCGGGGCGCAGGACTGGGCGCATATGGATGGAAACGAGGTGCAGATGTCCCATCCGGACGCGGCCGTCGCCCTCAGCAATCCGCGACACGAGGTCGCGAGTCATTTCTCGGCGCCGCCCTTCGTGTTCCAAGAGCTGCGCCAGGGGGCGCACGTGGTGATCGACGATCACGCCATCATGGGCGGGCCGCTCACCAATTCCGTGTCGTTCGCCACCACCAAATTCGCCGCCGCCAACCCGTTGTTGATCCGGGCGATCAAGGACGCGACGATCGAGGCAGCGGGGTTTATCCATGACCATCCGCGGGATGCGATCGAGATCTACCGGGCCGGCTCCGGCGACAAGACGCCCACGGACGACCTGCTGGTGATGATGCAGACGCCAGGCATGGACGATTATCAGGCGAAGCCCCAGGGCACCTTTCGCACCGCGCAGCACATGTTCCGGATCGGCACGCTCAAAACCGAGCCGCAGGCCTGGACCGACTATTTTTTCCCGATGTCGCACGATCTGGATGGCAATTGATGGAGCCGTTGCTGGACGTAGCCGGCGTCACGCTGCGATATAAGACGCCGGGCACGCTGGTGACGGCGACGCACCGGGTGAGCTTTCAGGTCCGCCAAGGCGACCGCTACGTCGTGCTCGGCCCGTCCGGCTGCGGCAAGAGCACGTTGCTCAAAGCCGTCGGCGGCTATTTGCGGCCCGACGAGGGCACCATCCGGATCAAGGGCCGCGAGGTGACCGAGCCCGGGGCCGACCGGATGATGGTGTTCCAGGAATTCGATCAGCTAATGCCGTGGAAAACAGTGCGGGAGAACGTGATGTTCCCGCTCCGTGTGGCGCGCCGCATGTCCCGGGACGCGGCGTGGGAGCGGGCGCGCGGCTATATCGATAAGGTCGGCCTCACCAAATTCGCCGACAGCCTGCCGCACACCCTGTCCGGCGGCATGAAGCAGCGCGTTGCCATCGCCCGCGGCATGGCGATGGAGCCGGATATTTTGCTCATGGATGAACCCTTTGCCGCCTTGGACGCCCTCACCCGGCGGCGCATGCAGGACGAATTGCTACAACTCTGGGCCGACACCCGCTTCACCGTCATGTTCGTCACGCACTCCATCGCCGAGGCCATCCGCATCGGCAACCGCATCCTGCTGCTGTCGCCCCACCCGGGCCGCGTCCGCGCCGAGATCGATGGCGTGGAGCACGTCGGCGCGGAAGACGGCAGCGCCGCCCGGCTCGAGACCCGCATCCACGATTTGCTGTTCAGCGAGCGCGGCGCCGAGCTGGAGGACGCCGATGCCTGACCCGGCCATCCAAATCTACGGCGCGGCCACGATGGATTCCGGCATGGGTTTGCCCGAGGTCGAGCGCCGTCTGCCGTTCGGCGAGCGGCTATGGAACTCCGGCTGGATCCGTAAAACGCTGTTCCTGATCCTGCTCGGCCTGATTTGGGAGGGCTATGCGCGCTTCCTCGACAACCCGCTGCTGTTCCCCACCCTGTCCGAGACGCTGGAGGCTGGGCGGGATGCGATCGTGTCCGGAGTATTACCAGCGCGGGCCTGGACCTCGCTCCGCGTGCTGCTGATCGGTTACAGCCTCGGCATCTTGCTCGCCGCCATCTTGACCATCACCGCCATCAGCACCCGGATCGGCACGGACATTCTCGAGACGCTGACCGCCATGTTCAACCCGCTGCCGGCCATCGCGTTGTTGCCGCTGGCGCTGATCTGGTTCGGGCTCGGCACCGGGAGCCTGGTGTTCGTGCTGATCCACTCGGTGCTGTGGGCGGTGGCGCTCAACACGCATGCCGGGTTCCTGGGCGTGTCGCAGACGCTGCGCATGGTCGGGCGCAACTATGAACTGAAGGGCCTCCGCTACGTGTGGCTCGTGCTGATCCCCGCCGCGTTCCCGTCCATCCTCACCGGCCTGAAAGTCGGCTGGGCGTTCGCCTGGCGCACGCTGATCGCGGCCGAGCTGGTATTCGGCGTCTCCTCCGGCAAGGGCGGGCTCGGCTGGTTCATTTTCGAGAACCGCAACGTGCTGGAAATTCCCTCGGTATTCGCCGGGCTGCTGACGGTGATCCTGATCGGGCTCGCGGTCGAGAACCTGGTGTTCCGCACGATCGAACGGCGGACGGTGCGGCGCTGGGGCGTGCAGGGCTAGCGGCGAACCAGGGCGGGACAGGTGCATGTGAACAGCCGGGCGGTGCTATTGCTGGTGGCCGCCGGCGTGATCGGGGCGTTCTTTGCCCTGGGCTGGCATCACGCCTTCACCCTGGAGACGCTCCGGACGCACCAGCACGCGGCGGTCGCGGCGCGTGAGCGGCAGCCGGTGCTGTTCGCGGCGGGCTACCTCCTGGTTTATATCGCCATGGCCGCGCTGGCGATCCCGGGTGCTTTAGTGATGACGGTGGCGGGCGGCGCGTTGTTCGGACTGCTGGAGGGCACCGTGCTGGCGTCGTTCGGCGCCTCAATCGGTGCAACGCTCGCGATGCTGGCCAGCCGCTTCCTGTTCCGCGACCTGGTCCGGCGTCACTTCCAGGCGCGGCTGGATCAGGTGAACCGCGGGCTCGAGCGGGAGGGGTGGCTCTACTTGGTCAGCGTCCGCCTGGTGCCCGCCATCCCGTTCTTCGTGGTCGATTTGCTGTTCGGGTTGACCGCCTTCCCGGCACCGCGGTTCTACGTCGTGAGCCAGATCGCGATGCTGCCGGCGGCGATCATTTACGTGAACGCGGGCACGCAACTCGGGCGGCTGGACAGCCTCGCTGGCATCCTGTCGCCGGGTGTGCTGGGCTCGCTCGTGCTGCTCGCCTGCCTGCCGATCGCGGCGCGGCTCGTGATCGAACGCGTGGTGCGCCGGCGATGACCTGGACCAAGCCCCGGCATTTCGACCGCAACCTCATCGTCATCGGCGCGGGCACCGGCGGCCTCATCGCGTCCCTGGTGGCGGCCAAGGCGGGTGCGAAAATCACCCTGGCCGAGGCCGGAGAAATGGGCGGCGACTGCCTAAACACCGGCTGCGTACCGTCCAAGGCGCTGATCCACATGGCCCGCCTCGCCGCCCACGCGCGGCGCGGCGCGGCGCTCGGCCTATTCGGCAGCGGCGGCGACATCGATACGGCGGTGGCCATGCGGCACGTGCGGGCGTCGATCGCCACCGTGGCGCCGCATGACTCGCAGGCACGCTACGAGGGCATGGGCATCGATGTCCGGCGCGGGCGGGCGCGCATCACCTCACCCTGGTCGGTCCAGATCGGCACCGAGACGCTGACCACCCGGGCCATCATCATCGCCACCGGGGCCGAACCCGCAATCCCAGCCCTCCCCGGCCTCGCGCCGGCGGATTACGTCACCTCCGAAACGCTGTGGCGGCTCGAGCGGCTGCCCGGCCGCATCCTCATCCTGGGCGGCGGGCCGATCGCCTGCGAGCTGTCACAAGCCTTTGCCCAGCTCGGAATCGCCGTCACCGTGCTGCAAAAGGCCAGCCGCCTGCTGGAACGCGAGGATGACGACGTGGCGGCGCTGGCGCGGGGAGTCCTGGAGCGGGAGGGCGTCCGCGTGTTGACCGGCGCGACAGCCTTGCGGGTCGAGGGCCAGGACGGGCACCGCGTCATGCGGGTCGCGCACGACGGCACCGAACAAGACGTGCCGTTCGACCGCATCCTGATGGCGGCCGGGCGGAAGCCCCGCATATCGGGCTTGGGGCTGGAGGGCCTGGGCATTGGACTGACCAAACACGGCACGATCGACACCAATCACTACCTCCAGACGCTGCATCCGAACATCTATGCGTGCGGCGACGTGGCAGGCCCGTGGCAATTCACCCATGCCGCGGCGCATCAGGGATGGCACGCCAGCATCAACGCCCTGTTCGGCAGCCTGCACCGCATCCGTCCGGACCGGGTGGTCATGCCCTGGGTCACCTACATGGACCCGGAGATCGGCCGCGCCGGGCTAAACGAGCAGGAGGCGCGGGCCAAAGCCATCCCGGTCGAGGTGACGCGCTACGAATTGCGCGAGCTTGACCGCGCCATCGTGGACGAGGCGCGGGAGGGTTTTATCAAAATTCTGACCGCACCCGGCACGGACCGCATCCTGGGCGTCACCATCGTCGCACCCCGCGCGGGGGAGATGCTGGCCGAGATGGTGCTCGCCATGCGGCACGGGATCGGTCTTAAGCGCGTCTTTGCCACCATTCACCCCTATCCGACCTATACCGAGGCGAACCGGGACGCCGCGGGTGTTTGGCGCACGCGTCACACGCCCGCCTGGCTGCCCGGCGTGCTCGCCCGCTACCATCGCTGGATGCGGGGATGAGCGGCACCCTGTCCGTTCCCACGACTCTCTCGATAATCGTGCCTCTCGCGCCCGGTGAGGCGGAGTGGCAGGGCTTGCTCGTGCAACTCCGCGCGGAATTGCCGGCCGGAAGCGAGGTGCTTCTGGTCGCGACCGGCGAACCCGCGTCACCCCCGCCGGGCTGGCCCGAGCGGATTGCGCTGCGGTGCCTGTCCGGTGCCAGCGGGCGCGGGCCGCAGCTGAACGCGGGCGCGCGACTGGCCACCGGGACCTGGCTCTGGTTCCTCCACGCCGACTCCCGGCTCGAGCCCGGCACCATCGCCGCCCTATTGGCCTTCATCGCCCGGGATGAGGACGCGCTCGGCTGGTTCGACCTGGCATTCCGCCCGGGGGGCCCCGCGCCGATGCGGCTGAACGCCTGGGGCGCGAATATGCGCTCCGCCTGGCTCGGCATGCCATTCGGCGACCAGGGCTTCGTCCTGCCGTCCCGGGTGTTCGCGTCCCTCGGCGGCTTCGACGAGCATGCGCCGTATGGCGAGGACCATCTGCTGGCCTGGACGGCCCGGCGGTCGGGCATCCCGTTGCGCCGGGTCGGTGCCCGGCTACTGACCAGCGCCCGGACATACGAACGCGCGGGCTGGGCGGCCACCACCCTCCGCCACGTGCGGCTGACGGCGATCCAGGCCTGGCCCGAATGGCGCCGCTTGCGCGGACTAGCCAAGGGAATCAACCAATGACTCGTCATTGCGAGCCCGCTTGGGCGCGGCAATCCAGGGGCAGCAGGCGCTCCGGCGGCCCCTGGATTGCTTCGTCAAGCGGCTCGCCCAAGTGAGTTGATGACGGCAATGGACGTGGGTCACTTTGCGGCCCTTGCAGACATCGACGGCGGGGCCGATCCTATCCATCTACCTGAAAAGGCCGAGGATCGCCGATGAGTTTGACCGCCGCCCTTCGCCCCGCTCTCGCCCCCGAGAAGTTCCGGAACCCGGACATCACCGCGCGTGGCGACATCCGGGCCAAGGTGGCGCTGAGGGCGCTGGAGACGCTTTGGTTCAACACCGGCACGCTGTGCAACCTGACGTGCAATAATTGTTATATCGAGTCATCACCGCGTAATGACCGGCTGTCGTATCTCAGCCGGGCCGAAGTTGCGGGGTATCTCGACGAAATTGCCCACGCGGGCTTGCCGACGCGCCTCATCGGCTTCACCGGCGGAGAGCCGTTCATGAACCCGGACATGATCCCCATGCTGGAGGACACGTTGGCCCGGGGGTTCGACGCCCTCGTGCTGACCAACGCCATGCGCCCCCTGCAAAAAGTCCAAGACGCAGTAGGGGGCTTGCACCAAAAATTCGGATCGCGCCTGACAGTCCGCGTCTCGCTCGACCATTACGGCCCGGCCGTGCACGACGCCGAACGCGGCCCGCGCACCTGGCAGCAGACGCTGGACGGCCTCATCTGGCTGGCCGCGCACGGCGTCCAGATCCACGTGGCCGCGCGCCTGCTGTCCGGAGAGCCAGAGGACACCCTGCGCGCCGGGTTCGGACGATTGTTCGCCGAACGCGGCATCGGGATCGACGCCACCGACCCGGTGCGCTTGATGCTGTTCCCCGAAATGGACGCCATCCACGACGTGCCCGAGATCACCGAGGCCTGCTGGGGCATCCTCGGAAAATCACCGTCCTCGGTGATGTGCGCCAGCGCGCGCATGGTGGTGAAGCGCAAGGGCGCCGCCTCCCCCACCATCGTGGCCTGCACCCTGCTACCATATGACGAGCAATTCGAGCTCGGCACCACCCTCGCCGAAGCCAGCCGCCCGGTGTCCCTTAACCACCCGCATTGCGCCACCTTTTGCGTGCTGGGCGGGGCGGCCTGCAGCCGGGGATGAACTTGGGTGCCGACCGGCCCCAGGCAGGTTCAGCGGCCGTCCGGGCGCAGCGGGTCCGGGCCTGGCAGGGCGTCCATGCCGTACCGCCCCGGCAAGACGGAACTCATCACTGGCGGCGGCCCCATGTTCTTGGGCGGGAGAACCCTTTCGGTCGTGGGCCTTCCTCTCTCGATGACCAGCGCTTCCATGCTCGCGGGCGTGTAGCCATTCAGGAAGCGCGCGGTTTCGCTATCAACGCGGAAGGCGTGGCTTGTGTCGCGCGGCACCATGGCAAAGTCACCCTTGCGCGCGGTCCTGATCTCGTCGCCGACCAGCAAGGTGATCTCGCCGTCGAGCATATAGAAGGTCTCGTCGGACCGGATGTGCTTGTGCGGACCCGGCCCAGACCCCTTCGGCAGCACCTGCTCCATCAGCGAGAACCGGCCGTCAGTGTCATTGCCGTCCGCGAGCACCATCCATAACACGTCAGCCATCCAGTAGGCAGGCGCGGTGTCGGCATTGTGGATGAACGGAACTGACCCGGCGATCGGCGGCAGGGCTGCCGGCGCATTGGTGTTCATGGCAATCTCTCCTTGGGTCGGGGCAGTGGCGTGATCAGGGCTGCGGGTTCAGGCAACTGCCCGGCCGGGCAGCGCCTGCGCAGCGAACTGGGCGAAACTTTCCAGCACCAGGCCGGGATAGCGGTTGTTTTGCAGTTCGGTCAGCGCCGTTTGCCCGGTCAGCATGTAAAGCTGGTAGGCCAGCGTTACCGGCTTGGACGGGTTTGCCGTGTCCTTGGCCGCTTCTGCCAAGGCCGCGCGCAGCCCGGCCTCGGAACCGAGCGAACGCCGCTCGAACCGGCGCCCGGTCTGCGCCTCGATCACCTCGGCCGCGCCAAGGATCGAGATGTGGTCGCCAGCGAAGGCAAACTTGCCGCTTGGAACGGTCCGGTCCAGCGCGACCCGCGCCACCATCCGCGCTGTGTCCTCGACGCTGGTGACGTCAATCGGCTGCGTGCCGTCGCCCCAGAAGGTCACGACGCCGGAATCATAGTCGATCGTGCCCATGCCAGGGCCGAACATCGCCATGAACGCGCCCTGCAAGACGTGGACGTGCTCGATGCCCGTGCCTGCGATCCTCTCGTCCGCGGTGCGGCGCATATCGAACATCAGGTGTTCGCCGGGCGTCGCCTTGAACAGGTCGAGTGCGTAGTCGGACGGCAGGATGCGGCGCACGCCGTTGCGCCGGCCTGCCTCGGCAAGAGCCACTTGTCCATCGATGATGATGTCAGGTCCGCCCTGGACAGCAGAGACGATCACGTCCACGCCCTGGGTGGCGCGGTCAAGCGAGACGCGGTCCGCGAGGTCTCCCTCGATGATCTCGGACCCCCGTGCCAGCAGCAGGTCGAGGGCTCCGCGCTTTTGAGTGGCATCCCCGCCACGAATCAACAGGCGCACGCGCGTTTCTGGCTGGTCCACCAGGTGCCGGGCGATCTGGCTGCCAAACATGCCGGTTGCACCAGCGAGGAGAACGGTCTGGGTCATTGTCTGCGTCCTTTCGAGTTCGCTTGAGACAATTGGGCCGTTCCCTCTAAGACAATTAGGCCGCTAAAACTGGACAGCGCGTTCCTGTCATGGAACGGTCGAGCTATGTTTGACCCGATCGACCTGCATGCGTTCGCACGCATCGCGGACCTCGGCAGCGTGTCAGGCGCAGCCCGCGCGCTTGGCATGCCGAAATCCTCCGCCAGCCGCTCGCTTGCGCGGTTGGAAACGGCAGCCGGCGCGGCGCTGATCGAGCGTTCGACCCGGCATATGCACCTGACCGATGCCGGGCGTCTGCTGCGGCGTCACGTGCAGCGCATCCTCGATGACGTTGGCGAGGCCGAGAACGCCTTGACCGGGTTGATCGGCGTGCCGCGCGGCACGCTGCGAGTGAGCGTGGGGTTCACCTTCGCCGCCGGGCCACTCGCGCCGATGCTGCCGGCTTTCCTCGCCCGCTACCCCGAAGTCCGCGTGGCGCTCAGCATTGACAACCGCAACGTTGATTTGCGTGCCGAGGACTTCGACGTCGCCATCCGGGTCGGGCCGTTGCCCGATTCCGACCTGATCGCGCGCCGGCTGATGACGGTCGCCCTTTGGACCTGCGCCAGCCCTGCCTACCTCGCGGCGCGCGGCACGCCCGCAACGGTCGAGGACCTCCGCTTGCACGAGCTGATCGGGCGGGTTGACCGGAGGGCAGCGTGGCGGTTCCGAACGCCGGGCGGCACAGTCCAGGAAATTGAGCTCGTGCCCGGGACCGTCATCCCCGAACCTGCCGTGCTCATGCCGGTGCTGATCGGTGGCGCTGGCGTCGGTCGCCTTCCTGACTTTTATGCGGTGGAGGCGGTCGCCCGAGGAACCCTCGTGCGGCTGTTGCCGGAGTATCAGTTCGACTCCGTTGAAATTCACGCCCTCTACCCGAGCCACCGCAGCTTGTCCGCCAAGGTCCGCGTATTCATTGATGCAATGGCAGAGCACCTGAGCCGAAAGGCTTGATGCCAAACCCAGCCAGAGGTGCAACGCTCCGGCGAATGGTTCCACTGAGGCATTCACATACCCCGTCGAGTTGGTGGGGTGCTTCAGCGCATCCCGCCCTACGAAGGCGTCAATTGCCGAGCCAGAATCGTAATAGGGGCCATCCCGTCCGATGGCGCCAGCACGGTGCCGATGATCGCGGCCTGGGCGTACCCCGCCTCCCGCAAGGCCGCCACGCACGCCCCAGCCTGGTCCACGGGCACGCCGGCCAATAGACCACCCGCCGTCTGCGGGTCGAACAGCAGGGGGTACCGCGGCATCGCCTGCGCCGCCTCCCCGTTGCCGATCGCCCGGCGTAACCTTACGTTTTGCGGCTGCAGCGACGAGAATACGCCGGCCGCCACCATCTCCGCCGCCCCATCCAGCACCGGGATCGCGTCCAGCATCAGATGCGCATCGACGCCGCTCGCCTTGGTCATTTCGACCAAATGGCCCAGCAGCCCGAACCCGGTCACGTCGGTGCAGGCGTGCACGCCGTGGACCGACAGCACCTCGGCAGCGCAGCGGTTGGACACGATCATGTGGCGGATCGCGGCCTGCACCCAGCGCCCTTTCGCCAGGCCGCGCATGTCGGCGGCCAGCAGCGTGCCGGTGCCGATCGGCTTCGTCAGCACCAGGGCATCGCCGGGCACGAGGCCGCCCTTACGCAGGAACGCGTCGCGCCCCGCCAGGCCGTTGACCGCGAACCCCAACGAGAGCTCCGCCCCTTCGCTGGTGTGGCCACCGACGAGCGCGCAGCCGGCGTCGCGCAGCACGGTGTTGGCGCCCTCCATCATGGCGGATAAATCGGCCTCCACCTTCGCTTCCAAGCCGTATGGGATGGTGGCGATCGCCAGCGCCGTCTGCGGTTGGGCGCCCATGGCGAATAGGTCGCCCAGCGCGTGGGTGGCGGCGATCATGCCGAAGTGGTAGGGGTCATCGACGATGGCGCGGAAGTAATCGACCGTCTGCACCGACAGCATCGGCCCCCCGGTATCCACCACGGCGGCGTCATCCGGCGCATCGAGGCCGACCAAAACCTCGGGAAGCTGCAAGGGCGACAGGCGGCCCAGTGCCCGGGACAGCACGGTGGCCCCCACCTTGGCGCCACAGCCGCCGCAGCGCATGGCGATGGTGGAAATTTCCCGCAGCGCCGCCTTATCCGCGAGGGGGGATTTCCGGCCGCCGCGCGGCTCGGCCATGACCGGCAGCCGGTTGAAGCGGTCCATGAAGTGGCGGTCGATCACGTCTTTCAGCCGCCAGGCCCAGCCGCCCTCCGCTACCATCCCGTTGCGCGTCAGCACGGCATAGGGCTCCCCTGTGCTGACGATATAGAGCGCGTGGCGCTGCGGCCGGTAGGGCACCAACCGCGCCCCCACCAGCACCGCGCGCAAATTGGCCGCGAGCACCGGACCTGCGCGCACCGCATAGACGCCGGAGCGGGGGATCGTTCCCGGATCGAACGCCACCATGTCCCCGGCGGCGAACACGTCGTCACGCCCCACGGCCGCCAGCGTCGCACCCACGCGCACGAACCCGCCCGCGTCCAGCGACAGGCCCGTGTCCTTCAACCATGCGGCCGGCGCCGCCTCGGTCGTCCAAAGCACCTCGTCACACAGGATGCCGGCGCCGCCCGCCAGCACCACCCGCCCCGGCTCCACCGCTACCACGCGGGCACCCACCAGTACATCGATACCACGCCGGGTCAGGATGGCGCGGAACCGGGCGCGGAAGGCCGGCGGGAAGGCGGGCAGGATCTCGGGCGACCCCGTCACCAGCGTAAAATGCAGCGCCCGATCCGGGGCGTCGTGCCGCAGCCGATGCTCAAGTGACAGCAGCAATTCCACCCCGCCCGCGCCACCGCCCACCAGCAGGATATGGCGCGACACACCGTCCAGGACGCGCTGCCGCAGCGCCTCGAATTGGGGCAGGAACCCGTCGATCGGTTTAACCGGAATCGCATACGCCGCCGCACCCGGCACACGGCCGGTATTGGGACGGGAACCGATATCGAGCGACAGCAGATCATACGGCACCGGCGGCCGGTCGCGGCACAGCACGGTCCGGGCACCCAGATCGATGCCGGTCGCCTCATCCTGATACAGCCGCGCGCCTGCGAACCGGGCGAGGGGGCCGGTGTCGATATGCGCCTGATCGAACGCATACCGCCCGGCCACGAACCCCGGCAGCATCCCGGAATACGGGCTGTCCACCTCCCGCGTGATCAGCGTCAGCCGCACGCCGTCGATCGGCTTCATCCCGAACCGGCGCAGCACCGCCACATGCGCGTGCCCGGCGCCCACCAGCACCAAATCCTTCACCACGGGACCGGACATCCGCATCATCGTGCCGGCGTCCGGCGACACGCCGCCTGGATCGCCGCCTCCCACCGCGGGGCGAGCGCCGCTGGCGTATAGAGCCGGGCCTGGGCGTGACCCCGCTCCCGTGCCTCCGCCATATACCCGTCGTCGGGCGCGAGATCGGCCACCCGCGCCATCATCGCCGCCAGCGCGTTGGCCGAATACGGGTCGAAATACGTGGCCGCGTCGCCATAGACCCAGCGGTGGACCGGAATGTCGGAGGCGATGACCGGCGTGCCGCAGGCCATCGCCTCCACGCCGGAATAGTCGAACCCCTCCGCCCGGCTCGGCGCCACGACGCAATGGGCCATTGAATACAGCACCCGCAGCTCATCGGATGGAACGCCGCTCAAATGATACGCCCCGTCCCGCACCAGCGCCGACAGCTCCGTGAGCTCCGCATCCGAGCGCCAGCCGGGGTTGGCGATGATCAGCAACTGCATCGGCGTGGCGGTCTTGGCGCGCGCGATCTCGAAGGCGCGGAACAGCGTGAGGTAGTTCTTGCGCGGCTCGAGTGTGGAGACGGCCATGAACAGCTTCGGCAGCACCTCCGGCACCGGTGCCGCTTCGTGCACCGTGGCCGGGCTGCGCCGGCGGGTGAGGATCGTGCGGAGCGCCCGGTCCGGCTGCGGATCGGGGTATAAAGTGGGGGAGACGACGACCGGGATGGTGTGCACCCGGGCCTCGGCCTGGGGAAACAGGCGCAGCAGATCGTCCCGCACCGGCTCCGAATCACAATAGAATGAGGCCCCGTCGGCCATGTTGCGGGCGAGGATGCGGGCGTGGCTGGCGGAATGCATCCAGGGCGCGCCGATGGTGTGCGGGCTCAGCAGCGGCAGCGCGTCGTAATAGCGCACCATGGAGGCCGTGCCGGGCGCGAACCGGTACGGCGTAACGTTGGCGCTGAAGAATACATCCCAGGCCGCAGATGCCACCCGCCGCTGCACCACACGCGGCAACATGCATAGCGACCGGGCGTATTCGTGACCGAGCTCGGTCGGGTAGAACTGCGCGCGGGCCATCAGCGCGCGGTCGGTGGCCGGCAGCGATTTTTCGAACAGCTTGGTCCAGAGATAGTCGCCGAATTCCCGCGGATCGATCTGCAGCGTCAGCCGTTCCTGCCGGCGCCCCTCGGTCAGCACCAGATACGGCTTGAACAGCGCACGCCGCAGCGTTTCCGGCAGCATGCCGAGGGGGGCCTGCCAGGTGATGCGCCCGGTATCCTGGGCGATAATCGCCGCGGTCTGCGCCAGCACCCGATCGAACGGAGTCGCGCCCGATTGACGACATCCTGGATGACGCGAGGTAAAATGCACGCCGGATGCCAGCGCCCCGAAGCGGCCCAGATCGAGGCCGGCAAAGAGGGCGAATAGCAGCCGCGTCTCCTGCGCCATGCCGGCATAACCCTCGTAACAAGGGCGCAAATCCATCATGAGCGAGGGCGCAGGCGTTAGTGGCATGCCGCCCTGTAACCCGCGCGCCTCGAAGCCGCCAGCGTGGGGTGCCGCGCGGGGTTACCGCGGCGTGCGGCGGTTCCCTCGCATGATGAGCTTCGGCACGAAATACAGCAAAACCGGCGCGATCACGAACAGCAGGAGTGCGATCGACAGCAATGCGAGCATAAGCGAGGTTCCCGTGCCAGCGGTGAATTCCGCCGTAACCGGCATGTGAGCGTGAGATGCGGCTTGCCCACCCCGGGCACCCCCGTTCCGGCGTAACGGCCTTGACGACAGCCGCGCGCCTCGGTCCTGTGCGGCATGGCCATTCAACACGCCGTCATCACCGTGACCCCGATCCAGCAGAACTGCACCGTGCTGTGGGACAGCCTGTCCAAGACCGGGATCGTGGTCGATCCGGGTGGCGATGTGGACCGGATCCTCCAGACCGTCGGGGCGCTCGGCGTCAAGGTGAAGGGCATCTGGCTCACGCACGGCCACATCGACCATGCCGGCGGTGCCGCCGCCTTACGCGACGCGCTGGGGGTCCGGATCGAGGGGCCGGACGAGCGGGACGCCTTCCTGCTGGACGCCTTGCCGCAGGCCGGGCGGCAATTCGGCATCGTCGCCCGCGCGGTCAGGCCGGACCGGTGGCTGCATGACGGCGATCAGCTGCAGATCGGCACGCAGGCGTTCACGGTGCGGCATTGTCCCGGCCACACGCCGGGGCATGTCGTGTTCGTGGCCGAAGAGGCGCGGCTGGCGGTGGTGGGGGATGTGCTGTTTCGCGGCTCGGTCGGGCGGACGGATTTTCCCTATGGCGACGGCCCAGCGCTGCTCCAGGCGATCCGGGACGTGCTGATGCCGTTGCCCGATGACACCGTCGTGCTGTGCGGCCACGGCCCGGCGACCACCATCGGACGGGAGCGGCGGGCCAACCGGTATGTGAAGCAGGCGCTCGAGCCGGGCGAACCGTAACGCTTCCACCACAAAACCTTCACGATCCCTGCCCTCGGCAGCGTTCATGCCGTCCTGTATCCGGACCGCCGGTGGATAGGGCGGTGTCGATGTCAGTGCAGAATCCTTCGATTGCCGAGTCGCGAGACGATCGATCCGGCGTCGGGTTGTTCCTTCGCCGGTGGCTCGCAAACCCGCTGCAGATGGGTTCCGTGGTTCCGTCCTCGCCGGCGCTGTGCCGCCGGGTGGTGCGGCAGGTGCGGCGGACGGGGAACGAGGGCGTGATCGAGCTGGGGGCCGGCACCGGCGTTATTTCCCGTGCGCTGCTGGCCGGCGGCGTCCCGCCCGAGCGGCTGACGGTGGTGGAGATCGTGCCGGACATGGTGCGGCATTTGCGGTGCGTGCTGCCCGGCGTCGAAGTAATCGAGGGCGATGCGCGGTGCCTACCCGACCTGCTGCCCGCGGCGCAGCATGGTCAGATCGGCACGGTGATTTGCGGCATTCCGCTCGTGTTGCTTTCCCTGGCCGAACAGCGGCGGTTCTTGGATGCGATGGCGGCGGTGGCACCGGGCCGGGGATTTTTGCACTACAGCTATTGCGCCACCTCCCCGTTACCGGCCCGGCGGCATCAGCTTGTGGCGAAGCGGGAGGCCTGGACGCCGCTCAACCTGCCGCCCGCCAGCGTGTGGCGTTATAGTACGGACGGCCGATAGGTACGGCTCGTCATCCCGAGCCCCGTTTGGGGCCTGGCGACCCAGGGGCGACGGGCGCGCGTGTCGCCCCTGGATTACTTCGCCAAGCCGCTCGCAATGACGCGGTCAAGGAACCGGTCAAGCATTCATGCCGTTGGTATAATATGTCGCAATGAGTAAGTAGGCCCTCGCCTTTCCGTGTCGATATTGTAATGTCCCCGTCAGGCGCGCATCGGGCGTGCGGAGGCGGAGAGCGCGATGGCTTTCACGATCGCTCAGGTATCGGACACGCATCTTGCAGCGGAAAGCGCGTTGTTCCGGGGTAACTTCGCCCGGATCGAAGCGGCGGTCGTGGCGTTGAAGCCGGACGTCACCGTGCTGAGCGGGGATATGTCGTTCGATGGAGCGGGCACCCCGGCGGATTTGGCCTCGGCCGCCATGGCCTGCCGCGGGTTCGGACCGGTTTATGCCGTGCCGGGCAACCACGACGTGGGCGACCCCCGGCATCGAAATCCGCAGCAGCCGGTGACGGATGCGACGCTCGCCCATTTCCGCCAGCATTTCGGCCCGGACCGCTGGATGTTCGACCGTCCCGGCTGGCGCGTGCTGGGCCTAGACAGCCAAATCATGAACGCGCATGAATCGGAGGCGGCGCAAGCCGATTTCATCATCGAGGCGCTCGCCACGCTCGGCACCCGCAATCTTGCGGTGTTCCTGCATAAGCCGGTTTTCGTGCAGCATGTGGCGGAAACCGCGTTCGAATACTGGACCGTGCCGCCCGCCTCCCGCGGGGCGCTGCATCCGCTGCTGGCGCATCCCGCGTTGCGGTTGGTGGCGTCCGGGCATTTGCATGTGCGGCACGCCATGGAGCGGGGCTTGGTCTCCTATCAATGGGCCCCGTCCACCGCGTTCGTGGTGCGGCCCGAAGACCAGCCGGGGCTACCGGGTCTGCGGGTATGCGGTGCCCTATTGCACCGGTTTGGCGCCGACCGGGTCGAAACGACGCTGATCTTTCCCGACGGGTTGGAGCGCCCGTTCATTCACGAGGTCGCAACCGGCCCGGATTGATTGACAAGGGCGTGATTGACAAGAATGGGGCCGGGAGGTACCTCCCGGCCCCAGCCTTGTGCCGGTCTGGAGGGGTGCCCGAGTGGCTAAAGGGGGCGGACTGTAAATCCGCTGGCGTACGCCTACGTTGGTTCGAATCCAACCCCCTCCACCAAGAATGCCGGCGATCAGCGAGCCTGCGATCCAAGGGTTACGGGGACCTCGCCTCCCATTTCAACCGTTTCGCGATTGAAAGCGCCGCACGGTCGAAGCTGACGAATACGTCTCCGCCGAGCCCCCGGCCTTGATGCGCGATGACGCCATCCGCGAAATCACCACCTGCCGCCAGGAATTTAAGACCGGCAGAAGCGGCCGCCCGGTCGGCCACGACGTTGTCGACCGCCAGCAAACGGGCGATGGCCTCGGCGATGTCGGCGTTGGATCGCTGATAGGCCCGGGACAATACCCACACGAATTCACACAAGGCCGGGAGGGTCACCGCGATCGAGGTGGCGGCGCGCAGCATGGTGGCCGCCGCCGGGCTTTGAACGGGATCGTCGCCCATGACGGCGCGGACGAGGACATTGGTGTCGGCCGTGATCCTCACCGCGCGCCAGCCCACCCCTCCGCGGCAATCCTGCCCATCTCTTCGATCGACACGGGCTGGGTCACGGCCTGCGTGAGGGCACCGATGAAGCCGTCGATGCTACCGCGCGCCACGGTATGCACTTCGACACGGCCCCCGGGAAGAAGGTCGACGGCCAGCCGATCGCCCGGAGCCGCCCCAAGATGCTCCAGCACGGCGTGGCGGAACGTGACCTGGCCCTTGGCCGTCACCGTCAGTAGAGTCTGTTGCGGCTCCATGCGCTGCAAGTAAGGCATTTCTGCCTTACTTGCAACAACAGAATCGCAGCGTTCAAGAACGACGGGCGCGGCGCCGGGTGGCCGTGGGGGCCGTCTCACGCTCCGGCGTGCCACCGCATGCCGTCGCGGCGACCGGCTGGCCGACCGCCTTGGCGCCCGCATAGGCCGGCAGCTCCGCCACGCCCCGCAGCGCCATCACTTCTTCGAAGATCGGCAGGTTCTGGTTGCAGAACAACGAGCCCTGGCGCGTGCCGACCGCGGCCTCGCTATTGGCGAGCTGCGTGACGTAATCATCCCGCTGCTTGGTGCCGGCCCGTCCGTGCACGCGGCTGAAGTATCCGTTGAGCGCGCGGTCCTGGTTCACCAGCTCCGGCCGGTATTTCACGATGAAGGCGTCGTATTTTTCGTTGGCTTGGCACGTGAGCGCCGTCACCATCAGCCGGGTCTTGAGGCCGGTCACTTCGAACGCGGTGTTATCGGCCGGACGCAGGCATTGGGCCTGCGCGAGGGAACTGGTGAGGAGGCAGGCAGCAACGAGGCCTGGAAGGATGCGCATGGAAACTCCGGTCGGTCATTAAGGTGGCGGGGGAGGTAAACCGGCTATCGGCGTGTAATGCAACACGAAACGCCGCGGTGGCATGACATCTCGTTCATAAAGGGCTGACATCATGGGATGTCGTTGCCGTTTGACCCGCGACCTCATCACGCTACCATAACACCAGGGCAGCCCCGCACCCGGGGGAAAAGGAGCTTTGCGATGACGATGCCCATCCCCGATCCCTTCGCAAGCTATGACGCGGGGGAGTATTTCTGCGAGCTGACCACACGCGATGGAGACGCCGCGTCCCGCATCCGGGCGCGGATCGGGGGTATCGGCCTCGATGCGCTGCGGGCGCGGGCGCGGGCGGCGGAGCGGGATCTATTCAACCTCGGCATCACCTTCACCGTCTATTCGGACGCTACGGCGATCGACCGGATCCTGCCGTTCGACTGCGTCCCCCGCATCATCACCGCGCCGGAATGGGCCGTGCTGGAGCGCGGCGTCCAGCAGCGGGTGCGCGCGCTGAACCTATTTCTGCAAGACATCTATAACGCCCGGAACATCGTCAAAGACGGCATCGTTCCGCACGCCCTCATCTATGGTAATCCCAATTACCGTCCGGAGATGGAGGGCTTCCCCGTCCGGTTCGGCACCTATGTCCATATTTGCGGCATCGATCTGGTGCGGGATCAGGCCGGGAATTTTTGCGTGCTGGAGGACAATGCCCGTACGCCGTCCGGCGTGTCTTATGTGGTGGAAAACCGGCATTTGATGCTGCGCGCCTTCCCGGACCTGGTCGCCGGCATGCGGCTCCGCCCGGTGGACGATTACGGGCGGCGGCTGCGTAGCGCCATGGACGAGATCGCGCCGGAGGGTGTGGTGGACCCGCAGGTCGTGCTGCTGAGCCCCGGCATCTATAATTCGGCCTATTTCGAACACGTGTTCCTGGCGCGCGAGATGGGCGTGCCGTTGGTGGAGGGAGCCGACCTCTTGGTGGAGGATGACCGGGTATGGATGCGCACCACGGGCGGGCTACGGCGCGTCCACACCATTTACCGCCGCATCGCCGATGACTTCCTGGACCCGTCAGTGTTCCGTCCCGACAGCATGCTCGGCGTCCGCGGGCTCATTTCCGCCTGGCGGCATGGCAACGTCACGCTGGCCAACGCGGTTGGCACGGGAGTTGCAGATGACAAAGCCATCTACGCCTACATGCCACGCATCATAAAATACTATTTGGGGGAGGACGCGATACTGCCGAACGTCGAAACCCATATCTGTGGCGAGCCGGAGGGGCTGGCGTACACCATGGCGCATCTTCACGAGCTGGTGACCAAGCCCGTGGGCGAAAGCGGCGGTTACGGCATCACGGTCGGACCCCGGGCCACCACGGCGGAGTTGGACGCGTCGCGTGCCGCCATCTTGGCCGAGCCCGGTAATTGGATCAGCCAGCCGATGATCGGGCTTAGCGTCTCGCCGACTTTGACGGACGCCGGGCTCCGGCCGCGGCATCTGGATTTGCGTCCGTTTGCCGTGACCGGCCGGGACACGTGGGTCTTGCCCGGCGGCCTCACCCGCGTTGCCTTGAAAGAGGGCAGCCTGATCGTCAATTCGTCCCAAGGCGGCGGTTCTAAGGACACCTGGGTGCTCGCTGAATGAGCCGCACGGCAAACCCGCTGCTGACCCGGGACGCCGAGGGGCTGTTCTGGATGGCGCGGTATTTGGAGCGGGTGGAGAACCTCGCCCGGCTGATCGACGTCACGCAAACGTTCGAAAGCCCCGGCCGTGAGGCGGAGGCGTGGGGCGCGCTGGTGGCGATCATGGCGGACCAGGAGGGCATCGTGGAACGCAAACTCCCGTTCGACGCGCCCAGCATCAAGCGGTTCTATCTGCTGGACGCCACCAACCCCACAAGCATTCCGGGCGCCCTCGAGGCAGCCCGCACCAATGCCCGCATGCTGCGCCCGCTGATCTCGACCGAGATGTGGATGCAGCTGAACGTGTTCCACCGCGACGTCATGTCGATCGACCCGGCGGAACTCGAGGGGGACGCGCTATCCCGCCTGTGCCGCCGGATCAAGGAGGGCGTGCAGGCCCATACCGGCATCACCGAAGGCACATTCTTCAGGGACCAGGGCTGGCATTTCTATGAAATCGGACGGCTGATCGAACGGGCGGATCAGACGACGCGGCTATTGGATATCAAATACCACCTGCTGACCCCGGTCGGCACCGAGGAGCGGCGGGTGGTTGAGCTCACGCAATGGAACGCGCTGCTGCGCGCGGCGGCCGGGTATCACGCATTTCGCCGGGTCAGCGTCGCGGGCTTCGTGCCGGCGGACGTAGTGGAGTTCTTGCTGCATGACACGAGCTTTGCCCGCTCGGTAGCGCTCTGTATCGCGCAGATGGAGTGGCATCTGCACGATTTACGCAGCCGCTATGGCCTGCGGGATACGGCGGGCGTGCTGGAGCGGATCGGTGAGGTGCGGGCCGGCATGAACCGGGACGTGCCGTCGCTGTTGGAATACGGCCTGCACGCGTTCCTCGACCGTCTGCAAAGCGACCTGCAAGGCCTGGCCGAACTGATCGGCACGGCGTTCTTCCGCGACTGGCGTCCGCTGAAAAAGATGGCGCAGGAGGCCGCCCCGGGCACGATGACGCAGACGATGGGCGGAATGAGCCAGACGCTGCGGCTGTAAAATTGCCGCCACCAGCGCTCATGCCGCCCCTGGATTTCTTCGCCAAGCGGCTCGCAATGACACCCAGGCCAGCACCAACAGGGCCAGCGCCACGGGCGGGAACACCACCCAGTTCACCGCCGCCCAGCCATACGTCGCCAAGACGTGCCCGGACGAGAACGAGCCCAGGGCCATGGTGCCAAAGATCAGGAAATCGTTGAACGACTGCACCCGCGTCCGCTCCTCCGGACGATGCGTCTCCAGCACCATCGCGGACGCGCCGACAAAGCCGAAATTCCAGCCGAGGCCGAGCAGCACCAGACCGAGCGTAAAGTGCCCGGCCGTCAACCCGGACATGCCGGTTACCGCCGCCGCGGCCAGCAACGTGAGCCCCACCGCCACAATGCGGGGCGCGCCGAACCGGGCGATGAGGGAGCCGGTAAAGAAGCTCGGCCCATACATCGCCACGATGTGCCATTGCAGCGCCAAGTTGGACGTCCCGAGTGACAATCCGCACAGCCGCATCGCCAGCGGCGCCGAGGTCATGACCAGGTTCATCAACGAGTAGCTGACCACGCCACAAAGTGCGGCCACCATGAAGCGGCGCTGGCGAATGATCTCCAGCAACGGCCGGCCGCGGGCCATGACCAGTGCCGGCGGCGGCACGCTGACGCCGGACAGCACCAACATCGCAATGAGTGCCACGCCAGCCTGCGCCAGATAGCTCACCAAGAACAAATGCGGTGACAAATCCATGGTCAAAGTCACGAGTTGCGGCCCGATCACGCCGGCGAACACGCCCCCCGCCATGACCCACGACAACGCCCGCGGCTTGAACGCCGCACTCGCCCCATCGGCGGCGGCAAACCGGAACGACTGCACGACGGCGGCATACAACCCCCCGAACGCGGTCGCGACGCAGAACAACCCGAACGACCCGGCCCACAGCGCCAGCGCGGCCACGAGCCCCGCCACCATGCCGCACCCGGCCCCGGCCTGAAACGCCGCCCGCCGGCTGAACCGCCGCGCGATCCATCCCGTCGGCAACGTGCCCACAGCCATTCCGACCACAAAGACGGAGATCGGCACAGTCGCCAACGCCGGGTCCGGCGACAGCGTGCTGCCGATAATGCCCCCGGTGGCAAAAATCACCGCCGCATTCGCCCCCGCCAACGCCTGCGCGGCGGCAAGCCGGAATACATTCGCACGGGCACGCCGGTCATCGATCACTTCGGACATTCACCACCCTACGCAGCATCCGCCGATCTTGCCCAGCAACGACTCGGCGCATCAGCTATGCTCACCCCATGCCGAACTTCACCTTCCTACACGCCGCCGATTTGCATCTGGACAGCCCGCTCCGCGGCCTCGATCCAGAGGCGCCGCGCGAGCGCATCCGGGACGCCACACGACAGGCGCTGGTGCGGCTGGTGGATACGGCGCTGGAGCGGCGGGTGGGCTTCGTGCTGCTGGCCGGGGATTTATATGACGGGGCGCAGAAGGATTGGCGCTGCGGTCAATTCCTGGTGCAGCAGCTAACGCGGCTGACCCGCGACGGCATCGAGATTGTCGCCATCCGCGGCAATCATGATGCGGAGAGCCTGCTCTCGGCCAAGCTGGCGGTGCCGGGCATGATGGGGTCCGCGGCTGCGGAGACGCGGCTGCTGAAGGCGCTGCCGGTCGCGGTGCACGGCCAGAGCTTTGCCACCAAGGCGGTCCGCGACAACCTAGCCGAAGCGTATCCGCGCGCCGTCCCGGAACGGTTCAACATCGGCCTGCTCCACACCGCCTGCGGGCTGGGCGGGCATGAGAATTACGCGCCGTGCTCGATCGAGGACCTGACCCGGCATGGCTACGACTATTGGGCGCTGGGCCACGTGCACGCCCGGGCCGTGCTATCGCAGGATCCCTGGATCGTGTTCCCCGGCGTCCTGCAAGGCCGCCATATCAACGAGGAGGGCGACAAGGGGGCCACGCTCGTGACGGTGGAGGGCGGGCGGGTAAAATCGGCCGAGCACCTTTCGCTCGACGTGCTGCGCTGGGCCCGGCTCGAGGTGAACCTATTCGGTGCGCCCTCGATTGAGGCTATGCTGGATCGGGTGCGCATGGCCTTAAATGAAGTCGTCATGCTGTCGGACGGGCGCATGCTGGCGCTGCGGCTGCATTTGTTCGGGGCGTGTCCGATCCATGCAGAGTTGGTACAATCGCCGGAGGCGACCCTGCAGAACATCCGCGCGGCCGCGCAAGAGACCGCGAGCCAGGATGAGCTGTGGATCGAGGACGTCCGGATCGAGACCACCTCCCCGGGCATCGAGAACCTGCGCGAGCAGCCCGGCGTGATCGGCGCGCTGATCACAGCCCTGGAGCGTCCGGCCACGATCGATCCCGGGCTGATGGAGTTCATCAAGGACCAGATGAAGCGCACCGGTGAGCTGCTGGACCCCTCGCACCCGCTGCATGCGCTCATGCGCGGCGAGGTTCCGGCGGCCCTCGAGGCGCAGGCCCGTGCATTGGTGATCGGGGAACTGGCGAAGTGAGGCTGACCCGGCTGCGGCTCGACCACTACGGCAGCTTCGCCTCCGCCGATATTCCGCTGGCCGCCGAGCCGGGGCAGGTCACGCTGATCGTGGCACCGAATGGGGCCGGCAAGTCCGTGCTGCGGCAGGCGTTCCATGACGTGCTGTTCGACATTCCAATGCAATCGCCGATGCGGTTTCGTTATGGCTACCCCGGCATGGCGTTGCTGGCGGACGCGATCGACGCGGACGGCGCGCCGTTCAGCTTCGGCTGGACCCGCACCGGCAAGCCTCAGCGCACCCACACAGACCCGGCCCGCTTCGCCGCCCTGATCCGCTCCACCACGCCCCGGCAGTTGGAGCAGCTGTTCGCGCTTGATACGGCGCGGCTGCGCAAGGGCGGCACGGATCTGAAAGGCAATGATATGCTCGGCGTGGCGATGCTGGCCGGTACCGGGGAACTCGCCTCCGCCTTTAAAGTGCGCGCGGCGCTAGAGGCGCGCCGGACCGAACAGTATGGCTCCGGTAAAAGTAAGCCGCCGCTGAACGCTGCCCTGGCCGCACTCACCCTGGCGCGGAAGGCCGCGTCTGACGCCGTGCAGGCTCCGGGGCAGCGGGAGCAGCAGATCAAGGCGCTGGCGGACGCGCAACAGGCGCACGCCACCGCCCGCTCGGCGCAGGAGGAGGCGGTGGCGGTTACCCGGCAGCTGCACCGGATCGACCTGGTGCGCCCGCATCTGGCGGCGCTCATGGAGGCGACGGCCTGGTTCGCCGCCCATCCAGACGCCCCCACCCTGACGCCCGGCCTGGAGACGGAACTGGCGGACGCACGCGCGGCCGCCGTGACCTCCGCGGCCGGGCACCGGGACGCCCAGCAAACGGTCCAGGACGCCGAACAGCGCTACCAAAACATCACCCTGGATGACGCGGCGCAAAAGCACGCAGCGGCGCTGACGGGCCTCATGGAACGTCTGGGTGAGGTGAAGAAGGAGCAGAACGACCTCCCGGGCCTGCGTGATAACCGGGCGAAGACCCTGGCGCTGATCGGTGCGACCCTCGTGGATATCGGCGCGTCCGTGCCGCCGGAGGACGCAGGCACGCTGATCCCCGCCATCGCCATCGTCACCGCCGCCCGCGGCGCGATCACTCGTCACGCCGGGCTCGTGAGCACGCGGGACTCGACGGCAAAACGGGTGCGGGAGGCGGAGCAGAAACGCGCCGGCTTGGAACAGGCACCGCCGCCTGGCTTGGTCGCGGCACCCGATGGCCTGGCGCCGCTGCGGCAAGAGATCGACCGGAACCCGGCAGAGCACGCGGCCGAATGCGCGGCATCCGTGCGCGACGCCAGGGCGGCGCTCGCGGCGGCGCTCGCGTCCGTGCCCGGCTGGACCGGGGCGGCCGGGGCGTTGCGCGCGCTGGCCCCCGCCGACGATGCGGTGTTCGAGCGGCTAGACCAGGCCCGGCACGACGCCGCCACCACCGTCAAGCTGGCCCGGACCGAGTGCGCCACCACCCTGCAGACAAGCCAGAAGATCCGGCAGGAGCTGGCGGCGTTGCAGTCGCAGCCCTTGCCGGACGCGGCCGCCATTCGCGCGGCGCGGGACATCCGGGACCGCGGCTGGGGTCTGATCGCCCGTCGCCTCGAAGGCCATCCCGATGCGGAGGCGGAGCGGGACTATGCCGGGGCCGACCCGCTCGCGCTGGTGTTTGACCGTCACCTCCGTCACGCCGACAGCCTGGCCGACCGGCGGCTGGAAGAACTGGCCCGGGTGACGAAGGCCGAGCGGCTGACCAAGGACCTGGCGGAGCAGGATGCGCGCCACACGGGACAGACCCAGGCTGCGGAGGCCGCCGAAACCGTGGCCCGCACGGCGAACGAGGCATGGGCCCGCGCCGTGGCGCCGCTGCATCTCCCCCCGGACGCGACCCTCGCCGAGCTAGGGCGCTGGCTTAAAACGCGGTCAAAGGTGGTGGAGGCGTTGCTGGCCGAGGAGCGCGCCGCGGGCGAGGCGGCGGCCGTGACCCTCCGGCACGCCGGATGGGCCGCGCGGTTTGCCCAGCTTTTGGCCATCCCGGACGCCCCGTTACCGGAATTGCTGGCCTTGGCAGATGAACGGGTAAAGGCCGCCACCAAATCGGCGCAGGTCCAGGCGAAATGGACTGACGCGCTCGCCAATGCCCGCACGGAGCAGGCGGCGGCCACGCTGGACCGCACGCATGCCGAGGACGCGCTGGCACAGTGGGAGACCGAGTGGGCGCACACCCTCACCAGCCTCAGCCGGCCCGCGGCAGAGCGGCCAGCAGAGACCGCCACAGTGCTCGAAGCGCTGAGCCAATTGCGCGAGTATGTGCGCGAGGCAAACGGCTTCACGCAACGGATCGAGGCGATGGAGGCAAGCCTCGCCCGGTTCACCACCGATGTCGCCGCGCTGGCCCAAGCGATGGACGTGCCCGGCGGCGCGCCGATCGAAACGGCCGAGGCGCTGATCGGGCGCCGGGACCGGGCAGCGGGACGTGTAAGTGCAGCGGAGCAGGAGAGCCTCGCGGTGACCGGGGCCAAGGCGACGCTGGCCCTGAAAGACAGCGCGGCGCGAGCGGCGGCAGAGCGTCTGCGCACCGTCGTAGCCAAGGCCGGCGCGGCCGATCCGGTCGAGGCAGAGCGCCGAATCATCGCCGCCCGCGAGCATGCCCGGCACAGCAAAATCAGGGATGACGCCCTCGCCGGAGTGAGGCAGCACGGCAGCGGGCTCACGCTCGAGGCGCTGACCGCGGCATCGGGCGCGATTCCCGACCTCGGTTCCGCGCGGGATCAGGCGGAGGACGCGGCGAAGCAGGCCAATCTGGCGGCGGAGGCGACTGCGATTGCGGTCAACACGCTGCAGAATGCCGCCACGAAGGACGCGGCCGCCACGGACTCCACCGCCACGGCGCAGGCGCAAGAGGGCGCGCTATCCCACTACGCCCGGCTGTTGGAACACCAGCTCATGCTGCATCTGGCGGGCGGATTACTGCACCGGGCGACGCAGGAGGTGGAGGACACGATGGGCGGTGGCGCGCTCCGCCGCGTGTCGGACATGTTCGGGGCGGTGACCGGGGGGGCGTATCACCTGGTACTGGATGACGAGACCGGGGCGGCGCTGCATGCGGTGGAGCATGCGTTTCCAAAAGAGAAAAAGGCGCTGGCGGAGTTGTCGGAGGGCACGCGGGACCAGCTGTATTTGGCACTCCGCATGGTGGCGCTGCAGGACCACGCGGCGGTGCAGGCGCCGTTGCCGTTCATCGCCGATGACGTGCTGCAGACCTTCGATGACACCCGGGCCCGTGCGGCGCTTCAGGCGTTGGTGGCGCTGAGCGGCGACGTTCAGGTGATCGTGCTGACCCATCACGAGCATCTGGTGGACTTGGCCCGCTCATTACCGGTCACCGTCATCCACCTTTGACATGCATTCCCGCTTGGCCCGGCTGCCCGCATGTGGCAGAGGGTGCGCATCTGCCGTTCCAGGAGCCGTTCTTTGACCTTTCGTCCCCTTTGCCTCGTTGCCCTCGCCGGTCTGTTGCTGCAGGGCTGCGCCACGCCCGCCACTGGGCCCGTTATCGCTGCCGATGAGATCCTCGATGGCCAGGCCAAGACCTGCACGCCGTCCGCGCCGGACTTCACCTCGGCCATCGCAGCGGATGCGACCATCGCCATGACCAATGACGGCTGGTGCGGCGTGTATGCGACCGAGAAGGGTGGACGCGAGTTCGCGCTGGCGCTGCTCGCCAACCGTCCGGCGCATGGCCAGATCTATGTGCGCGCCATCAATGGGCGGAGCCGGGTGGAATACACGCCGTTCCCGCGCTTCGTGGGCGCCGACGCGTTCACCGTGACGCTGCGTCCGCGCACGGCCGGTGCGGCGGAGGCGACGTTAAAGGTCGCGGTCAACGTCACGCGCGGCGAGGGTGTCCCCGCCGAAGCCGCCCCGGCCGAAAAGAAGAGCACCCCCCCAGCCCGCCGCGCCCCGCGCCGTCCGGCAGCGCGCTAACCGTCTCGGAAAAGGCCCGCCGCTCGTGCGGGCCTTTTTTTGCCCGTTGGTGCGAGCTTCACTATCTTGATGATATGGGTAACCTAGACATCGGCAGTGACCACCTTGCTCGCCCCGAGGCCGAGAGTGATCGGCAGCGCCGGGTCGTGTGGGAAGCTGAAGCGATTGCGGAGGCAGACGACGCGATCGCTGCCGGTTTTTACGCCACATCGGCGGAGGTGAAGCCTGGATCGATAGCATTGGCACCGATCACCCGCTGCCGGTGCCGTATCCCCGTATCTCTCGTCCTCTCTGACGGCCATTTCGCGACAGGGTGACGCGCCGACTTATCTACGCACCCAAAGCGCTGGCCGATCTCGAGGCCGCCGGTTCATGGCTGACCCAAGCGGGCTCTGGCCCCGTGGCACAGCGCAAGCTAAGCTAACTGCGTTGTGGGCCGCGATTGAAAGTCTGGTCCAGAACCCATGCCACTCTCCCCTTGGCCCCCATCGGGGCGTGCGCGAACTGCCCTGCCCGGGAGGGTATCGGCCGCTGTATCGCGTGAGTTCGGATACTGGCCTTGACGAGACGGCGGGTAACGTCCGGGTGCTCCGAGTATTCGGACCAGGACAGGACCGGCGCACCCTCTAGCAGGACCATGCCGGGCCATGACGCGTATTTAAGCGCATCGCTGATGAAAAAATTAGTGTCGACGACCAGCTTCATCGGGGCAGTGGCTGCACGGCCTTGCGCTCTTCCTTGATGATACAATCGAGATCGGCATCCGACCCTCCTTCGGCCATCACCTTTGGCCGCGCGAATTGTCGTGCTTTGGCGATCCAGTCATCGGGTTCGTCCGGCTCAATGGTGACGGTTACCCGCTGGTGCGGAGCAATACCGCGCCGCGTGAGTTCCGCCGCGACCTGACCGGCCGTGCTTTCGATGAATTCCGGTTCAGTTGCCTTCGGCATCGTGATCTCTCAGGGCAGCGTCCGCGCCTCAAGCGGGCTTAGGGCTGCGATTATAGCATAATCGGCACAAAACCGGAATCCTCCAGCCGGGATAGTGTGCCGGTGTGGATGTCGAACCGGAATCCTTCGATCTGGAGGGTTCCGGCGGAGACCGGGCCGGCGATCCAGGGGAAGGTCAGCAGGTTTTCCAGCGACAGGCGGACCACCTCCGTCTCATAATGCGTGAGCCGGGCGTCCGCGTCGGCGCCGGCATCCGGCTTGTGCGCCAGGACGGGGGCGGCGATTTGCATCCAGGGTTCGACGAAATCTTGCGCACCCAGCGGAGCCCCCTCCACCATCGCCTGCACCCCACCGCAGCGGGCGTGGCCCAGCACCACGATCCGGCTCACCTTCAGCACGCGCACGCCGAATTCTAGGGCGGCGCTGGTGCCGTGATAGCCGGCATCGGGGGTCCAGGGGGGCACCAGGCCGGCCACGTTGCGGACGGCAAATAGCTCCCCGGGGCCGGCGCCGAACACCGTCGCCGGGTCCACCCGGCTGTCGGAGCAGGCCACCACCAGCGTGCCCGGACGCTGCCCGGCCAGCGCCAGTTTCTCATAGCGCGCGCGCTCGGTCGGCCAGGTTTCGGCGCGGAAGCGTCGGTAGCCCTCGATCAGTTTATCGGTCATTCGGCGGGCGACGCCTGCGCCAGCCGCCGGGGCTTGGGTGCCGCCGGCAACGGGCCGTCACGGGGGGTGAGCAGGCGGCTGAACAGCCAGGTGCAGCCGCGGGCGACATCATCCATGAGCGTATAAAAGCTCGGAACGAACACCAGCGATAGGACCGTGCTGACGATCAGCCCGCCGATCACGCCGATGGCCATCGGTGAGCGGAATTCACCGCCATCACCGATGCCCAGCGCACTCGGCACCATGCCGGCCACCATGGCGATGGTGGTCATGACGATGGGCCGGGCGCGCTTCCGGCCGGCGTCGATGATCGCCTCCGCCCGCGCCATGCCCGCCGCCCGGCGCTCGATCGCGAAATCCACCAGCATGATGGCGTTCTTGGTCACGATCCCCATCAGCATCAGAATACCAATCACCACCGGCATGCTGATGGGCTTGCCCGTCACCAGCAACGCCGCGATCACGCCGCCGAGGCTGAGCGGCAACGAGAACAGGATGGTGACCGGCTGGAACACGTTGCGGAACAACAACACCAACACACCCAGCACGATCGTGAGCCCGGCCCCCATCGCCAGGCCAAACGCGCTGAACACCTCCGCCATGATTTCCGCGTCCCCGCCCCGCTTCAGCTCCACGCCCGGCGGCAGGTTTTGTGCTTCCGGCAGGGCATAGACCTGCTCGACCGCCGCACCCAGGGCCAATCCGCTCGACAAATCGGCACCCAGCACGATGCGGCGGACGCGGTCATAGCGCTCGATGCTGGCCGGGCCCTGACCCATGGCGACGTTCGCCACCGCCAGCAGCGGCGCGGGGCCGGCGGTGCCGGGCACGGTGAGCGACTCGATGGCGCCGATATCGCCGCGAACGGCGTGGGCCACCTGCACCCGGATCGGGATCAGCCGGTCGCCATCCCGGAATTTGGCGAGGTTGCTCGGCACGTCACCGATGGTGGCGACCCGCACCGCCTCGCTGATGGCGTCCGTGCTCACGCCGAACCGTGCGGCCTCGTCCCCCCTTGGCGTCACCCGGATCTCCGGCCGGTCCGCCCCGGCACTGGGTGCCACGTTGGCAAATCCCGGAAGGCGGCGCATTGCTCCCTCCAGCCGGCCCTCGACCTGATCCATGGCCGCCGGGTTCTCACCCAAAAGCGTGACCGACAGCTCCCGCTCGCCCCGGTCGTTCACATACCAGCCGCGCACGTCCGGGATGTCGGTGAGGCGCTGCGACAGCTCGGCCTCGATCTGTTTTTGTGACCGGGCGCGCTGGTTTTTCAGCATGAGGTTCACGATCATCTTGGCCCGGCGGATCTCCTTGCCGGCACCCGTCGGCGTGGTGCCGCCCACGACGAAGACGCCGGTCACCTCCGGAATCCGCTGGAACGACGCCGCAATCTCGTCGGTTTTGCGCCGCGTATCCTCCAGCATGGCGCCGGACGGCAATTCCACCGACAGCACCGCCCGGCTCTCATCGGGGGCGGGAATGAACCCGGTCGGCAGCAGGGTCGTCGAATAGATGGACATCGCAAACGCGGCCAACCCCACCAGCAGCGTCACCCCGCGCCAGCGCAACGTCGCCGCCAGGAACCGCGTATAGGCGCGCATGATCCAGCCATCGCGCTCGTCATGCGGCACGACGGGCACCATCAAATAGGCCGCCATCAACGGCGTGATCAGGCGCGCCACCAGCAAGGACGCCAGCACGGCGGACGCGACCGTCAGACCGAATTGCTTGAAGAACTGCCCGGCGATACCCCCCATGAAGCTCACGGGTGAGAACACGGCGATGATGGTGCAGGTGATGGCGATGACCGCGAGGCCGATCTCGTCCGCCGCCTCGACCGCCGCCTCGAACGGGCGTTTGCCCATGCGCATGTGGCGGACGATGTTCTCGATCTCGACGATCGCGTCATCCACCAGGATGCCGGTGACGAGCGTGATGGCCAGCAAGCTCACGAAATTCAGCGAAAATCCAAGCAATTGCATGACCGCAAACGCCGGCAGGACCGAGAGCGGCAGCGCCACCGCCACCAGCGCCGTCGCCCGCCAATTGCGCAGGAATAGGAACACGACAACGGTCGCGAGCGCCGCCCCCTCCAGCAGGCCGGCCATGGCGGAGTGATAGCTGCCGCGGGACGATCGGACCCCGTCATCGATCAGCGCATAGCTCACCTCCGGATGGGCGGCAGCGAGGGTGGCCAGGTGGTCCTGCACCAAATCCGCCACCGTGACCTCGCTCGCCCCTTTGGCGCGATAGATGGCGAAGCTCACCACGGGCGTCGTGCCGTTCATCCGGGCGAAGTCCCGTGGCTCCTCGAACGCATCGGTGACGGTGGCGACGTCGGCCAGCCGCGCCTCCCGTCCGCCCGACAGCGCGATCCGCGTGTTCTCCAGCTGCGCGATGCTGCGGGCTCCGGCCAGGGTGCGGATCGCCTGCTCCTGCCCGCCGATTTCACCCCGTCCGCCCGAGCTATCGGCGCTGGTGGCGCGCAATTGCCGGTTCACGTCGGCGGCGGTGACGCCCAGCGCCGCCAGCCGGTCTTGATCCAGGCTCACCCTGATTTCCCGCGTGACGCCGCCGATCCGCTCCACCCGGGCGATGCCTTTCACGCCCTGCAAATTTCGCGTGACCGTGTCATCCACGAACCAGCTCAGCCCCTCCGGCGTCATGCCGGGTGCGGTGGCGGCGAAGGTCAGGATGCTTTGACCGACGATGTCGATCCGCTCGATGATCGGCTCGTCGATCGCGCGCGGCAGATCGGCGCGGACCTTGCTGACCGCGTCCTTCACGTCATTCAGCGCGCGGTCGCTGCTGACCTCCAAACGAAGTTCGATGGCCGTGAGGCTCACCCCGTCGGTGATGGTGCTCTGCACGTGCTTCACGCCGGTGACGTTGGCGACCGTGTCCTCGATCTTCTTGGTGACCTGCGCCTCGAGCTCGGCGGGGGCCGCGCCGGGCTGGGTGATGGTGACGGAGACGAACGGGATGTCGATATTGGGGGAGCGCGTGATCGGCAGCGCGGCGAAGCCCCAAACGCCCAGCAGCGTCAACACCGCGAACAGCACGATCGGCGGAATGGGGTTGCGGATCGCCGCCCCGGAGATATTGAGCGCCATTACCGCACCACCGCGGTCACGTGATCGCCACCGCGGATGAATGTGCCGGAGACGGAGACGACCGCCTCACCGGGCTGGACGCCGTCCGTAATCTCCGCCTCCGTGCCGTTGCGGAGGCCGACTTGCACGCGCCGTGTCTCCACCAGACCGTCTTTGACCACCTGCACCACGGCGCCCGTGGGCTGAAACAACACGGCGGAGAGCGGGGTCAGCACGCCCTCACGCCGTGCGGTTTCGACCGTGGCCCGGGCGAAACCGCCGATCACGAGGCCGTCGCCGGTGACCGTCACCCGCACGCGGCCGAGCCGGGTGGTGCGGCTCACTTCGGCGGCAACCAGGCGGACCACGCCGTCATGCACGCCCCCCGCGGTATCGACCCGCGCGGTCTGCCCGGTGCGGAGCTTGGCCAACAGGGTTTCCGGCACGTCCGCCTCCAGCTCAATGGTGCCGTCCTCGATGATGCGGAACAGCGGGTCCCCGGCGCCCATCACGACGGCCCCCAGCCGCGCGACCCGGCGGCTCACCAACCCCGCCACGGGGGCGCGCAGCTCGGTCCGGGCGAGGCGCACCAGCAGTTCTTGCCGTTGCGCGATGGCCAAGGCCTGATCCGCCTCTGCGGCCCGCAGCGCGTTGCCGGCGCTTTCGACCCGCGCACCCGTCATCTGCGCGCTTGCTTGGCGCTGTTCCAAGGTCTCGCGGGAGGCATTGCCGCTCTGGACCAAGTCCCTGGTGCGGGCAAAGGCCAGATCCGCCTGCTGCCGGTTGGCCTGCGATTCGGCGATCAGGTTGCGGCCCTGCGCGATGGCGGCGGCGGCGCGGGCGATTTGCGCGGTGTTCTGGGCCAAGGTCGCGTCCAGCACGTCATGCGACAGCCGGGCGAGGACCTGCCGGGCCTCCACCCGGTCCCCCTCCTCGGCCAAAATTTCGGTAATCGCCAGACCCTCGATCTGCGGGCTGACCAGGACCTCTTCCCGGGGCACGAGGGTGCCGGTGAGGATCGCGGTCTCGGCGATGGCGCCGCGCGTGGCGGCGATGACGGTGACGGCGGGCGGCTTCGGCTCGGCCGCATAGACCGGAAGTGCCAAAAGGCACATCGCCAGGACGGGCCTCAGAAACCGCCGCAACAGGATTTGCAGCACGGGGCGGAAGCGGGCGGCGGTGAGCGTCGGGTCCAGGCCCTGATGCACGCACAGGCCGTCGCCCATGGCCATGATGAGCTGAAGTGCGGTTTCGATATCGAGCGTGGGGTCCACGAGCCCGCGCTCTTGACCCCGGCGCAACGCGGCCACCAGCGTGCTGCGCGCCTCCCGGTTCAGCCGCTCGAACATCGTGCGGATTTCCGGGTTGCGCAGCGCCTCCGCCAGGGTCTCGGCCGTGAGCGCCGCGGTGGGACCGGCGAGCAATCGTTCGAGCGTGTCCAGGCCGATGCTGGCCAGCGCCTCGACCGGGTCCGGCGCCTCCGCCATTTTTTCGAAGAACGCGGCGTGTTGCGCGCGTTCCGCCTCGGCGATGGCGGCGATGATGGCTACCTTGCTGGGGAAATAGCGATAGACGGCACCGGGGCTCATCCCCGCCTCGGCACACACTTCCTGCATGGAGGCACCGTGGAAGCCCGACCGGGTGAAGCAGTGCAGCGCCGCATCGATGATACGGGTGCGGGCCGGGCGAAGCGGGGCGGTGTCGGGCATACCGGGCCTGTGATGAGAATGAACGTTCACTTGCAATTTCGAATGCGTTTGTCAAGCTTCCGGCTTCCCTTGGGTTCGGGCAGCGCTTGAACCGAGGCCACATTAACCACCAAGGCGCCAAGACACCAAGGCGCCAAGTGGCAAAAGCCGAGGATCTTTCCTCTTCGTGTCTTGGTGTCTTGGCGTCTTGGTGGTTCAAGCGACCGAACCGGCACAATCAGGCCAACAGGGATTGAAGATGGTCATTAACGAGAAAGAAGCCCTAATCGAAATGCAGGCCGCCTTCGCCCGCTATGAGCAGGCGCTCACCAGCAACGATACCGCCACCCTGGACGAGCTGTTTTGGGATAGTCCGCACACCATTCGTTATGGCGTGATGGAGAACCTGTATGGCATCGGGAACATCCGCGCCTTCCGGAGCGCCCGGTCGCCGGCGGGGCTGGAGCGGACGATTTGGGATACCGTCATCACCACCTTCGGCCAGGATTTCGCCACCGCCTCCACCCTGTTCCGCCGGGCACCGGGGAAGCTCGGGCGGCAGCAGCAGAGCTGGGTTAGGACAGAGGCCGGGTGGCGGGTGGTGGCGGCGCATGTGAGCGTGATCGAGGGCTGACAGCCGCCAGGATTGCCAGCCCGGCCAGGGCGGACACGATCGAGCCCGTGAACACCGCCACCTTGATCTCATCCCCCGATGGTCCGCCGCGGAAGGCGAGTTCGCCGATGAACAGGCTCATGGTGAAACCGATCCCGCACAGTACCGCGCCGCCATAGAGCTGCAGCACCGTGACCCCGGCGGGCAGCCGCGCGAGGCCAAGGCGGGACGCGGCCATGACGGCGCCGAACACGCCGATCTGCTTGCCCACGAACAGCCCGAGCGCGGTGCCGAGCGCCATCCGGTCCAGCCACACGCCGGCCGGCAGCGTGTCGAACCGCAACCCGGCATTGGCCAGACCGAACAGCGGCAGCACCAGGTAGGCGATCCAGGAGCCGAGCGCGTGTTCCAGCCGCTCCGCCGGGCCGTCATCGCGAGCCGCTTGGCGAAGCGATCCAGGGGCGAGGAGCGCGCCTGTTGCCCCTGGGTCGCTTCGCCAAGGGGCTCGCGATGACGAGGTTTTCTGCGGTAACGTCACGACCCGCGCGCCCCCTTGCGGCACGATGAACGCCAGCGCGACGCCGGCGAGCGTCGCATGCACGCCCGAGCGGACCACCAGCGCCCACAACACCACGCCGCCCAACAGATACGGCCACAGAACCCGCACCCCGGCCCGGTTCAGCCCATACAGGCCGAGCCATACCAGCGCCGCGCCGCCCAGCGCCGGTAGGTTCAGCCCTTGGCTGTAGAACAACGCGATCACCAGAATGGCACCGAGGTCATCGATGATCGCCAGAGCCGTCAGAAACACCTTGAGCCCGATCGGCACGCGGCGCCCCAGGACGCTCAGCACCGCCAAGGCAAAGGCGATATCGGTCGCCACCGGCACCGCCCAGCCGCGGAGTGCGGTGGCGGAGTGCCAGTTGAACGCCACGTAGATCAGCGCCGGGACGACCATGCCGCCCAGTGCCGCGAGGCCGGGTGCGGCCAGGCGCTGGCGGGAGGCGAGTTCACCCACGGTGATCTCGCGCCGGAGTTCCAGGCCCACCAGCAGGAAAAACAGCGCCATCAGCCCGTCATTGACCCACACATGCAGCGAAAACGGGCCGAGGTTTGCGTGCAGCACCTGGTCATACAGGGCGGACGCGCCGGAGTTGGCCCAGATCAGCGCGGCCACCGCCGACAGAATCAACGCCGCGCCGCCCGCGCTTTCGGAGCGGAGGAAATCCAGCAATGCCGTGACGCGGCGGCGGGGGATGGTGGTGGTGGGCGGCATGACGGACCCTCGGTCGGGCAACGTCACGCGCCGGGCGGCGTTGCACGGGGATGAGCGATACCGGCCATTCCTTGCTGCCTCAATCCGCAATCGACAGCGGGGCGGCGTGGGATCGCGCGATGCGGGACGGGGATTTTTCGGCGGCATGGGCGGTGAGCGACCGGGTGCTGGCGGGGCGCGATCCGGCGCTGCGAGACGACCCGGCCAGGCCGTATCACGAGCGCTGGGTGTGGGATGGGCGGCCGCTCGCGGGGCGGGACGTGCTGGTGCGGTGTTACCATGGGCTGGGGGATACGCTGCAATTTGTGCGGTTTTTAGCGCCATTGCGCGCGCTCGCGGCGTCGGTGACGGTCGAAATCCAGCCGGAGTTGCTGCCGCTTCTCATGCCGGGGGGAGGGGCCGTTCGGTTCATTCCGTTCGACCCCGGCCATCCCACGCCCTCGGAGTGTGACATCGAAATCATGGAGCTGTGCCATGCGCTTCGCCTTGCGTCCCCGCCGCCGGTGAGGGTGGCGGTCGCACCGGCACGGCTGGGGCCGGGCCCGCATATCGGCGTGTGTTGGGCGGTGGGGGCGTGGGAGGCGGGGCGGTCCCTGCCGCTCGATCTACTGCGGCCGTTGGCAGCGTATGGCACGCTCGTGAGCCTCCAGCGTGGGCCGGCCGCGATCGGCGCCGGCTTGTTCGACCCGGCGCAAGGCAGCATAGACGTGCTGGAGACGGCGCGGGTGATCCGGGCGCTCGATCTCGTGGTGACCGTCGATACCATGGTCGCCCATCTGGCCGGGGCGGTCGGCACGCCCACCGCGGTGCTGCTGCCGGCGGAGGCGGATTGGCGCTGGGGGCGGGGGGCCACGAGCCCGTGGTATCCGGCGCACCGGCTGTTCCGCCAAATCCGGCCCGGCGCGTGGGAGCGTCCCGTGCAGGACTTGCTCACGCAGCTGTCATTGCCAGGGAACCCCGGCGCGGGTGCAGGGTTTGTAGCCAAGACAGACTGACCACGGCACACAGAAAGGGCACCGGTGCGGATCGTCATCCTCGGCCTCACCATCACCTCGTCCTGGGGCAACGGCCACGCCACCACCTATCGCGGGTTGGTGCGGGGGCTCACCCGGCGTGGGCACGAGGTGCTGTTTTTGGAACGGGATCGGCCCTGGTATGCGGATAACCGGGATTTGCCCGCCGCGCCGTTCGGCGACACGCAGCTGTACAGGTCGGTGGCCGAGCTGGACCGGTGGGCCGCGCAGATCGCCGGGGCGGACCTCGTGATCCTCGGCTCCTACGTGCCGGACGGGATCGACATCGGACGCCGCTTGCAGCGTGACGCGCCGGGTCTGGTCGCGTTCTATGACATCGACACGCCGGTGACCCTGGCGGCGCTGGCGGATGGCAGCTGTGACTATCTCACGCCGGAGTTGCTGCGCGGGTATGGCCTTTATCTCTCGTTCACCGGCGGCCCAACGCTCACCTATCTGGAGCGCACCCTGGGTGCCCCGGCGGCACGGGCATTGTATTGCTCAGCCGATCCAGAGGTGTATCGGCCGGACCCGGATGCGGCGGCGCGCTGGGACCTCGGATATTTGGGCACCTATAGTCCGGACCGGCAGCCGGCGCTGGAGCGGCTGTTGCGGGACCCGGCCCGTGCCTGGGCCGCGGGGCGCTTCGTGGTGGCGGGGCCGCAATATCCGGACGGGATCGCCTGGGGATCCGTTACACGGATGGAACACGTAGCGCCGGACGCGCACCGGGCGTTCTATACGGCGCAGCGCTTTACGCTGAACGTCACCCGCGCCGACATGGTGCGGCGCGGCTATAGCCCGAGCGTCCGCCTGTTCGAGGCCGCGTGCTGCGGCGTGCCGATCATCAGCGATGCCTGGCCGGGCCTCGATGCGTTCTTCCACCCGGGCACTGAAATCATCGTGGCCGACACCGCGGCGGATGTGCTGGCCGCGCTGCGGGACATGCCGGAGGCGCGGCGTCAGGCGATCGGTGCCGCCGGGCGCGCCCGGGTGCTGGCGGCGCATACCGGGGACCACCGGGCGGCGGAGCTGGAGGCCTATGTCCATGAGGCGCTGGCGCGGGTTGCGGCATGAAGATCGTCATCTTCGGCCTCTCCGTCAGTTCATCGTGGGGCAACGGCCATGCCGCCCTGTGGCGCGGGCTGATTGCGGCGCTGCTGGACGCCGGACACCGGGTCGTTTTCTTCGAGCGCGACGTGCCGTACTACGCCGCCCACCGGGATTTGCACGCGCTCCCGCCCGGCGGTGAGCTGGTGTTGTATGAAGGCTGGCCGCATCCCGCCATGCGCGGCGCCGTGGCGGATGCGGACGTGGCGATGGTGACTTCCTATTGCCCGGATGCCCTGATGGCGACCGAGATAGTCGAGGAAAGCCGGGCCATTCGCTGCTTCTATGATCTGGACACGCCGGTGACGCTGGCGCGCCTCGCGTCCGGGGAGACGGTGCCGTATGTGGGGCCAGAGGGGCTGGCCGGGTTCGACCTCGTGCTGAGTTACACCGGGGGCCCGGCGCTCGATGCGTTGCGCACCCAGCTCGGCGCGCACCGGGTGATGCCGATCTATGGCTCGGTCGACCCGGCCGTGCATCACCGGGTGGGTCCCCGTCCGGAATATACGGCGCTGCTGTCCTATCTCGGTACCTATGCGACGGACCGGCAGGCGGCGCTGGAGCGCCTATTCGTGCAGCCCGCGCGGCTCCTGCCGGAGGCGCGGTTCGTGATCGGCGGCGCGCAATATCCGGACGAATTTCCGTGGACCGCGAACACCCATTTCGTCCGCCATCTACCGCCGCCCGAGCACAAGGCATTCTATTCGTCGGCGCGGCTGACATTGAACGTGACGCGGGACGCCATGGCGCGCATGGGCTGGTGCCCGTCCGGACGGCTGTTCGAGGCGGCGTCGTGCGGGGTGCCGATCTTGACCGATGCCTGGCCGGGACTTGAGAATTTCTTCACGCCGGGCGAAGAGATTTTGGTGGCCGAGACGACGGCGGATGCTCTGGCGGCGCTGGACCGGTCAGACGCGGAGCTGGATCGGATCGCGGCGCGGGCGCGGGCGCGGACGCTGGCCGAACATACCGCCGAACGCCGCGCGGCGGAGATGGTGGCGGCATTCGAGAGTGTGGGGGAGACGGTCTGATGTGGGGCATCATTCCGGCCGCGGGCAACGGCACCCGTATCCAGCCGCTGGCGTTCAGTAAGGAATTGCTGCCGGTGGGCTCGCGCATCGATGAACGCGGCGTCGAGCGGCCGCGGGCGGTGAGCGAGTATTTGATCGAGCGGATGGTGCGCGCGGGGGCGGACAAGATTTGCTTCGTGATTTCACCGTGGAAGAGCGACATTTTGCAGTATTTCGGCGGCGCGGTGGGGGATGTCAGCATCGCCTATGTCTGCCAGGCGGGCGCGGTCGGGCTGTGCGACGCCATATTCCGAGCGCTCCCGTTGATTGGACTGGACGAGGCGGTGATCGTGGGCCTGCCGGATACGGTGTGGTTCCCGTCGGACGCGCTGTGCCGGCTGCCGTTGGACCGGCTCACGTTCTTGCTGTTCCCGGTCGATCGGCCGGAGCTGTTCGACGCGGTGGATCATGACGCGGACGGACGGGTGCGGGAAATTCAGGTGAAATCCGCCGACGCCCGTTCCAACTGGATTTGGGGCGCGTTCCGGATGCCGGGTGCCATCTTGCACGCGCTGCACCGGCTGTGGCTCGAGCGGGAGCGGCGGGACGAATATATCGGCACGTTGGTCAATGCCTGGCTGGCGGCGGGCGGGGAGGCATGGGCGGTGCGGGCCGGGTCCAGCTACGTCGATGTGGGCACGCTGAATGGGTATCGCGAGGCCATGCGGCTGCTGGGCGGCGCCGCCCCGGCCGTGTTGGAGGGGAGCCCGGTATGAGCTGGACCGAGGACGGTATCCGGGCGCGGGCGGCGGCGCTGGGGCCGTGGTTTCACAATATGGAATTGCGCGGCGTGCAGACCGCGCCCGAGCATTTCTTGGGGGATTACCCCGCCATCAAGTGGCGGCGTTTTCAGGACAGCCTTCCGGCGGACCTCGCCGGGAAGACGGTGCTGGATATTGGCTGCAACGCCGGTTTCTACTCCATGGAGATGAAGCGACGCGGGGCGGCGCGGGTGCTGGGGATCGATTTCGACGAGGATTATTTGGCGCAGGCCCGGTTTGCGGCCGAGGTGCAGGGGATAGATATCGAGTTCCGGCAGCTATCGGTATATGATGTGGCCAGTATTGGTGAGCGGTTCGACATCGTATTGTTTATTGGTGTGTTATATCACTTACGTCACCCGTTGCTGGCGCTCGATTTGATCCATGAGCACGTGGCGCGCGACACGCTGGTGTTTCAATCTTTGCAGCGGGGTTCGGCAGAGATCATGCCGGTCGCGTCCGATTACGACTTCGCCGAAACCGCCTTCTTCGATGACCCCGGCTACCCGAAGCTCCATTTCATCGAGCATCGTTACAGTCATGACAATACGAATTGGTGGGTGCCTAACCGCGCCTGCTCGGCCGCCATGCTGCGTGCGGCGGGCTTCACGATCGAGGCGAACCCAGAGGACGAGGTGTTTATTTGCCGCCGGGCGACGCTGCCGGATGCGCGATATGGCGCCGTTTATCCAGAGCGAGGTGCGCGATGATCGAAGCGGCGATGATCTGGAACGAGCCGAACAACAAATCGCACTGGGATTTCGAGAATGACCCCGGCTGGGCCGTGTTCGCGCAGATGACCAAGCTCGCCGGTCAGGCCATCGCGTCCGAGGCACCCGGATTACCGCGGGTGTTGGGCGGCATCAGTCCGATCGACCCCGATTTCATCCGCGTGCTGCAGGGCCATGGCACGCTGGATCATCTGGACGCGGTGGCGGTGCACGGCTTCCCGCTCGATTGGAATCACTGGATGCTGGACGAGTGGCCGGCCAAACTCGATAGCATCCGGGCCGTGACGGATTTGCCGCTGTGGGTGAGTGAGGTCGGCATCAGCACGTTCGGCGCGGAGGAGGTGCAGGAATGGGGCCTCCGCCGCACCGCCGGGTTGCTGCGGGGGCTGGTGCCGCGCATCCATTGGTATTCGCTCTATGATTTGCCCGCCGCGTGGCCCGCCACGACCCGGCATCGGGAGGCGGAGGGTAGCTCGTATTACCGGCATTTCCACATGGGATTGCTCGATGAAAACGGCCGGCCGAAGCGGGCGGCGAAGATCTTCCATGAATTCACGCCGGAGATCGGCCTGTGCCAATGGTTCCATTACGAGGATCACCGGCTGGATGACGCCGTCCGGCACATGAAGGACATGGGGGTCACGTATCTCCGCACCGGCTTGTCTTGGGCCGACTGGTTCCGCCCGGATGCGGAGCGCTGGTTCGACCGGCAAATGCGGGCCTTGGAGGATTTTCAAGTCACCGTCACCTACTGCTTCACGCCGGAAGACAAGGGCCAATGGCCGCATCACACGGCGGTGCCGAAGCATCCGGAAGAATTCGCCGAATTCTGCGCCGCCATGACCCGGCGATACGCGTCTGTTGGCGCGATGACGGCGATGGGGCAGCCATTATAGACCCCGAAAAAAACGCCCCCTCTCCCTCCGGGAGAGGGCTGGGGTGAGGGAAACAGCACGCCCGCTTTTCGGGTCGGACGGAATGCTACACCACCAGCCGGTGCCGGTTGCTTCCCTCACCCCGGCCCTCTCCCGAGGGGAGAGGGGGAAGGAAGATCGGCTGACTGTGGTGAGCGTGGCCTATTCGTTGGCGCCGGTCGGCCCGGACTCGGTTGGGGGGTCGGAGCAGGTGTTGACCGCGCTCGACCAGGCGCTGGTGGCGGCCGGGCATCGCAGTATCGTGGTGGCGTGCGCCGGATCGGTCACGGCCGGAGAGCTGATGTTCTACCCCGCGCCCGCGCCGGGCCAGCCGATCGACGATGCGTTCCACCGGGCCCGGCAACACGATGTGCGGCGCATCCTGGAGCGGATCGTGGCGACCGGGCCGGTGGACCTCATCCACATGCACGGCCTCGATTTCCACCACACTCTGCCGCCGCCGGGCCCCCCGGTGCTGGCGACGCTGCATTTGCCGCCCGACTGGTATCCGCCCGAGGCCCTCGATCCCAGCCGGCCCGGCACCTGGCTGCACTGCGTGTCCGCGAGCCAAATGCAGGCTGCACCGCCCAGTCCCCGCATGCTGCCGCCCATCCCGAACGGCGTGCCGATTGCGGCCCTTGGTCACGTGCATCCGCGGCGGGGACCGGCATTCCTGGTGTTGGCACGGATTTGTCCCGAAAAGGGCGTGCACCTGGCCCTCGATGCCGCCCACGCCGCACGAGTGCCGTTGATCGTCGCCGGTGAGGTGTTCGGCTACACCGCGCACCGGGAGTATTTCGACCGGGACATCGCCCCCCGGCTCGACCGGCTGCGCCGCTATGTGGGGCCGGTTGGATTCCGGCAGAAGCGCCGCCTGCTGGCCGCCGCACGGGGGCTGCTGGTCCCGAGCCTATGTGCCGAAACCAGCTCGCTCGTCGCCATGGAGGCCGCTTCGTGCGGCGCGCCGGTCATCGCCTTCCGCCAGGGCGCGCTGCCAGAGGTCGTGGAGGATGGCCGCACCGGCTTCATCGTCGATGACGTCGCCGGCATGGTGCGCGCCATCGGGCGGATCGGCACGCTCGATCCGCAGGTCTGCCGCCGGGTGGCGCAGCAGCGGTTCTCGGTGGAGCGAATGGTGGCGCTGCATCTGGAGCGCTACCACACCTTGGCCGCCACCCGGTCCAGCCGCGCCGCTTGATCACCCTGCTGGACACGGACGCGGCGGTGTTTGCGCTGGAGCCGGAGTGGACGGCGCTGTGGTCCCTTGTGCCGGGTGCCACGCCGTTCGCCCACCCGGCCTGGCTGCTGCCGTGGTGGCGGCAATTCGGCAACGGTCAGGCGCGGGTCGCGGTGGCCCGCGCGAGCGGGGTGCTGACGGGTGTGCTGCCGATGTATGCGCTGGATGGGCGCTGCCTACCGATCGGGGCGGGGATGACCGACTATCACGATGCGCTGCTGGTGCCGGGGCAGCCAGTGATGCCGCTGGTGGCTGCGCTCCCCGGCCCGGTCGAACTAATGGAGGTGCCGCCAGGTGCGGCCCTGCGGACGCTCCCGGCCGCGTGGTCCGCCACCGCGCCCTGCCCGGCCTTGGCCCTGACCGGCACGGTGATGACCCTGCTGCCGCCCCGCACGGCGCGGAAGCTGCGTATGAACCGCAACCGCGCGGCGCGGGCGGGCGGGTTCACGATGGAGCGCGCCACGCCGGAGACCGCGCCGCCGCTGCTGGAGCATCTGATCCGGCTCCACACCGCGCGCTGGACCGGACAGGGCGAGGCGGGCGTGCTCGCGGACGCGGCGGTCCTCGCGTTTCACCGGGCGAGCGCGCCCGGTCTGGTCGCCGCCGGTCTGCTGCGGTTGCAGGTGCTTCGCGTGCAGGGGATTGTGGCCGCCGCCTGCTATGCGCTGCTGGCCGAGGGGCGCATCCTGTTTTACCTCAGCGGCTTCGACGCCGGCTTTGCCGAGATCAGTCCGGGAACCTTATTGCTGGCCGCCATGCTGGAGGAGGCCCAGGCCGAGGGTCGGTGGGAGGCGGATTTCTTGCGAGGCAATGAGGCGTATAAGTATGCCTGGGGCGGCGTTGACCGCTACAATCTCTGTGCCCGGCTACCGGTCAAATGATACCAACGGCCGATGCAAGTGACTCGTCATCGCGAACCCCGCTTGGGGCGTGGTGACCCAGGGGCGACAGGCGTGCTCGTCGCTCCTGGATTGCTTTGCCAAGCGGCTCGCAATGACGGTCAATAGTACTAAACCGACAAATACGCCTCCCGCGCCGCGCCGTCTTCCAGCAGTCCGGCCATGGTGCCGGACCAGGCGACACGGCCGCGTTCCACCACCACGGCGCTGTCGGCCACGCGGGCGGCGAAATGCAGATTTTGTTCGGCCAGCAGGACGGTCACCCCCTCGTCCCGCATCGCGCGGATGGCGGTCGCCATTTGCTGCACGACCAGGGGGGCCAGGCCCTCACTCGGTTCGTCCAGTAAAATCAGCCTGGGGTTGCCCATCAGCGTACGGGCGATGGTCAGCATCTGCTGCTCGCCGCCGCTCATCCGGGCGGCCCGGCGGTGGCGCATCAGGCCGAGATTGGGGAACAGGCCGAACAGGCGGTCCGGCGTCCAGCCGGCCCCGGCATAGGAGGGCCGCCGGCCGACCTCGAGGTTTTCCATTACCGTCAGATCCGCAAACACGCGCCGGTCCTCGGGCACATAGCCGATGCCGGCGCGGGCGATCTCATAGGTCTCCCACCCGGCGATGTTCCGCCCCTCGAACCGCACGACGCCGTGCGGGGGCACGAGGCCCATCAGCGATTTCAGGATCGTGCTCTTGCCGGCCCCATTGCGGCCCAGCAAGACCAGCACGTCCCCGTGCGCCACCCGGAAGCCCACGTTGAACAGCACCTGCGCCCGGCCATAGAACGCGCTGAGGCCGGCCACATCCAGCATCAATGCCCCCCGCTGGTGGAGCCGGTGCCGAGGTAGATTTCCCGCACCCTTGCGTCGGCGCGGATGGCCTGCGGCACACCCTCCGTCACGACCTCCCCCCGGTTCAGCACCAGGATGCGGTCGCTCACGCCGAACACCACGTCCATGTCGTGCTCGGTGAACAGGACGGCCAGACCCTGTTGGGTGACGAGGCGCCGGACCAGCTGAATGAGCGCGGTCCGCTCCGGCCCGGCCATGCCCGACGTCGGCTCATCCATCAGCAGCAGCCGGGGGCGGTGCGCGAGTGCCAGCGCGAGTTCGAGGCGCTTGAGGTCGCCATAGGCTAGCACGCCGGCCCCCCGATCGGCCTGGTCGCGCAGGCCCACCTGCGCCAGCGCCGCGTCGGCGGCGGCACGATGCTGCGCCCGGGCGGCGCGCCAGGGACGCCAGATGTCGCCCGACGCGGATAGCAGCGCCATTTGCACGTTCTCCCGCACCGTCATGCTGGCAAACGTCGCGGTGACCTGGAAGGTGCGGCCGACGCCGTGCCGCCAAATCTGGCGCGGACGCAGCCCGGTGATGGCGCGGTGGCCCAGGAACACCGCGCCGATATCGGGGCGGATTTGCCCGCCGACGATGTTGAAGCACGTGCTCTTGCCCGCGCCATTCGGCCCGATCAGCGCCAGCATCTCCCCCTGGGCCACCGTGAACGACACGTTATGCAGCGCCCGCACGCCGCCGAACGAGCGTCCGAGCGCCTGAGCCTCCAATACTTTCACGACCGCCGTTCCCAGCGGCGCAGCGCGGCGCCGGCGATCCCGTCGGGTCCCAGCACCACCAGCGCCACGATCACGGCCCCGAGGACGAACCGCCATTGGTCGGTCGCGCGCAGCAGCTCGTCATAGAGGCCGGTGTACACCAGCGCGCCGATCACGGGGCCGGAGACGGTTTGCACTCCGCCCAGCAGCACCATCACCAGCGCATCGACCGAGCGCGGGATGCTGGCGTAGCTCGGGAACACGCTGCCCTTGGCAAAAACATAGACCCCGCCCGCGAGCCCCGCGCACGCTCCGGCGAGGGTGAACGCCGCCAGGCGCAGCAGCCACGTCGGCAAACCAATCGCCTCCGCCCGGAGCGCGCTGTCCCGGCTTGCGCGGATGGCATAGCCGAGCGGCGCGTAGATCACCCGGCGCAACAGCATGACCCCCGTGAGACATAGCGCGAGGGTCAGCCAATAATACCCGACCGGTCCCCCCTTTGGCCAGAGCCCGAGGATCCCGTTATCGCCGCCGGTCCAGTCCACCGATTGGAACGCCGCCGCCCATACGATCTGGGCGAACGCCAAGGTCAGCATGGCGAGCATCACCCCCGACAGACGCACGATGACGATGCCGAACAGCAGGGCCGCCGCCCCGGCCACGACCGGTGTCGCCGCGAGCGCCAGGCCCAGCGGCCAGCCGCCCTGCCGGGTGAGCAGGGCGGCTGCATAGGCGCCGATGCCGAACCACGCCGCATGACCGAAGCTCGGCATGCCGCCCGGCCCCATCATGAAATGCAGGCTGGCGGCGAACAGGACCGCCACCATGGCCTCCGTGCCGATCGCGAGCGTCGATGGCCCGGCGGCCAACGGGGCCAGGACCGCGAGTGCCAGCGCGACGCCGCCCGCCCAGCGGAGGGCGCGGGGTGCGGGCCGTATCAGGGGCACAAGGTCCGGCGCGGTCCGGACGCCCATTTCGGCCCGCCCGAGCAGACCGTACGGGCGCACGATCAGCACCAGGGCCATCAGCGCGAACACCAGCACCAGCGTCGCCTGGGGTATGAGCGCCACCCCGAACGCCTGCAGCACGCCGATCAGCACTGCGGCGACATAGGCCCCCGGAATACTGCCGAGGCCGCCCACCACCACCACCACGAACGCGTCCGCGATGACCGTAAGGTCGATCGAGGGGTTGGCGGAGGCGGATGGCAACGACAGCGCGCCACCCAAGCCCGCGAGTGCCGCGCCCAGGGCAAACACGCCGGTGAACAGCCAGCGCTGATTCACGCCGAGCGCCGCCACCATCTCCCGGTCGAGCGTCGCGGCCCGCACCAGCGTGCCCCACCGCGTCCGGGTAAACAGCAGCCACAGCGCGCCCAGCATCACCGGACCCACGCCGATCAGCACGAGGTCATAGATGGGAAACCGCCCCTCCCCCCCCTCCCCCCCGAGCGTCACGACGCTGCGGAGCCAGGGGGGGCGTGGCAACGTGAGGTCGTTGGGGCCCCAGATGCGCAGCACCGCGTCCTGCACCATCAGCACGACGCCGAAGGTTGCCAATAGCTGGAATAACTCGGGCGCCCGGTAGATCCGGCGGAGCAGCACCATTTCCAGCACCGCGCCCAGACCGCCGATCACGAGGGCGGTGAGGAGGATGCCGGCGGTGAAGGACGCCGGGTCGCGCGGCAGCCGGGTGAGGATGGACCAGCCGACATACGCCCCCAGCATACACAGGCTACCATGGGAAAAATTGACCACCCGGGTCACGCCGAAGATGACCGTCAACCCGGCCGCCACCAGGAATAGCGATGACGCGCCCGACAGCCCGGTCAGGAAAGTGGCAAAAATATCCAAGGCGCGAGGCTAGCCGGGACGCAGCGCCTTGACCGCCGCATCGTCCGGAAGCACGGCGGCGCCGTCGATATAGCGCCAATTGGTCATCACCCCGCGCCCGCCCGCTTGCGCCAGCTGGCCGACATAGGCGCCGAGCGTCGATTGCTGATCCTGCGGGCGAAACATCGCCGGCCCGAACGGCGTGTCGAATTGCGCGCCGCGAAGGCCGTCCACCATCGCCTCCGTCTCGGTGCTGCCGGCCCGGCGCAGGCCCGCGGTGATGGCGTTGATCAGGGAATAGCCGACGACGGAGCCCATCTTCGGCGCCTCGTTGAATTTGGCGCGGTAGGCGTCGGCAAAGCTCCTGTGCGCCGGGGTGTCGAGGCCCGCCGGGTAGCCGGTGACGATCCAGCCCGGTGGCGTTTCGTCCGCCAGTGGGTCCAAATATTCCGGCTCCCCGGTAAGCATTGAGACGACCCTGCGTTTTTCGAACAGGCCGCGCGTGTTGCCCTGGCGCACGAAATTGGTGAGGTCGGCGCCGAACGTGGCGTTGAAGATCGCCTCGGGCTTCTGGTCCAGCAGCGCCTGCACCGTGGCCCCGGCGTCGATCTTGCCCAGCGCCGGCCATTGCTCGCCGACGAATGTCACGTCCGGGCGGCGGGCGGTCAGCATCTGTTTGAACCATTTGACGGCGGATTGGCCGTATTCATAGTTGGGGGCGACGGTCACCCAGCGCGTGGCCGGCAATTTCGCCGCGTCATCCACCAGCATGGCGGCCAGCATGTAGGTACTGGGGCGGAGGCGGAAGCAATACCGGTGGCCCTTTTCCCACACCAGCGCGTCCGACAGCGGCTCCCCGCCCACGAACAGGCGCTTTTGCTCCCGGGCAAAATCGCTTACGGCAAGGCCCACATTGCTGAGGAAGGTGCCGGCGAGCAGATCGACGCCCTCATCCGCCAGCAGCTCGCCCGCGATCCGCACCGCGTCCGGCGGGCGTCCGGCGTCATCGCGGCTGATGATTTCGAGCTTGCGGCCCATGATGCCGCCCTGCTGGTTCACCTGCTCGACCGCCAATTGCCAGCCGTTGCGGTACGGCAGGGTAAAGGCGGGCTGCGCGGTATAGGAGTTGATCTCGCCGATTCGGATGGGTCCGGTCTGGGATGCCGTTTGGGCGCGCAACAGCGCCGGGCACGCCAGCATTCCGGCCCCGGTCAGCACGGCGCGTCGGTTGATCATCGCAATCGGTCCCTGTTGCATCGTGCCGCCCTGATCGACGTATCGCCTCATAGCCGTGATTTGCGCCGGGACATAGGCGGGACGGCAGTGAACGCATCGCCGTGGCCTGCGTTAGGGGATTATCGAAACAGGAGACATCCCAATGCGTGCCCTATTGGCGTTGATAGTGCTGTTTGCCGCCCCCGCCGCCCAGGCCGCGGGATGCCTCAAGGGTGCCGCCGTGGGCGGTGTCGCCGGACATTTCGTGGGTCACCATGGCCTCGCGGGTGCGGCGGTGGGCTGTGCGGTCGGCCATCATGAGGCGAACAAGGCACCCCGCACTCCGGCCCCCACGTCACAACCGAGCGGCGCGCCCGCTCAGCAGTAACGAAATGATGGTGCCCAGGGACGGAGTCGAACCGCCGACACTGCAATTTTCAGTCACATGCTCTACCAGCTGAGCTACCTGGGCATTTGCTGGAGGGGCTGGTTAGCCCACGGCGGCGTTGGGATCAAGCCGAAGTTCCGACCTTCGTCGCGGGTTCACTCGCAAAGGTGCGCGATTGACTGACATGAGGGCCCCACGGGGAGCGACCCCCGCCACCCGCGACCCGATTAGGTGGGGTGGGATGCCCTTGCATTCCACCAACAGCCACACGGCGGCGTAAACCAGGGGCCCGTCATTGCGAGCCCCGCTTGGGGCGCGGCAATCCAGGGGCAACACGTGTTCTTGTGGTCCTGGATTGCTTCGCCACGCGGCTCGCAATGACGGCGTCTGAGGACCGGTCTTGCGCTTATTCAGATTTCTTCCGCATCGTCAGCACTATCGTCGCCCGCCGCGGGCACGGCGTAGTTTCCCGTAAACCACCGGCCTAAATCCACGTCAGCGCAGCGCTTGGAGCAGAACGGGCGGAGGGCCGGGTCGGTGGGGCGGCGGCAGATGGGGCATGTCGGGTCAGGCACGGGGGATCCTCTCCAGGCGGGTTTGGCCCGGCGGCACAGACGGGTCCGGACGCAGCACAAGGGGACGGCCGGTGCGGCGCGCAAGGTCTGTGCGGGCCGCCGTATCCTGCTCCAGGGCGGCGCAGATGTCGGGCGGGGCGCGGACGGCCCAGGCGATGGCCGGTTCGGCGGCGGCGTCCCGGACCAATTGCCGTAACGCCGATAGACCAGCCGCGTGCGGCCCGGATAATAACTCATGCAGCGGCGGATGGATGCGCGGACGGAGGATTTCGGCCAGGCCCAGCGAGGAAAAACCAAGGAACAGAGGACGGAGCGGATCGCCGGCGAGGGCGTCCGTGAACGCCGGGGCCAAGGCCCCCCGCTTATTCGCCTTCATTCCTGCCAGATCGACCACGATGGCCCCGGACAGATTGCGGAGCCGGATGTGCCGGGCGAGCGCCGGCAGCGCGTCCCGGTTGGCCGCCATCTGCGCCACCGGCTTCGCCCGCCGGTCCTGCGTCGCGGTTCCGGCGTCCACGTCGATCGCCACCAGGGCGGGGGTGGGCGTGAAACTGGTCTGCATGCCGCCTGGCAACACGGCGTGGGGGGTGGCGAGTTCGGCCAAAGCGGCCTCGATCTCGTCATCGAAACCGGGGCCGAGCGACACGCGATCGCCCAACGCCGGGCGGAGTGCGGCCAAAAGACCGGGCTCATCGACGCGCACTGGCATGCCGGGATGGAGCGTCGCCAGACGCTCGGGTGCGCCGGGGCCGCGGACCAGCAAGGCGGGCGGACCCGGGTCGCAGACCCCGTCCCGGGCCAACCGTGGGCCCTTGCCGCCCTGCGCCGCGCGGGTGATGCGCACGCGGACGGCGTCACCCTGGGTCAAGCCCGCCGCGCCGGCGCTGTCCGGCAGAAAGCCCTCGGCCTCCGTCAACGCCACGAACGCGCCCGCCATGGCCGGGACCCGGGCCAGCACCCGGCCGCGATATACATCGCCCACGCCATCTGGATGGCCCGGGCGGCTGATGGCGTAGTCGGTCAGCACGCCGTCCACGAATGCGGCCGCGCGCAATTCGCCGGGGCTGCTGCTGATCCAAATCACGGGTTGAGATAGCCGCGTCCGCGCAGCACCTGGCCCACCTCGAACAGTGGCAAGCCGACCACGCCGCTGTAACTCCCAAGGAGGAGGCGAACATAGGCCCCGGCCCGGCCCTGAATGGCATAGCCGCCCGCCTTGCCGATCCCCTCGCCGCATTCGGCATAGGCGTCCAGCTGTGCCTCCGTCAGGCGCGCGAACGCGACCACGCTGTCGTTGATCCGGTGGGACGCGGCACCCTCCGGCGTCAGCAGCGTGAGGGCGGTGAGCACGTGATGCCGCCGGCCCGAGAGTTGCGCCATGCAGGCGCGAACCGACGCCGGGTCGTGAGCCTTGGGCAAGATGCGGCGGCCCAGCGCCACCACGGTGTCGGCGGCCAGAATGAAGGCGCCCGGCACCGAGACGGCGCGCGCCTTCGACGCCGCCATCCGGGCGGCATAGCGCCGGGGCGGCTCATCGGGCGCGGCGGTTTCGTCGATATCGGCGGGGACCACACCGTTCGGCACCACGCCGATCTGCGCGAGGAGCGCCAGCCGCCGCGGACTGGCAGAGGCCAAAATGAGCGGCGGGATTACTTGAACCGGCCCACTTACTTGAACCGACCCACTTACTTGAATCGGAACGTGATCCGGCCCTTGCTCAAATCATAGGGCGTCATCTCGACATTGACCCGGTCGCCGGCCAGCACGCGGATGCGGTTCTTGCGCATCTTGCCCGAGGTATGGGCCAAAATGCTGTGTTCATTGTCCAACTTCACGCGGAACATGGCGTTCGGCAGCAATTCCTGCACGGTGCCGCTGAACTCGATCATATCTTCTTTTGACATCAGGTTCCTAAATAGGTGACGTGCGGCGGAACATGATCACCCGCGGCTCAGGGGTCAAGCCGCACGGACACACTGCTCGCATGCGCGTGCAATCCCTCGGCCGTCGCCAACGCCACCGTGGCGGGTCCGATGGCGCGTAATGCGGTCTCATCCGCCTCCACCCACGTCGTGCGCTTCAGCATATCATACACCGAAAGCCCGGACGCGAAACGGGACGTGCGTCCGGTGGGCAGCACGTGGTTGGGACCGGCCACGTAGTCACCCAGCGCCTCCGGACACCAGGACCCGAGGAACGCGGCGCCCGCATGACGGATTTGCGCGAACAGGGCGCGGGGGTCGGCGGTCATGATCTGCAGGTGCTCGGGCGCCAATTCGTTGGTGAGGCGCACTGCCTCCTCCCAATCCCGTGTCACGATAATGGCGCCGTGATCCCGCCAGCTCGGCCCGGCGATGGCGGCGCGGGGCAGCGTCAGCAGCGCGTGGTCAACGGCGGCCGCGACCCGGCCGGCGAAACCGGCATCATTCGTGATGAGAATGCTCTGCGCCGCCTCGTCATGCTCGGCCTGCGCCAGCAAATCCAGCGCCACGTGCGCCGGGTTTTGCCGTTGGTCCGCCAGCACCACCACCTCGGACGGACCGGCGATGCTGTCGATCCCGACGCGTCCGAACACCTGGCGCTTGGCCTCCGCCACATAGGCGTTGCCGGGTCCGACGATCCGGTCCACCGGCGCAATGCTGGCGGTGCCATACGCCATAGCCGCCACCGCCTGCGCGCCGCCGACCCGGTAAATTTCCGTAACCCCTGCCCTTCGGGCTGCCGCCAGCACCAGCGGGTTCAGCACCCCACCCGGCGTGGGCACGCACATGCATATGCGCGGCACCCCCGCCACCCGGGCCGGCAGCGCGTTCATCAATACCGATGACGGATACGCCGCCTTACCGCCCGGCACATACAGCCCCACGGCGTCGAGCGGTCCCCAGCGGAGCCCGAGCGTGAGCCCGGCGGCGTCCGTGTGCATGAGATCCACCGGCATTTGCGCCCGGTGGAACGCCTCGATCCGGACCGCCGCGAGATCGAGCGCGTCGGCCAATGGGGCGGGAATGCTGGCGGTGGCCGCGTCGATTTCGGCGGCGCTGACGCGCAGCGTGCCGGGCGTGAGGGTTTGGTGATCAAATTGCTGCGTGAGGTCGATCAGCGCCGCGTCACCCCGGGCCCGGACGTCGGCGATAATGGCGGTGACGGCGCCGTCCACCCGTGTGGTGGTGTCCCGGCCATCCAGCAACAGAGCGCGAAACTGGGCCTCGAACCCGGGCTCGATCGTGGACAGGCGCCTCATGCGAGGGCGGCGCGGAAGCGGGCGACCAGCGCGTTCACCTCCTCCGGACGGGTTTTCAGCGCGGTCCGGTTGACGATCAGCCGGCTGGTGACCTCGGCGATCACTTCGGTTTCCCGCAACCCGTTGGCCTTGAGCGTGCTGCCGGTCTGCACCAGATCGACGATCAGCCGGCTGAGCCCCAATCCGGGCGCCAGCTCCATCGCGCCATTCAAATGCACGATCTCCGCCTGCACGCCGCGGGTGGCGTAATGCCGCCGGGCGACGTTGGGGTATTTGGTCGCCACCCGAACGCGGGACCAGGTGCGGGGATCCTCCGGCTCCGCATCCACCGGCTCCGCCACGCTGACGCGGCAGGCGCCGATGCGGAGGTCGAGCGGGGCGTAAATCTCCGGATAGTCGAATTCCATCAGCACGTCCGCACCGCAAATCCCGATCTGCGCCGCGCCGAACGCGACGAAGGTCGCGACGTCGAACGGACGGACCCGCACGACATCGAGCCCGTCCTCCGCGGTGGGGAAACGGAGACGCCGGCTGTCTTCATCGAGGTAGTCGAGTGCGGGATGGATGCCGGCACGGTCCAGCAGCGGGATGCATTCGGCGAGAATGCGGCCCTTGGGAAGGGCCAGGATCAAGGGTGCCTGGTGCTCTGGCGCGAACACGGCAGCGGGAAAGGGGGCGGTCATGCGGGGGCCATAGCATTTCATCGGCAGGGCCGGAACCCTCGGCGGACCAATTGCGCGGCGAACGACGGTTGAAAGTACCGCGGGATTATGGCTGGTGGCGCAGCGGGCAAATACCATGCGGCCTACAACCAGAGGCAGAATGACGCATACCGGAACATGAGAGGCATCGGCTGATGACAGGGATGGCGAGAACCGAGTGGTTGCGCCGCGCCCTCGCCCTTTGCACGGCCCTGATCGGCCTTGGGGTGCTGGCCGGCTGGACGCTGGACATCCCCGGGCTGATGACCGTGCTGCCGGGTCTCACGACCATGAAGGCCAATGTGGGGTTGAGCTTTGTCGCGTCCGGCGCGGCGCTCCTGCTGCTGCGGGCCGCGGCCGGGGGGGGTGCGCGGGCCCGCTTATGGCTTGCGGCGGCACTCGGACTCGTGCCGCTCGGGCTCGGGGCGCTCACACTGGTCGAGTATATCGCGGGCGTGAGGCTCGGCATCGATGAGCTGCTGTTCTTAGATCCACAGACGACATCGGCCCCGTTCAACGGGCGGATGGCACCGGCCACGGCGGGCGGCCTCGTGATTTCCGGCATGGCGATCGTCTTGCTCGCCTTCGGGGCCGGTCACCGCAAATCGACGGATCGCAGCGTGCTGGCGGGACATGTGCTGGCGGCCGTTCCGGGCGCGGTCGGCTATCTGTCGTTGGCCGGGTATGCGTACGGGGTGCAGGAGTTCTACCGGCTGGGGCCATTCATCGCGGTCGCGCTCAACACCGGCATCGCGTTCGTGCTGTTGGCGCTGGCGATGGCCATGACACTGCCGCAGCTCGGCTGGCGGCGAAAATTTCCGTCCGGGTCGCTGGCGGACAGCGTGCTGCGGCGTTTGATCCCGGTCGGGGTGGTGTTGCCGTTTCTGGCCGGGGGAATTGTGGTGTGGGGGGTGCGGCTGCACTGGTATGCGCCGCTGTTCGCCCCGGTGCTGTTTGCCCTCGCCGCCGCGGGGTCCGCGATCGGGTTTGCCTGGTTTGGTGCGTCTGCCGTGCGGCGGGCCGAGGCGCGGCTGGCCCAAACCACGGCCGCGCTGACGGAGAGCGAGGCGTGGTTCCGCACCCTGGTCACCGCCATGCCGCAGCAGATGTTCATCACGTTGCCCGATGGCGATAACCGGTTCCTCAACCGCCGCTGGCAAGAGTTCACCGGCATGCCGGCATCCGATCACACCTCGTGGGGCTGGCTCGACATCGTGCATCCGGACGACCGGGAGGCAAGCAACGCCCGCTGGAAGCAGGCGCTGGAGCGCGGCACGACGTTCGAGATCGAGCGCCGGTTGCGCGCGTCCGATGGGTCCTATCATTGGTTCCTAACCCGGGCCGAGCCGCTGCGGGACGATATGGGGGCCATCACCCATTGGTTTGGCACGTCCACGGATATTTCCGAGATCGTGGCGGCGCGCGAAACCTCCGCCCAGTCGCAGGCGCAGCTGGAGCGCCTCGTGGAGGAGCGCACGCGGGACCTGCAGGAGACGCAGACACGGTTGGCGCATGCGCAGCGGATGGAGGCGCTGGGTCAATTGGCGGGTGGGATCGCGCATGATTTCAACAACGTGATGCAATCCGTGCTGGGGGCGGCCGCGATGATCGAGCAGCGGGCCGACGACCCGGCGCGCGTTCAACGCTTCGCGCACTTGATTACGGAGGCCGCCGGGCGGGGCGGGGCCATCACCCGGCGCCTGCTGGCGTTCGGCCGCCGCGGCGACTTGCGGACGGAGGCGGTGGACCCGGCCCCGTTGCTGACCGGCCTGCAGGAGATCCTGGCTCATACGCTGGGCGGCGGCATTTCGGTGCGGGTGGCGCTGGCCCCCGGCTTGCGTCCGTTCGCGGCCGATAAGGGGCAGGTGGAGACGGTGCTGGTCAACCTCGCGACCAACGCCCGGGACGCGATGCCGGGGGGCGGGATACTGAGTTTGGCGGCGGCGATGGATGACGTGCCGGACGGTGCACCCGATTGCGGCGTGCCCGCCGGGTCGTATGTGCGGCTGTCCGTCGCCGATACCGGCATGGGCATGGCGGCGGACGTGCTGACGCGGGCGACGGAGCCGTTTTTCACGACCAAGGCGGTCGGGAAGGGCACCGGCCTCGGCCTCGCGATGGCGCGGGGTTTTGCGGAGCAAAGCGGCGGGCGCCTGCGGATCGAGAGTGCGCCGGACCAGGGCACGGTGGTGACGCTGTGGTTCCCCGAAGCGCCTCGCCCCGTGCTCCAGCAGCCGGAAACGACGGCGCGCGGCAGCCGTGCCGGGGCGGCCTGCATTCTGATGGTGGATGACGACGCGATGGTGCTGGAGACGCTGGGGCAGCAGATGGAGGAGTACGGTTATACCGTGCTCACCGCGGCCAGCGGGGCGGAGGCGTTGCGGATTTTGACGGCCGAACCGGCGGTCACGCTGCTGGTCACCGATCTGTCGATGCCGATGATGGACGGCCTGGCGCTGATCCGCGAGGCCCAGCGCCGCCACAAGGGCCTGCCGGCGTTATTGCTCACTGGCTATGCGACGGACGCGGCGGAGCGGGCGATGGCCGGCGAGATGGCGGGGCGGTTCACGCTGTTGCGCAAGCCCATCACAGGGACGGCTTTGGCCGAGGAGGTGGCCCGGTCGATCGAAATGCCGGTGTTGTCGTCGTAGGCGGTGACCCGTCATTGCGCGACGACACGAGAGCGCATTTCGCCCCTGGATTGCCGCGTTAGGGTCCGGATCACGTCGGACCCGGCCGCTGCGGCACCGTAGGTCAGCGGGGCCAGGGCGGCGTTGACGTCAAGCAATTCCCCGGTCAAGGTCAATGCTTTGCTGTGTGCCCCGGTGATGGCCGCCTGACCGGACCCAGCGGTGACGGTCAACCGGCCCAGTTCGGCCGTATAAACCCACATGCCTGCATTCCCCAGGGTCCGCATCCGCTCCATCATGATCTCCGCCATGTCGATCGGCTCGAGATCATTCCGAACGTTCCGTAGAAGATGCCGCATGTGAGGGAGAATGCGGTTGATCGATTCCACAAGAGCTTCAGCCTCCGCCGAAACAGGCGATCGCCACCCTCGCCCCAGCACGCTTTCTGAACTCGGTCCGTAAGTCACACCGGCATTCTACAGTAAAGCCTGCGCGCATGCATCCAGAATGGCATCCGTATCGATGCCGTACTCGGCGTACAGCTCGATCATATCGCCACTCTGCCCGAAATGGTCCGGGCCCAGCGGCACCACGCGCTGGCCGCGGACGGCGCCGAGCCAGCTATGGGCGGCCGGGTGGCCGTCCAGCACCGTCACCAAGGCGGCGTCACGCGCCAAGGGGGCCAGGATGGTCTCGATATGGGACATCGCCGGCTGGCCGGTGCGGCGAATGCGGGCGGCGGTGGTCCAGCCGGCGTGCAGGCGGTCGGGGCTGGTGATGGCCAATAGGCCCACGCCGGGGACCTCGTCCTTGATTTGCTCGAATGCAGCTTCGGCCTCGGGGGCGACGGGCCCTTGGTAGGCGATGGCCAGCCGGGCGCCGGGCGCGGGCGGGATCACCCAGTGGGCGCCGGCGATCACGTGCGAGGGCTCCAACGTGCGGGCGGGCTGCGGGATTTGCCGTGTGGACAGACGCAGCCACACTGCGCTGCCCGAGGGCTCCTGCATGTGGACCAGCGCGTGACGCAGCAGGATGGCCAGCTCGTCCACGTGGGCGGGCTCGTAGGAGGCGAGGCGGTCGGCGGCCATGCCGATCAGCGGCGTGTTGATCGATTGGTGCTGGCCACCCTCGGGCGCCAAAGTAATGCCGGAGGGGGTGCTGACAAGCAGGAAGCGGGCGTCCTGATAGCAGGCGTAGATGAGAGCATCGAGGCCGCGGTTGACGAAGGGGTCATACACCGTGCCGATCGGCAGCACGCGGGCGCCGTTCAGGCTGTGCTGCAATCCGGCCGCGCCCAGGAGCAAGAACAGGTTCTGTTCGGCGATGCCCAGCTCGATATGCTGGCCCGTCGGCGACATGCCCCAGCGCTGGGCGGAGGCCAATTTATTGTCGCGGAACACGTCGTTCCGCGTATGCCGGTCGAATACGCCCCGCCGGTTGACCCAGGGGCCGAGGCTCGTGCTGACCGTCACGTCCGGGCTCGTGGTCAGGATGTGACGGGACAGCTCGGCGCAATCATCCTTACCGCGCCCGATCTCTGCCAGCATATCGCCGAAGCCGGCTTGGGTGCTGACTTTCCGCCCAGTAATGTCCGCACGGGGTAGGATGGCGGGGACGTGCACCGCGGGGGCGCTCAGGAATCGTCCGGTGGGCGTGAGTTTTTGCGCGAACGGCGCCGCGTCAATCACCGCCTGGAACGCCTCGGCGGTGAAATCGAGGCCCTCCGCCACGTCCCATTCGTGGCCCGGACGGACCCGGTTCTCCGTCTGGAACGCCGCCATCTGATCCCGGGTCATCATACCCGAATGGTTGTCCTTATGCCCGGCGAACGGCAGACCCATGCCCTTTACGGTATAGGCAATAAAACACGTCGGCTGATCCCCGGCCGCATCCGCCAGGCGGAATTGTTCGATCAGATAATCCACGTCGTGCCCGCCAAGATTGGTCATGAGCCGCGCCAGCTCCGCATCCGATAGCGGGTCGATGATGGCGCGCACGCCCCCGTCCCGGCCCAACTCGGCCAGGATCGCGATGCGCCAGGCCGCCCCCCCCTGGAACGTGAGCGCGGAGTAGAGCGAGTTCGGGCAGTCATCGATCCAGGTTTCGAGCGCGGCCCCGCCCGGGCGTTGGAACGCGGCCTGCAGCAGGCGGCCATATTTCAGCGTGATGACGTTCCAGCCCATGTCCCGGAACAGACCCTCGATCCGCCCGAACAGCCGGTCCGGCATGACGCTGTCGAGGCTTTGGCGGTTATAGTCGATCACCCACCAGACGTTGCGGATGTCATGCTTCCAGCCCTCTAGCAGCGCCTCATAGATGTTGCCCTCGTCCAGCTCCGCGTCGCCCGCGATCGCCACATGGCGGCCCGGCGGTGCGTCGGTCAGGGCATGGAGCCGCACGTAATCCTGCATGAGTGCCGCGAAGCTCGTGAGTGCGACGCCGAGGCCCACCGACCCGGTGCTGAAATCCACCTCCGGGCCGTCCTTGGTGCGGGACGGATAGCTCTGGATGCCGCCCATCCGGCGCAGGCCCTCCATATTCGCGGCGGTTTGACGGCCGAACAGCAGGTTCACCGCGTGGAACACCGGCCCCGCATGCGGCTTCACCGCCACCCGGTCCTGCGGGCGCAGAATATCGAAATAGAGCGCGGTGATGATGCTGATGCAGCTGGCGCAACTCGCCTGATGCCCGCCGACCTTCAACCCATCCCGGTTGGGGCGGATGTGGTTCGCGTTGTGGATGGTCCAGGCCGACAGCCAGAGCAGCTTCCGCTCGATCTGATGCAGGCCGGCCAGCCGGTCCTCCGGCAGTGGAATGATGACCGGCGTTGGAGCGTTCATGCCCAGCCCTTTGCTAATTTGCGCACGGTCGTGCTGGCGTTGCGCTTGCCAGTGCCGGCGTAGTCTTCGTGATAGTCCTCGATCTTCGCCGGATCATAGAGGTAATTGACCATGAGGGTGGCGCTCTCCTTGACCCCCTTCCCGGCCGTATCGGCGCCCATGATGATCCGCTCGACCCGGGCCCCGTTCGACAGGTGGAAATGCGCCACGGGGTCAAGCGCGCGGGGACCCCGGCTTTCAACCAAAACGTAACGGGCCGCGAGACGGACCAGCACCGGCTCCACCACCGGCGCCATGACCGGATCCCGCACCCAGCCGCGATGCGCGAGGATGGCGCGCAGCGCTTGCGGGCCGGTTTCGGCCGCCGCACTGGCGGGTGCCGCGGTGCGGAGATGCGTGCTCTCATCCTCACTCAGCAACAGGGCGTCATCGGCGAGCAGGCGGGCATCCAGCCATTTGCGGTAGCCGGGTAAGGGGGACAGGGTGGCGAATTGCTTGAGGCCGCGGAACTCGGCCCCCAATAGCTCCACCACTTGTTTGATCAGGAAATTGCCGAAGCTGATGCCGGCGAGGCCGCGCTGGCAGTTGCTGATGGAATAGAAAATCGCGGTATCTGCGTCTTTCGGGTCCAGCAGCGGCGCCTTTTTGTCCAGCAGCCGCTGCACGCTGCCGGCCAGGCCGCGCACCAGCGCCACCTCCACGAAGATCAGCGGCTCGTTCGGCATGCGGTGGTGGAACAGCGCGTAGCAGCGGCGGTCGCTGTCGAGGCGGTTCTTGAGATCGCTCCAGGAGCGGATCTCATGCACCGCCTCATAGCCGACCAGCCGCTCGAGCAAGATGGCCGGGCTGTTCCAATCGATGCGCACCAGCTCCAAGAAGCCGATGTCGAACCAGCTGGCGAGCAAATGGTGCAGGTCGGATGCCAGCGCCTCGAGGAACAAATCGCCCTTCATGAGGTCGAGCAACGTGGCGCGCAAATCCACCAGGAATTTCATGCCGGACGGGATCGTGGTGAATTGCGTCAGCAGCCGGACCCGTGGCGGCTCCAGCGCCCGGCGCAGACGAACGGCGGCCATGGCCCGGGCGGCGGGGTCGGTGGTGGATTGCAGCGCGTCGAAGGCGGTGGTGGCCGCGTCGGGATCCGACTCGAAATGCGCCAAATCCAGCAGGAAGCCCCGGCGCCCGGAATCGTCCAGGCTAAGATAGGTTTCGGCCAGCTTCGCCGCGCGGTTACGGGCGCTGACCTCACCCCCGCGGGCCGCGAGGCAGGCGCGCATTTGCGAGGCGATGCTATCATCCTCGTCCGGCGACACGGTGGACGCCATGTCTTTCCACACCCCGGCAATGCGGCGGATGGCGCGGTCGAACAGCCCGATCGGGGCGGCGGCGTCACTCATGGCAGGCTCCGGTCCTTGTCCGCGACAGCATAGCGCATTGTATTCACTTCGCGATCCACTGTTCTCTGCAGGCGTGGGTGATATTTAGCGGCAGATCGTCCGCGACCAGACCCGGCCCGGCCAGCGCCGCCGCCCGTCCGTGCAGCCAAACCCCGGCGCACGCGGCCTCCCACGCCGGCATCCCCTGGGCCAACAGCCCGCCGATGGTGCCGGCCAGCACGTCCCCGGCCCCGGCGGTGGCGAGCCAAGGCGGCGCGTTGTCGTTGATCGCGGCCCGTCCGTCCGGCGCAGCGATCACGGTGTCGGCCCCCTTCAGCAACACAACCGCCCCGACCCGGCGCGCGGCGGCGCGGACGGCCGCCAGCTTGTCCAGGCCGGGCGGGCCGAACAGCCGGGTGAACTCACCCTCATGCGGCGTCAGCACGGCGCAACCGGACAGCGCCTCCGGGTCCCCATGCAGCGCGTCCGCGTCGGCCACCACGCCACGGCCCGCCAATAGCGGAAGGGCCGCCCGCGCCGCGTCCGGGCCGAGGCCGGGTCCCACCACCCAGGCATTCCGCCGGGCGTCCTGCATGAGTTCGGCGAGCGGCGTCCCGGTCACGATGATGCCCGGCGCTGCCGCGTCATAGGCGTGCGGCGTCGTGGACGCGATGGTGACCAACCCGGCCCCTGCCCTGCGCCCCGCATCCGCCGCCAGCCGCGCCGCCCCGCTCATGACCCCGCCCAGCACCGTCAGATGGCCGCGGGAGTATTTGTGGCTGACGGCACCGGGCTCCGGCAGGGTCCAGAGCGCAGGCGTGTTGCGCCAGGTCTGCGGATTGATGGTGTCCAGCACGGCCACCGGCAGCCCGATATCGGCCAGCACCACCCGCCCGCACAGCGCCCGGCCCGGCAACAGCACATGCCCGGGTTTCAGCCGAAAGAACGTAACCGTCAGCTCCGCCGCCCGGACCCGTCCGCGCGGCAGCCCGGTGGCGCCATCGAGGCCGCTCGGGACATCGATGGCCAACACCCGGCGCGCCGCGGCCAGCGTGTCCGCGACCTGATCGGAGAGGGAGACGCGCAGGCCGGCCCCGAACACCGCGTCGATCACGAAGGCGGCGCGCGCCGCCTCGGCTGGGGTGAACGGGACCTGGATGCCGGGCCAGTGATTGGGGCCGAGCGCCGCGACCGCCACCGGCCACCCCTCCTGCGCCAACAGCCGGGCCGCGACATACCCATCCCCGCCATTATTGCCGGGTCCGCACAGGACGAGGATGCGGCCCATATGCTGCCTCGGGTGCGAGAAACTGCGGGCCGCGCGCGCGATGGCCCGCCCGGCCGCCTGCATCAGCGTGTGCGGCGACGCGCCATGGCCGGCCGCGAGCCGGTCGGCCTCGGCCATTTCGGTGGGGGTAAGCAGTGCCTCAATCATTCCGTCATCCTGGAGTATAACCTACCGCGAATCGAGGAGTGCGCGCATGGCAGTCGTGATCACGGTGGCCCAACAGAAGGGTGGCGCGGGAAAAACCACGCTCGTGGCCAACCTCGCGGCGGCGCTGGCGGTGGACCGCAAGGTGGCGGTGCTGGACATCGACCCGCAGCACAGCCTGGTCCGCTGGCACGCGCTGCGGATGGCGAGGGTGACCCAGCCCCCGGCGATCACCCTGTCCGACCACTCCGGCTGGCGCCTGGCGGCCGAGCTGGAGCGGTTGCGGCGCACGCATGACGTGGTGCTGGTGGACAGCGCTCCGCACGTGGACTCGGACGCCCGCCGGGCAATCCGCGGCGCGGATTTGGTGGTGGTCCCGATCCAACCGAGCCTGCCCGACATCTGGGCGGCCGAGGGCACCCTGAAACTCGCCGCCGAAGAAAAGCGTCCGGCCTGCCTGGTATTGAACCGCCTGGCCGGCAGCGCTCGCCTCCGCGAAGCCACCGAGCGCGAACTCGCGGCCCGGCACATGACGGTGCTGCCGATGACGCTGGGGAACCGGGCCGCGTTCAGCACGGCGTTCGGCCAGGGGTTGGGGATCACCGAGGCCGCGCCGAAGACGCTGGCGGCGGCGGAGTTGCGGGCTTTGCTGACAGGGCTGCTGGCGGTGATTACGCCGGCTGGGTAGCGGTGCCGGGGCGGGCAATGCGCTGGATGGCGTCGCAATCCCAGATTTGAAAAGCACCGGGCGCTGCTGCTTCACGCCAATTCTTAGTCGTACAGCCGCATTGGCGGCTTCCGCAAGCGGACGTTCCGTCAGACAACTATTTGACGGTCTGTGGTGGACAGCGCCGCCGCTCAGGCCAGGTGGTCGCTTAGAAACTCCGCGAACTCCATATCGACCTGCTGCTCCGCGAGAGCGGCGGCTGCTCCCGCAGGATTGGTGGCGGCGAAGGACCGTGCCTTGACCTTAAGAGCCGGTAGCGTGCTGAACGAACTGTTGATGAGCGCCCTGGGGCCGTGGCCATTCCACTCCGCTCCCTTCATGATCGACGCGAGGAGCTTGAAGGCTTTCTCGTCCGTGGTCAGGGCGGCCAACGGCGCATCGAGTGCGGGGACGGCCGCCGCGAAGGGGTTTGACATGCCCCACTGCGAGGAGCCCGCGCGGGCGAGATAGTTCTGGAACAAACGGCCGAAAAGGTCGGGAGCATGGGCGAGCGCCGGCAAGAGCTCAGGCGTATACGGGGCTTTCGCCACGACCCAATCGAAGAATTCTCTAAGTTCCGCGAGGACGAAGGCCTCACCGAGCTGTGCAACGCACAACCCCAGGACATGTGCAGGATGTCTGAGCTGCTGGTAAGGCAACGCCACCCCTGCGGTTTGCGCATTGAGCATCAGCAACGTCCTGACGCGAAGCTTGGTCCCAGTCTCCAGGCTGGACAGCAGGATCGGGTCGCTCGCTACCAGCATGGAGACGAACTCGGCGAACTGCGCGTCCGACGACCTGGGATCGAGGAAACCCTTAACAATCAGGGCGCGGTCGGCGGGCTCCTGGCGCGTGACCAACGCGAGCAGGAAATTTCGCGCGTTGCTAACGACAGTGGTGTCGACTTCGTCCAGGGATCGGACCACCCTATTGATTAAGAAAGGCTTGGCCGCCGGGCCCAGGTTGGCGACCTCTTGGCTGAGGACGGCGACCATGTCCGAAACATTAGAACTCGGAAAGAAATTCTGGTCTACGAACTTGCCGACCACGACTTCAACGACGTAAGAGTCCGTTCGGAAAGTTGGTCATTACAAAACGGGGCTTAGTCGAACGAGACGGCGCAGCATAAGCCGGATCATGGCCAAGCGCAGATAGGCGGTGGCGAAGCGTGTCGTGTTCTCGTAGTCCTTCGACAGCCGCCTGTTGCGGCCCATCCAGGCGAACGTCCGCTCGACAATCCATCGCTTTGGCAGCACCACGAAGCGATGCAGGTCGGAGCGTTTCACGATCTCGATCTGCCATGGCCCGAGTGCCCTGACGGCGGCGGCCGTCGCCGGCCCTTGATAGCCTCCGTCGGCAAAAATGCGCTCGATAAACGGGAACAGCTTTCGCACCGCTTGCAAGACAAGCAGGCCGCCGTCGCGGTCTTGAACGTCGGCCGGGTGGACGACGAGGTTGAGCATCAGGCCGAGCGTGTCGACAACGATGTGCCGCTTCTTGCCTTTGATTTTCTTGCCTGCGTCGTAGCCGGAAGGATCGATGCAGGCCCCCCTTTTTCCGCGCTCTTGACGCTCTGGCTGTCGATGATGGCTGCAGTCGGGCTGGCCTCCCGTTTCGCCTGCTCGCGCACGGCGACATAGAGCGCGTGATGCACACGTTCCAGCGTTCGGTCCCACTCCCACAGGTCCAAATACTCAAACACGGTCGTGCGTGGGGGGAAGTCCTTCGGCAGCGCCCGCCACTGGCAACCGGTGCCCAGCAGATAGAGCACCGCGTTCATCACCTCGCGCATGTTGGCCGTCCTTGGCCGTCCGCCCCGCTTGGCCGGACGAATGTGCGGGGCAACCAGCTCCCACTCCGCGTCCGTCAGGTCGGACGGGTAACGCAGTCCGCGCCGCTCATACCGGGCACGGTTCTCGGCAGTCCACATGTAGCACCTCGCGAATCGGTGCTGCCGAGGGAATCACAACCGACTCCAGCGACTCAAGCGCTTTCCGAACGGACACTTATAGTTCTTTCACAAGGATGCGTTGGATTCAGAATTCTTTGAGGATTCTGGTCTAATCTAGGGCAGTGTTATGGAGCTAACGAATGTCCGCCCCCCGACTGATTGCGCAAAGCCTATCGGCGGCCGTATTCAAACTTGCTCCTTCATCCGACTCCGGAATTCAAGGCGATGGCGTAACTTCGTATACTCAACCGGTATTCCTAGGTTCTGCCGATCCTGGAGTCTCAATAACCGTATACGATCTTTTTCAAGGCAGCTCAAATATTATTGATACAGCTATCGCCGATACAAACGGGAATTGGGCTGCTTCATCCTCCAACGATTTAATGAGTGGTATACATATTATCACTGCAATCGTGACAGACGAATTCGGCAACGTGTCTGCACCGGTAAATATCTCAGTTACTATTGATCCAAATGCGCCAATTGATATTGGGCCCTTCTTGGCGGCTGGATCCCAGAGTGGATTAAATAATATTACAAACATAGACAATCCTACTATTCTTGGATATAATGCCGCCTTCTGTTCTGTTGATGTAACCGACACATTCAGTGGTCTGGTAACCGATTATGGCCAGGCGACCGTTCTAGTAGATGGGACTTGGTTCATAAATCTCCCGAAATTGTTAGATGGCGTTCACCAGCTCTCAGCTATACTAACTAATATATTCTCATCTACATTCACCATCTCTCCAACTTTGTCAATTTCTATAGACACATTGGCGCCGAGAGTTCCAAGCTTATCTATAACCTCCAGCGCCGAAGTGAGCAGTGTCGCAACAACAAAAGATCCTGCTCCAACCATATTTGGCGAGGGAGACCCAGGAAGCGTTATAGACGTCTTTGAGAATACAAATGCTGGTCTGACGCAGTTAGGCGAAACAGATGTTGATAGCCAAGGTAAGTGGAAGTTGAAGTTATCTAGGCTTATTGATGGCCAGCACAACCTAAGTGCAACCTCTACAGATCAGGCTGGCAATACGTCTTCTTATGTAGAAGTTTCCATCATAATTGACACCATAAGTCCGCTTGCGCCGACGCTCAGCTTGGCTGCCGCCTCTGATAGCGGCATTCAAGGAGACAATCTAACCAATGTCGTAGCCCCGCTTCTCACCGGCACCGCCGAGCCCGGCAGCACTGTGACAC
>JAYVOF010000233.1:0-2841 GCA_043758105.1 Rhodospirillales bacterium | reverse complement strand
GCCGGATCGGGCGGAAGTTCTTGCATGCCGGACCAGGATTTGGCGGCAGTTGCTTCCCAAAGGACACGCTGGCGCTGATGCGGATCGCGCAGGATTGGGGCGCGCCGTCCCGCCTGGTGGAAGCGACGGTCGCGGTCAACGATGCGCGCAAAAGCAGCATGGCCGCCCGCGTCATCCACGCCGCCGGCGGCTCGGTCCACGGCAAGACCATCGCCGTGCTGGGCCTTACGTTCAAGCCCGAGACGGACGACATGCGCGATGCGCCCAGCCTGCCAATCGTAAGCCGGCTGGCGGAAGAGGGAGCCACCATCCGCGCCTATGACCCGGTCGGCAACGATCTGGCCCGGCCCTTGCTGCCCTCCGGCATCACATTTTGCGCCGATGCGTACGAGGCCGTGAACGGTGCCGACATCCTGGTGCTAATCACAGAATGGAATGAGTTTCGCGCCCTTGCCCCGGCCCGCCTGGCCGAACTTATGCGCGGGCGGCTCATGATGGACCTCCGCAACGTGTTCGACCCGGCGGCGATGCACGCGGCGGGGTTCGACTATCGCGGCATCGGCCGAGGCCAGGGCCGTGGCGCAGACGCCACGTTGCCAAGTGGGGCCGGGATGACAGAGGCGATGGCGTAGCAACGCCTGCCCGGCAGCTCCTGATCCGCGCATTGACGCCGGCGCAACGGTTTCGCTTTCGTTCTGTTTAATTTGTAAGCGAAACCGTTGTGTGGCGGGCAATGGCTAGGGCGGCTCTAGCAGCCTTCATACTCACGCCAGCAATGGCCCAGACCCGGCGCGTTCACCCCGCGCCAGGCGGTAAGCGGGCAACTGAAGCGCATCGTGCGCCTAGAACCCAATCCCCCCAAAGCGGGTCGACGTGAACTCTAGGTTTTGAGGTTTGGCGAGCACTACTTCCGCCCAGGCAAAGCAGCCTGATCGGACGGTGCTTTAGCTGACGACCTACAACCCGCTTGGGGCAGCGTGCTGGATATCGCCCTTTTGAAGTTGGAAACACGCGTGATGCGCGAGCCGGTGCTGGCGGTCATCAGAGCGAGGCTGCCCGGCGGCTCGGTATCTCCCGCGTTGGGCTGACAAAAAACTTGGCCAGCCGGGGCTTAAGTAGAAGGCCGTTCTCAAAACATAGCCCGTGGCGCGAGACGGGCCGATGCGGTGTTGAATGTATGGGCGATTGTGGACAGGGTGCAGCCCAGAATTTGGAGATACGACCATGAAGGCAGCCAGCGTCCTGGACACCATCGGCGGCACACCGCACATCCGCTTCGCACGCATGTTCCCGAATGCCGAGGTCTGGGTCAAGTCCGAGCGTGGCAACCCCGGCGGCTCCATCAAGGACCGCATTGCTGTGGCGATGGTGGAAGCGGCCGAGGCGGATGGGCACCTCAAGCCCGGCTACACCATCGTCGAACCAACGTCGGGCAACACCGGCGTCGGCCTCGCGATGGTGGCGGCCGTGAAGGGCTATAAGCTTGTGCTGGTCATGCCAGAGTCGATGTCGATCGAGCGGCGGCGGCTAATGCAGGCCTACGGCGCCACGTTCGAGCTGACCCCGCGCGAGGGCGGCATGAAGGCGGCGATCGCCCGGGCACAGGCACTGGTGGCCGAAATCGGCACGGCGTGGATGCCGCAGCAATTCGAGAACCCCGCCAACCCGGCCGTGCACGCCCGCACGACGGCGCTGGAAATCCTGGCTGACTTTCCGGAGGGGCTGGACGCGATCATCACCGGCGTCGGCACCGGCGGTCACCTCACGGCCTGCGCGGAGGTATTGAAGCCGCATTGGCCGCAGTTGAAGTGCTTTGCGGTGGAGCCATCGCAATCGCCCGTCATCAGCGGCGGCAGCCCGGCGCCCCACCCCATCCAGGGCATCGGCGCCGGGTTCGTACCCGTGAACCTGCACATGGCCGCGATCGACGGCGTTATCCAAGTCGGCGCCGAGGAAGCGCGCGAATACGGTCGCCGCTCCGCCAGTGTCGAGGGCGTGTTGGTCGGCCTCTCGTCGGGCGCCACACTCGCCGCCATCGCCAAGAAGCTGCCGGAGCTGTCGGCCGGCGCGCGGGTGTTGGGCTTCAACTACGACACGGGTGAGCGCTACCTCTCGGTCGAAGGCTTTCTGCCCACCGAATGAACAGCGACCAAGCGCCGTGGTGCGCGGCCCCTGACCCAAGGCCGCGTGCACCACGCTTCAAGCTGCCACCGCTGAGCTGCGACACGCACGCCCACATCTGCGGCCCACTCGCGCTCTACCTCTACTCGGCCGCGCGCATCTACACACCACCGGACGCTTTGCTGCCCGCCTACCGGCAATTGCTGGGCACGCTCGGGGTTGAGCGTGCGGTGCTGGTGCAGCCCAGTATTTACGGCAGCGACAACGCCGCACTGCTGAACGCTCTGGCCACCGACCCGCAGCGCTTGCGCGGCGTGGCCGTGATTGACGCCGACACGCCACAGGCTGAGCTGGAGCGCATGCATGGCTTGGGTGTGCGCGGCGTGCGCTGCAACATCGTCGATGTGAAAGAGGGCAAGGGGCGCTTGCCCATAGACGCCTTGCGCGCACTGGCCCAGCGCATCCGCCCCCTGGGCTGGCACCTTGAATTTCTGATGCACGTGGACGAGTTCCCTGAGCTGGACGTGCTGCTGGCCGACTTCCCCGTGGATGTGGTGTTTGGCCACCTGGGTTACATGAAACCCGGCCAGGGCATGGATGCGCCCGGCTTTGCTGCGTTACTGCGCTTGCTGCGCGGTGGGCGGGCCTGGGTCAAGCTCACCGGGCCTTACCGCATCTCGGGCGAGACCCTGCCCTACGCAGATGTCACGCCTTTCGCAC
>JAYVOF010000232.1:0-2846 GCA_043758105.1 Rhodospirillales bacterium | reverse complement strand
AGCTTGCCCTCACTCCACAGGTCGATCAGGTCGGTGCGCAGCGTCTCGGCGGTCAGGACGTCTAGCGCGCTGAACGGCTCGTCCATCAGCAATAACGCTGGAGCGACCACGAGCGCGCGCGCGAGGCCGACGCGCTGGCGCATGCCGCCGGACAGCTCCTTGGGATAGGCGCTCTCGTAGCCGCCAAGACCGATGAGGTCGATCGCGGTTTCGGCCAATTTCTCCCGCTGCGCCCGGGGGACCCGTTGCGCCTCGAGGCCCAGCATCACGTTCTCCTCGACCGTCAACCACGGAAATAGGGCGAAGGACTGGAACACCATGGCCACGCCATCCGCCGGGCCGTGTAGCGCCCTACCCTGCCATTCGACCTCACCCGATGTCGGCGCCAACAGTCCCGCGATAATCCGTAGCAGCGTCGATTTTCCGCACCCTGAGCGGCCGAGAAGGCCCACGATCTCACCGGTGCGAAGTGTCAGCTCCACATTGTCCAGGACAAGCAGATCCGCAGTGCTATCCTTATGATAAGATTGGCGGACATTGCGGACCTGCAACAGGGTCTCGGCCGTGGCAACCTGATCCATGACGGCTCCTATCCAAGCGTGAGGCGGCGGGCGGCGAAGGCATACATCGGCCGCCACAACACGCGGTTGAACGACAGCACGAAGGCAGACATGACGGCCACGCCCAGCACCACCTTACCCGTGGCCCCGTCCGATGTGGCCTGGGCGATATACGCCCCCAAGCCGTGGGCTACGAGCTTGGTCTGGCCCCAGGTCACGACTTCGGACACGATGGCCGCGTTCCAGGATCCGCCGGACGCGGTGATGGCCCCTGTCACGTAATACGGGAAAATCCCCGGTAAGATCACCCGCCGCCACCACAGCCAGCCGCCGATGCGGAAATTGGCCGCGGCCTCCTGCAAATCGCCCGGGAACGCGCTGGCGCCGGCGATGACGTTGAACAGGATATACCATTGGGTGCCCAAGATCATGAGCGGTGTCAGCCAAATGTCCGGATTGCCGTGAAAATACACGGTGGCCAGCACGAAGACCGGGAAGAACAGATTGGCCGGGAACGCCGCCATGAACTGCGCCAGCGGCTGGATCCGCCGGCCCCATTTGGGCCGCAAGCCGAGCCATACGCCGATCGGCACCCAGACGAGGGTCGCCACGATCATGAGAATGACGACCCGAAGCATGGTGATGAGGCCCAGCTCCACCGTCTCGAGCAAATCGGCCCAGACCAGCGTCTGCGCAGCGAACACTACGATTTCGTAGCATGCGACGAGTACGGCGAGGCCGAGCACCACGAGGAACACCGCGTCCCCGGTGCGGGACGGCGCGGCCTTCACCCGGGCGCGTCGGACGGGGCCGGGCCAGGCCAGGCGCGCGCTGCCGACCGCCTCGAACACGCGGCCCACGCCGCCGGAAATGGCGCGCAGCGCCCGCGTGCGGCGCAGCAGTTTTAGCACCCACGGGTCCTCCACCTGCTCGGCCGCGGTGAGTTCGAAGCGGAATTTGCTGGACCACGCCACCAGGGGGCGGAACAGCAGTTGGTCATAGGCCAGGATCACAATCGCCATGGCGATGATGGCATAAAGGACGGCCAGCATGTCCTTCTGTTCCAGCGCCAGCGCCACGTAGCTGCCGATGCCGGGCAGTTTCCAGGTGGTGTCCCCCACGCTGATCGCCTCACTCGCGACCACGAAGAACCAGCCGCCCGACATGGACATCATGGTGTTCCACACCAGGCCGGGCATGGCGAACGGGACCTCCAGCTTCCAGAACCGCTGCCAGCCGCTGAGCCGGTAGCTGGTCGCGGCCTCATCCAAATCGGCCGGGACGGTTTTGAGGCTTTGATACAGGCTGAACGCCATGTTCCAGGCCTGGCTGGTGAAGATGGCGAAGATCGCCGCAAGCTCCGCCCCCAGCACCTGACCGGGGAACAGGCCCATGAAGAACACGACGGTGAAGGTGAGGAAACCGAGGATCGGCACCGATTGCAGGATGTCGAGGATCGGCACCAGGATCAGCCCGGCGCGCCGGCTTTTGGCGGCCCAGGTCGCGTAGGTCAGCGTGAAGAACAGCGAGCACGCCAGGGCCGCGAACATCCGGAGCGTCGTGCGGACCGCGTAGGCCGGCAAATTCGACGGATCGAGCGTGATGGCGGTCGCGTCCGCGGCGTCCAGCGGGGCGAGCGTGCCGCGGGCGATGTTGCCGACATAGATGAGCGCGGCAAGAATGCAGAGTCCGGCCACCAGGTCGAACATATTCGGCAGCCGCCGGGCCGAGGCGAAAGCGGGGAAAGCGGTTTCGGACATCGGCCTCCCCTCTATGCTGCCGCCGGTGTTAGAGGGTTCGCACTGCCTTGTCAGCCCCGCCGTTCATGTCAGTTCGATGTCAGGTGTGCCCGGTCGAGCCAAAGCCACCTGCCCCACGGTCCGATGCGGCGCTAAACTCCTCGACCACGGTAAAATCCGGGCGGACAACCGGCACGAACATGAGCTGGGCGAACCGCTCGCCGGGCGCGAGCAGGATGTGCGGGGTCCCTTGCGGATTGCGGTTCCAGGCACTGACCATAATCGGTCCGGTGTAATCCGCATCGATCAGGCCGACGAGGTTGCCGAGCACCAAACCTTTCTTATGGCCAAGGCCTGAGCGGGGCAGCACGAGGGCGGCGAGGAAGGGCGTGCGCATGTGGAGGGCGAACCCGGCGGAGACCAGCGTCGGTGGAGCACCGGGCGTGAGTTCCAATGGCTCGTCGAGGCAAGCATGCAGGTCCACCGCCGCGGCCCCCTCCGATTGGTAGCGCGGCAGACCCCATTGTTTCAGCCGGCGGTCTAATAC
>JAYVOF010000231.1:0-45557 GCA_043758105.1 Rhodospirillales bacterium | reverse complement strand
GATACTGGCTCCGTCAGCCCGCCGCACTTGGCAGCCTGAACGAGCAAACAACCCTGCTCGGGGATGCCGCTCCTACACCACGCAGGGGGACACGATCCTAGGCTCTATTGACCGTGCGCCTCGGGCGCTGCGAGTCTGCGGCTAGATGGAGGGTGCGATGCGTATTGCTGCGGTGCAGATGAATCCGGGGAGTGATAAGGCCCACAACATCGACCAGGCTGGACGGTTGATCGATGAAGCGCTCGCGTCGGACCGAATTGATATGATTGCTTTGCCCGAGATGTGGACCTGCTTAGGCGGTGACATGGCGACCAAGAGGGCCGCCGCCGAGCGCCTACCGGCCAAAGGATCCAACGCTCCCGGCGGTTCAGCGTATGAGTTTTTGCGGCTGCTCGCCCGGCAGCGAAACATTTTCGTGCATGGAGGCTCGCTCGGCGAGGACGCCGACGGAACCTTGTTCAACACAACCGTCGTTTTCAACCCAGAGGGTGTGGAGATCGCCCGCTACCGAAAAATCCATCTTTTCGACATAACGACCCCGGACGGCCTCGGGTATCGCGAAAGTTCGACCTATGGGTTTGGAACCGAGCTCATTACTTTCGACGCCGGCGAGCTCAAAATGGGCTGTGCGATTTGCTACGACATACGCTTCCCGGAACTGTTTTCCGGGCTGCGGCGGCTTGGTGCGGATGTGATATTCATACCGTCTGCCTTCACGGTGCAAACAGGGCGGGACCATTGGGAGCCATTGCTCCGCGCGCGCGCCATCGAGACTCAATGTTGGTTTGTCGCTCCGGCCACGTGGGGCCGCCATACCGACGCTAGAGGCGGTGCCCGATTTACGTTTGGGCATTCGATAATCTGCAACCCGTGGGGCCACATTGTGGCGCAGTGTTCCGATGGGCCAGGATGCATCACGGCATCAATCGATCGGAAGATGATGATGAAAATACGAGAAGACATGCCGGTGTCCGAACATCGGCGACTTCAGTGACCTTCAATGGGTGATTTAGAGGTTGCAAAGGCACCAGTGCTCTATCCGGCTGGAGCCGCTGGGCTAATTCCCGGTTTTCCCGAACCGATCAGCCGGATCGCCTTCTATGGTGCTCCCACAACTCTCGCCACAGAGTGTCTTCGCCGTCTGACATCCCGCTATGGAGACTATAGTCTAGCGGACGCTCAGGCGGTCGTTTGCCTCGGCGGCGACGGGTTTATGCTCGAAACCCTTCATCGACTGCTGGCGGAATCGAAAACGACACCGGTTTACGGGATGAACTGTGGATCGGTTGGGTTCTTGATGAACTCCCTGGTAGAGGATGATCTGCCGATGCGGCTTAATCGCGCTCAGGCCGCGGTTTTGCATCCGTTGCGGATGCACGCCGTCACTCAAGCGGGTGTCGTAGAAGAGGCGGTCGCGCTGAATGAAGTGTCATTATTACGCCAATTGCGACAGGCGGCCAAGATCAGGATTACCGTGGACGGGCGTGTCCGGCTGAAGGAATTGGTTTGCGACGGGGTGTTGCTGTCCACCCCGGCCGGGTCCACCGCCTATAATCTTTCTGCCCACGGCCCGATCGTCCCCCTGTCGGCGAACCTGCTTCCGCTTACACCGATCAGTGCTTTTCGGCCCCGGCGCTGGCGCGGCGCGCTGCTTCCCAGCACGGTCGAGGTCTTGTTCGAGGTTTTGGAGCCAGATAAGCGACCGGTGGCGGCTGTCGCGGACTTTACCGAAGTTCGCAACGTTGCGTCCGTTGCGCTGAGCGAGGATAGGACGGTCATTACGACCGTCCTATTTGATCCCGAACAAGGTCTTTCGGAGCGTATCATCGCCGAGCAGTTTACCGTGTAGGCGACCTAAGCGACGCTGAGTTCACGAACCGCAGGATAAGCGTCCTGGAGTGGTGCGAGCGGCAGAGCCTCGGTGGCAACGGTTGACGTATCGCGAACCGTGTATCCCCGGCCCCAAACGGTTCCGATCACGTTATTTGCACCAGCCTCAGCCAGCTTCTTACGAAGTTTGCAGATAAACACGTCGATGATCTTCGCCTCCGGTTCGTCCATCCCGCCGTATAGGTGACCGAGGAAAGCCTCCTTCGTTAGGACCATGCCCCGGCGAAGGACCAGAAGCTCGAGAATCGCGTATTCCTTGGCGGTCAAATGCACTTGGCGCCCACCGACTAACACCTCGCGGACGTCGAGTTTAAGCTGCAGGGGGCCCACATACAGCGTCGGCTGCGCATACCCTTTGCTGCGGCGGATGATCGCCTGCATGCGGGCGAGCAGCTCGGTGGTGTCAAACGGCTTTGAGATGAAATCGTCTGCACCGCAGCTGAACGCCTTTACCTTGGCTTGCGGCCGGGTCAGGCCGGACATCACCACGACCGGTGTGTCCAGCCGGCTCGCGCGGAGGCGGCGCAAAATTTCGTAGCCCTCGATATCGGGAATCATCAGATCGAGTAGAATAATATCATAATCGTATCGTCGGGCCAATTCAATCGCCTCCGCACCGGTATCGATATGGTCGGTCACCGCGCCGCCCAGCTTCAAAAAGGCCATCACACCCCGGGCCGCGGTGAGGTCGCTCTCGATCATCAAAACACGCATAGGTTGCTCCCATTCGTTCGATGACCTAGTTTATGCAACCTTAACGTGTGTTTGTCCATAGATTTTTTACGAATTCGTGCTTAAAGAAGGAGACGGTATCACCATTGTCGCGTGACAGCCAGGATCGGTGTTGAAAATGTTAAGTTCTCCTCTCGCTTTACCATCATTGCCTGAAAAATTGGACCAGATCACCTCGGCGCTGAGGATGATCCCGATGGTGACCATCAGCGGACGCGTCACCGCCGTTTCTGGGATGATGGTGGAGGTGGCGGGTATCGACGCGCATTGCGCCATCGGAGACCGGATCCAATTTCACCTCCCGGCGCAATGCCGCGTCACCGCCGAGATCGTTGGGTTCCAAAATGGCCGCGCTCGCACCCTAGCATTCGGGGCGCTCGACGGGATCGGACCTGGCTGCACTGCCACCTTCGACATTCTTTCGGGTGCCCCCTGCCGCGCGGGGTCGCTCGGTCCTGCGAATTCTTGGCTTGGCCGGGTCATCGATCCGCTCGGGCAACCCTTGGACGGTCAGGGTCCGCTCATCAACGGCCGGTTCCGGCCCGTGCGGACGGCCCCGCCGCCCGCAGCCCTTCGCGCCCGGCTGGGCGACCGCGGGGGGCTCGGCATCAGAGCCCTCGACCTGTTCGCGACGTGCCGGCGCGGACAACGACTTGGCATCTTCGCCGGCTCCGGCGTCGGAAAATCCACGCTCATGTCGATGATGGCCCGTCAGGCCGATTGTGACGTGGCCGTTATCGCGCTTGTGGGCGAGCGGGGGCGTGAAGTGCGGGAGTTCATCGAAGACGATCTCGGGCCGGAGGGGATGGCCCGGTCGGTGCTGGTCATCGCCACCTCGGACCAGCCGCCGTTGATGCGCAGAGAGGCCGCCTATGCCGCGATGACGGTTGCCGAACACTTTCGGGATCAGGGCAAGTCCGTCCTGCTGATGGTGGATAGTGTCACCCGGTTCTGCTTCGCTCTGCGAGAAATCGGCATTGCGGCCGGGGAGGCGCCTGCCACACGAGGATATCCGCCCAGCGTCTTTGCCGAACTCCCCCGCCTTCTCGAGCGCGCCGGACCAGGTCCGGATCGGGGCGATGAAACGGGTCATATTACCGGGCTGTTCACCGTGCTGGTCGAGGGTGATGACCATAACGAGCCCGTGTCCGACGCCGTACGCGGCATCCTCGATGGGCATATCGTCTTGGATCGGCGGATTGGCGAGGCGGGGCGGTATCCAGCCGTGGATGTCCTTCGGTCGTTATCGAGGACGGTGCCGGGCTGCCTCAGTGCCGAGGAAAGCCTGCTCACCCGGCGGGCCCGCGGTGCCCTGGCGCTGCAGGCCGAGCTCGCCGATCTCGTCCGTCTCGGGGCATATCAGCCCGGGGCTGACGCGGCGGCGGACGATGCCTTGCGGCTCGCCCCCCGGATCGAGGCCGTGTTGCTGCAGGGTAAAGCGGAAAACAGCACTCTCGACAGCGCGTTCGACGCGTTGCGTCGGGCTATGGAGAATAACGATGAGTGATTCATTACCGGTCGTCCTCCGTTTGCGGAAACAAAGCGTGGATCTGGCCCAGCAAGACCTCGCGCGCGCTACCGCGGCCGAAACCGATGCTAGCGCGCTGGTGCGGCTCGCCGAAACCATCATCGGCGACGAACAGGAGGCAGCCTGCGCGCTCGATGCGTCCGACGGTGCGGTGGAGGCGTTCGCGCGCTGGCTGCCCGGCGCCCGCCAGCGCGCGCATTCCGCTCGTTCGATGCTGGAGAGTACACAGGCCGAGGTGGGACGGATGCGGGCCTTGCTGACCGCAGCGCGCCAAGCGCTTGAAACGGTGGAGGCGTTGTCCGAACACCGTCAAACGGAGCGGGAGGCCGACGTGGCCCGGCGAACCCAACGCGAGATGGAGGATAGTTGCCGGGTCAGGGACAGGCCGAACGAGGCATGGCCGTAACTCGTTTCGGTGCAAGGCTGGTCCTACACGTGAGAATGTGGTGGTTTGCGCCCGCACCTAAGAGGATGAAGTCATGCGGATTGCTATGATCGGCGGCGGGTATGTGGGTTTGGTGTCCGGTGCCTGCTTCGCTGACCTCGGGGTGGAGGTGGCGGTCGTCGAGGTCGATCCCGCCAAGCTGAGCGCGCTTAACGAAGGCCGTATCCCGATCTATGAGCCGGGATTGGATCGGTTGGTCGCCGACAACGTCGCGGCCGGGCGGCTCAGTTTCGGTAACGACCTCGCCGCCGCGGTCAAGGGCGCGGAGGCCGTGTTCATCGCCGTCGGCACCCCGACCCGGCGCGGCGACGGCCATGCCGACGTGTCCTATGTCAACGCTGCCGCGGAGCAGGTTGCGTTGGCGTTGACCGATTACGCCGTCGTGGTGACGAAATCCACCGTCCCCGTCGGCACCGGCCGGCGCATTGCCGAAATCATGCGCCGCGCCCGCCCCGACGCCGATTTCGACGTGGCGAGCAACCCGGAATTCCTGCGGGAGGGCAGCGCCATCGGCGACTTCATGCGTCCCGACCGCGTGGTCATCGGCACCGATAGTGAGCGCGCACGTGAGGTGCTGCGCCGGCTCTACCGTCCGCTGTATCTAATCGAGGCGCCGATTCTCTTCACCACCCTGGAGACGGCGGAGCTCACGAAATATGCGGCAAACTCCTTCCTCGCCATGAAGGTCACCTTCATCAACGAGATGGCGGATTTGTGCGAAAAGGTCGGGGCCGACGTGCATGACGTCGCCCGCGGCATCGGGCTCGACGGGCGGATCGGCCGTAAATTCCTGCATGCCGGGCCGGGGTTCGGCGGCAGCTGCTTCCCGAAAGACACCCTGGCGCTGATGCGGATCGCCCAGGATTGGGGCGCGCCGTCCCGCCTGGTGGAGGCGACGGTTGCCGTGAACGACGCGCGGAAATCCGCCATGGCGGCCCGGGTCATTCAGGCGGCCGGCGGATCGGTTCACGGCAAGACCATCGCCGTGCTCGGCCTCACGTTCAAGCCCGACACCGACGACATGCGGGACGCGCCCAGCCTGCCGATCGTGAGCCGCCTGGCCGAGGAAGGTGCGCTTTTGCGCGTCTATGACCCGGTCGGCATGGAGCAGGCCCGCCCGATGCTGCCCGCCAGCGTGCATTACAGCACGGACGCCTACGACGCCGTGACCGGGGCCGATATCCTGGTGCTGGTCACCGAGTGGAACGAGTTCCGGGCGCTGGCCCCTGCCCGGCTGGCCGAGGCGATGCGCGGCAACCTTATGATGGACCTGCGCAACGTGTTCGACCCTGGCGCGATGCAGGCGGCCGGCTTCGATTATCGCAGCATCGGCCGGGGCCATTTGCGCCCCGTGCTTGCCTAAGCGGGAGCGAAGCCGGATACCCCTCGTATGCTTGAAACGACCGTTCCCACGACGCCCACCGTCCGGCCGCCGACGGTCACCTGGCCAGTGCCAGGTGCGCCGCCGCCGCCGGGCCTTGCCACGCTCATATGCCCTAATTGCGATAGCACAGCCGCAAAAACCTATACGCTGACGATCGAACTGCATGCACCGGACGATACTTTCAAGCGCTTGCACGTCGTCCGGTGCACCGACTGCGCCTGCCACTTCTATGATAACCAGTCGCCGCCGGATTACGCCGCACCGGCCATGGTCAACCGCGGGCGGCTGCCGTTCTATGTGCAGCAGGGGGCCGGCGTGTCGCTCATTACCCGCCCGCTGGCGCAGCTGGCCAACCCCCCCGGCAGCATGTATATGGAAGTCGGATGCGGCTATGGTTTTGGCCTGGATTTCGCGATCAACACCCGGCACTGGGCGGGACGCGGGATCGACCCGGCCGCACTCAGCGCGCTCGGACGGGACGCCCTGAACCTGCCGATCGAACTCCGCTACTTGCGGGACGATGATGAGGCACGCGGCACCATGGACCTGGTGATGGGGTCGGAGGTGATCGAACATGTGACCTCTCCCCGCGCCTTCATCCGCACATTGCGCGCCATGCTGAAGCCGGGGGGCACCCTCATCCTCACGACCCCCAATGGGGACGACATCACGCCCGATGTGCCACCCGGTATTATCGTGCCGCTCCTGTCGCCGAGTCTGCATCTCGTGATCCAGAACGCGTCGAGCCTGCGGTGGCTCTTGAAGGAGGCCGGGTTCATCCATGTGGCGGTGGAGGTGGACAGCCACTCGCTCGTCGCGTTCGCCAGCGAGCGGCCGCTGACCCTCGAGCGGGATCCGGGCAAACTCCGGGCCATTTTGCGCTCCCATCTGCAGCGCCGGGCCGAAACGATCGAGCCCGGCACGGACCTGTTCTTCGGATTCGCTGGCCGCGCGTTTCAGGAGGCCGTCAACGATGCGGAGATGGAGGCTGCCGACCGGGCCTGGGACCTACTGGTGCCCGCCTGCCGGATCCGTTTCGGACTACATATCGACACGCTGTCCACGCTGCCGTCTCGTTTGGCCACGTGCGACCTTGAGCAGATGGCCACCCTGGTGCCGCTGAACCTGGGCGGTATCCTCTATGCCCGCGCCATCCGTCAGCTCGCGGCCGGGCTCGCGCGCCCTCGCCTCGAGCGGTCTTTTCTCCTGGCGGCGGAGGCGGCTGCGTCCATGCGGCGCGCCCTGGGGGAGCTCGCGATGGAGGATGGGCAGACCGAGGATATAGAGTGGACAGCGCGTGCGGAGGCGGCGCTGTGTGCCGCCGCGGCGGGTTCGCCCGACGCCGCCCAACAGGTGTCGGCCCTGCCCGCTCCCCCCTCTGGCGGCAGCGCGCGTCTTTTGGCGCTCCAACAACGGGCGGTGGGGGAGTGGGTGAACGCCGGACACTATTCCCCCGCGCGGGCCTTCGTCCGGCGTCATGGATTGGACCAGGCCGGGTTTGCGCAACCCGCCAGCACGCGCAATCTGACGGAGCTGGAGCGGGACACGCTGTTCTTCCTGGCCGTGCTCGATGTGCAGCGGGATGCTGCGGCGGAGCCGGCACAGGCACGAAGCCGGTTCGCCCGGGTGCGAGCCACCACCCCCCCCGGCGGAGGCCTGTGGTGGGCCGCGCTGAACGGCGAACTTCAGGCACTCGATCTGCTGGACGCACAGGTTGATGCGGCGCGTGTGGTGCGACAGGTCGTGACCGCGCACCCGGACCTGACCTTGCCGCCGGCCATCGCCGCCCGCATCGATCAACAGTGACATGCTGCGCCGCGCCGCCTGGCACGTCACTCAGCGCGCCTACCTCGCGACACGGTACCACCTGGTGCCGCGCGTCGGCCACGCGCTGACGCGATGGCGCAGTCCGCAACAGCTCCGGTCGCAATGGCCCGACGGAGAGATCCCACTGGGTCCCAAGGTGTGCGTATTCGTGCATTGGGACGGTGCCGGGGATGTGCGTCCTCACGTCCTGCACCATGTGCGCACCCTCGCCGAGGCGGGGATTTCCGTCGTGTTCGTGACCAATTCGGGGCGGCTGCGCACCGACGCGCTGGAGCGGCTTAAGCCGATATGTGCCGGCATTCTCGTGCGGGGCAACGTCGGCTACGATTTCGGCGCGTGGCGGGAGGGGATCGATCGGCTCAGCCTACCGCGGGCCAACACGGAAATGGTGTTGTTGGCCAATGACAGCGTCTATGGCCCGGTCCGCATGTTGGATGACATCCTGAATGCGATCGACTTCACCCGGGCCGATGTGTGGGGCTGCACGGAGAGCTGGCAGCACCGCTACCACCTGCAATCCTACTTCATGGCGTTCAGCCCCGCCGTGGTACGGAGCCCGGCCTGGCGGAGTTTTTGGCAGAGTGTCCGGCCGACATGGTCGAAGAATTGGTTGATCCGGATCTATGAGATAGGCCTTACTCAGGCGCTGTTGCGCGCCGGGTTCGGCTGCCGCGCGATCTGGCCGTATCAGGACCTGGTGCGCGACATCGATGCCGAGATGCTGACCGATTTCACCGAGGGAGGCCCGAACCTGGCCGACCCGGCGGTCGCGGTCCGTCAGATTCAAGCGCGCCGGCTGCGCAAGGCGGTCGTACAGCGGATCCCGCTCAATCCGACCAGTGATTTATGGCGGCAATTGCTGACCGCCCGCTATCCGTTCATCAAGCGGGAATTGCTTCGCGACAACCCGACGGCGGTCCCCGATGTGGCGGAGTGGCGGGATGTGCTGGCGTCCGTCGGGGGCATAGTGCCGGGCTCGCTGGCACCTATTGAGCTCGATTTGCAGCGCACGCTTAAAAATAAGGCACCCTGATAGACGTTGCTTTTGTAGTATTGATGGAATGCGGGAAAGCATTCCACCCTACGTTATGCGTCAGCTAGGCCGCCCGGCTACGTAATACCGGTATTATCAGACCTTTTCCACCTGGCTGTATTCCAGCTCGACCGGCGTGGACCGGCCGAAGATCGAGACGCTGACCTTTACGCGGCCCTTCTCCTCGTCCACTTCTTCGACGGTGCCGTTGAAGCTCGTGAATGGGCCGTCGGCCACGCGGACCTGCTCGCCGATCTCGAACAGGATGGCCGGACGGGCGCGCTCCACACCTTCGGCGCTCTGTTTAATGATCCGCTCGGCCTCGGCCTCGGTGATCGGTGAGGGCCGCGTTTTGGTGCCGAGGAAGCCGGTTACCTTGGGCGTGTCCTTGATCAGATGCCACGTTTGGTCGGTGAGCTCCATCTTGACCAGCACGTAACCCGGGAAAAATTTCCGCTCCGCATTGACCTTTTGGCCACGCCGGACCTCGACGACCTCTTCCGCGGGCACCAGGATCTCATCGACCAAGTCGGCCAGCCCCTTTTGCGCCGCCTGCTCCTTCACCTGCTGCGCGATCTTCTTCTCGAAGCCGGAATAGACGTGCACGACATACCAACGCTTGGCCATGACTAACCCTTACTGCCCGACGCTGAACAGCGCGCGGACAGCGACGCCGATGGCCTGATCGGCCACAAAGAAGAAAATCGCCGCGAGGGCCGATAGGGCGAACACGAGCCCGGTGGTCACCAGTGTCTCCTTGCGGGAGGGCCACGTCACCTTGCCGATTTCGGCCCGCACGTCGCGGAAGAATTTCGCCGGATTCGCCGCCACCGTCATACCTCAAGAACCTTCGCGTCAAAGAAACAGCGTGGCAGGGGCGGGGGGTCTCGAACCCACAACCTCCGGTTTTGGAGACCGGCACTCTAGCCAATTGAGCTACGCCCCTGCAGATGCTGCCCGTGCAGAGCGCCGTAGAAAGAGGGTGGGCGGCATTCTGTCAAGCCTTTCGGCTTTTTGCCCGCGCGAAATCGGCCTCCGCCGCGTATGTTCCACATCGGACGGTCCGCCTGACACGGTGTTCTGACCGGACGCCCACTCCCCTTGCGCGCTCGATCACGGCATAAACCGCACGCCCATGACCGACGAACCCTTTCTCATCGCCGGGCCGGAACCCAGCCCTAGATCCCGCGCCGGGACCGCCCGGTCCGTGACTGTGCGACGCTGGGCCATCCTTGCCTCGGTCGTGACGCACGCCATGCTCCTCGCTGGCCTGCTGCTGATCGTCCCCCGCGCACCATCCGCGACGCAGGGAGAGCCGTCCTACGACCTCGTCTTCAACGACGGCAGCGCGCCCACGCCGTCCACCGCACCGATGCTGGGCGAGGCACCGGCCCCGGAGACCCCGCCCGACCCGGCACCGCCCGCGCCCACATCCACCGCCCCCGCCCCGGTCGAGCCCCCCTCGCCGGCCCCGCCTCCCCCACCCCCGCCAGAGCCGACGCCGCCAGAGCCGACGCAGCCCCCCATCGTACGACTCGAAATACCGCCAGACCTGACGCCGGACATGCCGTCAGCGCCGGAATTTACCCCGCCTCTCCCGCCGCCACCGCTCCCGCCGCCACCGCTCCCGCCGCCGCGGATACCGCGCCCGGTGATGCAAGCCCGGCGTCCGCCCGATCCGGGCAGCTTCGCCGCACCGCTCGACCTCAATTTCGGTCCTCTGGCCAGCCGGCCCGCCTTGACTCGCGGCTCGCGGGGGATCGACCTCACGCTCGGTGCGCCCAAGCCCGGCCCCAACCGGGCCGAGGCGTTCTTCGACGCCCGCGCCGCCCGAGTCGGTGCCGATTGGGCCAACGGCCTCGAAGCCTATTGGCGCAAGCACCGCTATTACCCGCAGCAAGCGATTCAAAATGGCGAGGACGGGACGGTTCAGGTCGAGATCGTCGTGAATCGCTTCGGTAAGGTGGAATCGGTGCAGATCGTCAGCCGGTCCGGCTCCCCCTGGCTGGACATGGCTGCGCTCGGCACCTGGCGGGGCGCCCAATTAGCTCCGTTTCCGCCTGAGAATCAGGAGCCCCGCGCAACTATGACCCTCACGATTAATTACATTTTGCTACGGTGACGTACTTGGATGTCTTTCTTCATCAACCCTCATACTATTCGGCGCGCCATTGCGAGACGCCGCTTTGGCGATTTCGAACTAGCTGCCGATATCAGACCGGCAAAATCCGTCCGGCCAGTGGATGCCGCCGACGCCGGCATAGGCGGCGCGACGGGCTTCCGGTCGGTCCGGCCCGATCCCAACCACCGTGAGGACCCGCCCGCCCTCCGCCCGCACGAGCTGCCCGTCTCTGCGGGTACTTCCCTGGAAGATCATCTTACCCGGCTCCAACCCGCCGATGACGGTGCCGAGCATGGGGTCCGCCGGGTAGCCGCGCGCCGCCATGACGACGGCGACGGTGGATTGATCGCTCCAGCGCAGGCTGAACCGCGACAGCTCGCCATCGCAGGCGGCCAGCATGGCGGCCAGCAGGTCGGTGCGCAGCCGGGGCAGCAGCGCCTGGCACTCCGGATCACCGAAGCGCACGTTGAATTCGATCAGTTTGGCCCCCTCATCGGTGAGCATGAGGCCGGCAAACAAGACGCCGCGGAACGGCGTGCCCCGCGCCGCCATCTCGGTCAGGGCCGGCTGGATGATCCCGGCCATCGCCGCCGCCGGGTCGAAGCCGGGCACGGGCGAGAACGCGCCCATGCCGCCGGTATTCGGGCCGATATCGCCGTCACCCACCCGTTTGTAATCACGTGCCGCGCCCAAAAATATCGCGTCCGTTCCATCGCACAGCGCAAACAGGCTCACTTCCGGCCCGGTCATGCATTCCTCGATCACAATGGACGTGCCGGCAGCACCCAGGATGCGGTCGCGCAGGATCGCCTCGACCGCCGCCACCGCCTCCGCCTCCGTGGCCGCGACGATAACGCCCTTGCCAGCCGCCAACCCGTCCGCCTTGATGACGATGGGGGCTCCGCGACGACGCACGAAGGCCAGCGCGTCCATCGGGTCCGTGAACTGCTCCCACCGCGCGGTGGGAATGCCTGCCGCCTCACACACGCCCTTGGTAAAGGCCTTACTCCCCTCGAGCTGCGCGGCCGCCTGGGTGGGTCCGAAGCAGCGGATGCCCGCCTCCGCCATCCGGTCCACCAGCCCGGCCACTAGCGGACCCTCCGGCCCCGGGACCACCAGATTGATCCGCTCGGCCACCGCGAACGCCACCAGCCCGGCCAGGTCGGTCACTGCCACCGGCACATTCTGCGCCAGCTCCGCCGTGCCCGCGTTGCCCGGTGCCACGAACAGGGTCCCCAGCAGCGGTGACGCCGACAGCGCCCAGGCCAGCGCATGCTCCCGCCCGCCGGATCCCACGACCAAGACCCGCATCCCGCTCTGGCTCATTGCCGCGCTCCTTCAATCCGCGGCGGGGTTAGCATAGTCTGCATTCATGAACGAACCGTTGACGAACATCCCGGAATACACCGTGAGCGAAATCTCCGGCGCGGTGAAACGCACGCTGGAGGGCGCGTTCGGCCGGGTCCGCGTCCGGGGTGAGATCACGGATTACAAGCTGTATTCGTCCGGCCACGTGTATTTTTCGCTGAAGGACGAGGGTGGCAAGATCAGCGGCGTGGTCTGGAAATCGACCGTCGCGCGCCTGGGTCTCGTGCCGGAAAACGGCGTGGAGGTGATCGCGACCGGGCGCATCTCGGCCTATGGTGAGCGCAGTTCCTATCAGCTGACCGTTGAAAAGATGGAATATGCCGGCGTCGGCGCGCTGCTGGCGCGGATCGACATGCTCCGCGTGCGCCTGGCGGCGGAGGGGCTGTTCGGGGCGGAGCGGAAGCGGGCTCTACCGGTGCTGCCCGCGGTCATCGGCGTCGTCACCTCGGCCCAGGGCGCGGTGCTGCAGGACATCAAGACCACGATCCTCCGCCGCTTCCCACGCCCGATCTTAGTCTGGCCGGTGCCGGTGCAGGGTGAGGGCGCGGCCGAGCGGATCGCGGCGGCGATCGTGGGGTTCGGCCGGCTCCCGCACGGCACCATCCCGCGCCCGGACGTGCTCATCGTGGCGCGGGGGGGCGGCAGCCTCGAGGACCTGATGGCGTTCAACGAGGAGATCGTGGTCCGGGCAGCCGCCGCCTGCCCGATCCCGCTGATTTCCGCGGTGGGGCATGAGACGGACCACACGCTGATCGACCTCGCGGCGGATCGCCGGGCACCGACGCCGACGGCCGCGGCGGAACTGGCCGTGCCGTCCCGCGCGGCGCTCGCGGCCACGGTCGCGGGGGAGGCGACCCGCCTGACCGCCGGACTGCGGCGGGTCACTCAGGAGCGCCATTTCCGCCTCGGACGGGCAGAGCGCGGGCTGCCGGACCTTACCGCGATGATGCGGGCGGTGCATTTGGCGGTGGAGGGCCGGGCCGGGCGGCTCCGGCTCGCGCTGCCGAACTTGATGGCCGCGCGTCATGCGGCGCTTGCGCGGGCCGGGCAGAGCCTGCCGCATCCGTCCGGCGTGCTGCATCGCCAGCGGGCGAGCCTTGCCCTCTCTGCCAGTCAACTCGTGGGCGGATTGCGCCATGCCGCGCAATTCCGCCGGGCGAGCGGCGCCCGCGTGCTGGCGCGGCTGTCCCCCGCACCGCTGCAGAGTACGTTGCGCGAGGCACGGGGGCGGTTGGAAAGTGCTGCGGCGCGGCTGTTATCCGTGTCGCCGGACGGTGTGCTGGCGCGCGGTTATGTGCTGGTCACGGGCCCCGACGGGCATCCGCTAGTGTCCGCGCACGCGCTGCATCCGGGGTTGCCGCTCCGGCTTCGGTTCGGCGATGGCACGGCGTCCGCCCAGGTGGTCTGAGTTCGGTCTGAGTTCCGTCGGAGCGGAAGTGCTTTACTTCACCCCCGCCCGCGCCCATGTATGGTGCTGGCGCTTTTACGTGTTGGGCTGTTTTCTTTGGAACGACGCTTGCGGGACCTGTCCCCGGCTACTCCGGTGCTCCCTGAATGCAAAAGTAATTCGGCCCACACCGCGTGGGCCGCCGAGAGTATGGAGAGCAAAGATGGCCGTAGGAACAGTGAAGTGGTTCAATTCGCAAAAGGGTTTTGGGTTCATCCAGCCCGATGACGGCAGCAAGGATGTGTTCGTGCACATCTCCGCCGTCGAGCGCGCCGGCATGGGCTCGTTGAACGAGGGCCAGAAGCTCACGTTCGAGCTTGAGCGGGGCCAGCAGGGCAAGACCTCTGCGGTCAATCTGCAAGCCGCCTGAACAACTTCCGGGATTTCGGTCCCGGCTGAGAGTGTCGGCTGGCAGGTACGATCCACCGGCCAGCCGATTTCCGCCCTGATAGACCTCTACCCGCGATAGGTCTCCACCAAGGATGATCCCATGGTGTTCAAGCCAAACTACAATATGCAGCGTGCCGAGCGCGACCGCGCGAAGGTGGCCAAAAAAGAGGAAAAGGCTCGCGAAAAGGACGAGGCTCGCCGTAAGGCCGAGCAGGATCCGGCCGCCGCGTCGGCCGAGCCCGAGACGATCATCGCTCCGGAATAAACCTAAGGCTTTGGCCACCGCCGGTGCAGCCAAAGCCAGCTTTCCGGTCGCGCACGGATCCAGGCCTCGAACCCGTCATTCATCCGCTGCGCCATCGCCGCCACATCGCCAGCCCGGTTGCCGGTCGGCAGGACCGTGAGCGGTGGGTCCATCACGATGCGGAACCGGGCCGGGCCGATCCGGTCCACCCGCATCATCACGATCGCGCTACCATATCGTAACGCGAGCGCGGCGGGGGCGGACACCGTCATCGCCGGCAAGCCGAAAAATCTCGCCTCGATCCCGTCATTCATCTTCTGATCGCCCAGGATGCCCAGCATCTTGCCCTGCGCCAGATGCGCCATCGCTTGCCGGGCACCCCGCGCGCCCTTGGGAAACAACCGGATTCCGGGTGCCGCGCCTTTCCGCAGACCATGCACCATCGCGTCGATCACGCGGTTGCCGATCGGCCGATAGACCACCGCCCCCTCCATCCCGAGCGCCGCCAGGGCGCGCGGCAGCACCTCCCAATTGCCCCAATGCCCGGTCACGAACAGCAACGGCCCGCCCTGTGCCGCCAGCGCCCGCATCCCGTCCCGGTCGGCATACTCCCAACCCGGCCCGGTGCTCGTTTCACCCAGCGACGCCAGATGCGGTAGCTCCCCCACCGTCCGGCCCAAATTCTCCCACACGCCGGCGATCACGCGGTGCCGCCCCGCATCGTCCAATTCCGGGAGCGCCCGGCGCAAATTGCCGTCGGCCACCCGGCTCACGAACAACAACGGCCCCAGGCGGCGCGCGATCCGTCCCGCGATGTCACTCGCCCGCACCGGGCCCATAGCGCGTAGCACCGCCAGACACGCGCGCACCGCCGCCGCCTCGATCTGCATCAGCACGGTCATGACGTGACCTCGGTCAGCAGCCGCTCGAGCGCCGCCTCATCGTCCCAGCGCAGCTTCACCCCGAGCACCTGCACCTGCTCCCGCTCGTCCAGCGACAACCGCATGGCATCCTTGGGGGTCGTGACCGGCGTGGCAAACATCGATTCGGCGCAGCTGAACAGCTCCCGCAGCTCACGATCGAGGTAGGCATGGTGGTCCGGGAACGACCGCGTTGCGACCACCACGGCACCCGCCTCCCGCACGGTGTCGAAGAACTTGGCCGGACGGCCGATCCCGGCAAACGCGAGCACCCGGACCGCCGGCAGCGCCGCATCGGGGACCAGCCGGGCGGTCAGGACCGGGAGCATGCCCAGCGCGGCCCGGGCGCCGGTCGCATCCGCACCGATCAACACCGCCGCCCGGCACCGCGCCGCCGCCGCCGCCACCGGCTCACGCAAGGGACCCGCCGGCAGCACGCGGCCGTTGCCGAAGCCGACCGCCCCATCCACCACCAACAATGACGCCGTTCGCAACAGAGTGGGATTTTGCAATCCGTCATCCATCAAGATCAGCTCTGCCCCCGCCGCCACCGCCGCCCGCGCCCCGGCCGCCCGGTCCCGGCACACCCAGGTCGGGGCCATTTCGGCGAGCAGGAGCGGCTCATCCCCCACCCAATCCGCCCGGTCCGTTGGCTGCACGCGCCACACCCCACCCCGATCGCCGCGCAACGCCCGTCCGCGATACCCCCGCGTCAGGCAATGCACGCGCACCCCCCGGGCGATAAACCGCGCCGCCAAATCGAGCACCAGCGTCGTCTTACCCGCACCGCCCACGCCGGCATTGCCACAGCACAGCACCGGCACCGGTGCCCGCCATCCGGGCCGCGCGATGCGCCGGGCGGTGAGCCACAGCGTCACGTGGGACGCCGGACTCAGCAGGCGAGGCCAGAGTCCATCCTGCTGCCAAAACGCCGGCGGGGTCACGGCAACAGCGCCAGCATCGCCCGCGCCGTCTCCCCCGGTAGCCCAGACAGGCCGGACGCGACCGACCGCCCCGCCTCCCCGGCAGCGGCCGCCCGCGCGGGATCGATCAGCATGCTATCGACCCAGGCCGCCAGCCCGGCCGCGTCCGGCACCACACTGAGCGCGCCCGCCTGCCGCAGCGCGTGCACCGCTGGCTCGAAATTCCCGGTATGCGGCCCGGTGACCAGTGCGCAGCCGAGCCGCGCCGGCTCCCACGGGTTCTGCCCCCCGCCGGGCGGCACCAGGCTGCGCCCGATAAACACGATAGGCGCCAGGCGATACAGCAGCCCGAGTTCGCCCAGGGTGTCCGCGACCCAAATCCCCGGGGCCGGATCGCCACCCTGGGCGCGATGCGGCGCCGCCGGCACGATCGTGGGGCCACGCCCGGGGTGGCGGGGCGCGATGATGGTCACCAGGCCCGGATGTGCTGCTGCCAAGATCGCGTGCACGGCGGCCACCATCGCCTCCTCACCCGGATGCGTGCTGGCTGCGAGCCAGACCGGGCGGCCGGCGATCAGCGCCCGCAGCCGCGTCAACTCCACCGGGTCCGCGTCGAGCGCCGGGGCGGCCAGCTTCAAATCCCCCGGCGCGGTCACGCTGTGCGCGCCGAGCCCGACCAGCCGCGCCGCATCCTCCGCCGACTGCGCCTGCACCCGGTCGAACGCGCCCAGGACGTGGCGGGCAAAGCCGGGTGCCCGCCCCCAGAATCGGGCGCTTCGTTTCGACATGCGCGCGTTGACCAGCATGAGCGGAATCCGCCGCGCCTGGCAGGCCGCCAGCGTGTTCGGCCACAGCTCACTCTCCACGAACGCGGCCAGGTCCGGCCGCCAATGGTCCAGGAACCGCGCCACCCACGCCGGCACATCAAGCGGCACGAAGCGGTGCAGGACGGTGCCAATCCCCACAAGCCCCGGCAGCCGCTCCGCCACGACCGTGGCCGAGGTCACCGTCCCCGTCGTGATCAGCACCGTCACGTCGCGCAGATACGGCAGGACCGGCAGCACCGAGACGCTTTCGCCCACGCTCGCGGCATGGATCCAGATCAGCCGGCCCGGCGGACGCGGCGCCGGGTCGATGCCCTCCCGCTCCGGCAGCCGCGCCGCCCATTCCTTACCCCGCCCGACCCGGCGGCGCAGCATCAGACGCAGCGCCGGCGGGGCCCATTGCGCCGCGTGCCACCAAATCGGTCCGATCAGACCCGGCATAACCGGTCGGCCCGGTTGGCCACCTCCGTCAACGCCGCCGCGATCCCCGGTACCGACTCCGCCCATCCCTCGCGCGGCACGGTGATCGGCGCGCCGCACACCAATACGCCGCGCCCGAACGGCAGCGGCACCACCATGCGGTCCCAGCTCCGCGCGATGCGGCGATGCGTGGTTTGCGCCGCGCACGGCACGATCGGCACCCCCGCCATAGCGGCCAATTGCGCCACACCGGGTGCCGCCACCCGCCGCGGGCCGCGCGGTCCGTCCGGCGTGATCACCACCTGGTCCCCCGCCGCCAACACCGCCAGCATGGCCCGTAACCCCGACGCACCGCCCTTTTGCTGCCCACCCTTGGCGGAGGATCCATGCACCAGATCCAGCTGGAACCCGCGCATCATATCTCCGATCATGCGGCCATCCTGGTTCCGGCTGACCAAGACGTGCATCCGCCCGCGCGCCCGCCCGGCCACGCGCCGCACGTCGATCGCATGGGTCCACAGGGCCGGCATCATCGGCAACCGCTCGTGCCAAAACGCGTAGATGGCGGGGATGGCGTAGATATAGGGTCCGGCCTGTCCCTCGATCCGCCACCGCGTGGTCCGCAGCGCGAAGCGGAGATAGTGGCCGAGCGCCGCGGCACCGAAGGCCGCGACGCGCCGATGCCGCAACGCGCGTTTCAGCATGTCTGAAGGCAATTCATCGCCGGGCGGTAGCATGCAGGCCACTGGCGGGCAAACGAGGCCGCTAGGGAACGCCGCCGCCCTCGATTGCCAAATTATCCAAGAACGCCTCGGCACAGGCGCGCCAGGAGAAACGCTCCGCATGCACCCGGCATGCCGCCCGATCCCCCGACAGCGCACGCAACGCCGCCGCGCGCAGGTCATGATCGAGCGCGCCGACCCCGGGGGCCGCACCCGCCAGCACATCGAGCGGACCGGTCACCGGATGCGCCGCGATCGGCGTGCCCGACGCGAGGCTCTCCAGCAGCACCAGGCCGAACGTGTCGGTCAAGGACGGGAACACGAACACGTCCGCGCTGGCATACAGCGCCGCCAGCTCCGCCCCATGCCGCTCGCCCAGGAACACGGCGTCCGGGTGCGCCCGCGTGAGCGTGCCCCGGGCCGGGCCGTCCCCCACCACCAGCTTCGTCCCCGGCAGGTCTAGCGACAGAAAAGCTCCCACATTCTTCTCGACCGCCACCCGTCCGACATACAGGAACACGGGCCTGGTCCTGGTTTCTAACCGCGGGGAGCCCGGCTGAAACTGGGTCAGATCCACCCCGCGCGACCACGGCCGGACCGTGCGGAAGCCACGGTCCGATAGCTCTCCCCGCAGCGACGCCGTGGCGACCATCATGGCCGTCCCCGCATTGTGGAACCAACGCAGCCAGGCATAGCTCCATGCCAGCGGCACGCGCACCCGCGCATGGAGGTATTCCGGAAACCGCGTGTGGAACGCCGTGGTGAAGGCGTGACCCCGGCGTATCGCCCAGCGCCGGGCTGCGAGGCCGAGCGGCCCCTCGGTCGCGATATGCAGCGCGTCCGGACGGAACGCCTCGATCATGTACCCGAGTCTCCGCCCCGGCGCGATCGCCAGACGAATGCTGGAGTAGGTCGGCAGGGCGATCGTGAAAAACCGCTCGGGTCCGATCACCTCGACCGTATGGCCCAGCGCCGACAGCTCATCGGACACGGTGGCCAGGGTGCGGACGACTCCGTTCACCTGCGGGTGCCAGGCGTCCGAGATGATGAGGACGCGCAAGCGCCGGGTCAGACGGCCTCCGCCACCCGGTCCCCGGCCTTGCGTTCGACCGGGGTCCGGTCCGTTGGCGTGAAGAAGCTGAGACTGTTGACTGCCGCCCAATCCAGCAACTCCATCCGGCCATCGTGATGTTCGACCAGGGCAGTGCAGCTTTCGACCCAGTCGCCATCGTTCATATACAGGATGCCATTCACCCGGCGCATCTCGGCATGGTGGATATGGCCGCAGACCACACCGTCGAACCCACGCCGCCCAGCCTCGGCGGCGAGTGCCGTTTCGAAACGGTCGATGGCCTTCACGGCCTCCTTCACCTGCCGCTTTAACCATTGGCTCAGCGACCAGTAATTATAACCGAGCTTACGGCGGATCACGTTCAGCCACCGGCTGATGACGAGGGATGTGACATAGGCACCATCGCCCAAATGCGCCAGGAACTTGGCGTAGCGCACCACGCTGTCGAACTGGTCACCGTGGGTTACCCAAAAGCGTTGGCCATCGGCGGTTATGTGCTCTGCCTCATGCCGCATCGCGATGCCAGCGACCTCCAGCATGTGCGGGTCGATGTCGGTCGGCAGCCAGGTGCGGAACATCTCGTCGTGGTTGCCGGGAATGTAGGTGACCGCGGCCCCCTTGCGGGCGTGGCGCAAAATCAGCCGCAGAACCTTATCATGCCCGGCATCCCAGTACCAGGATTTACGCAACCGCCACCCGTCGACGATGTCGCCGACCAGAAATAAATGTTCGCACGACATCTGACTGAGGAAGTCCACCAAGAAATCGGTGCGGCTTCCCTTGGTACCCAAATGCGTGTCGGAAATAAACACTGCGCGGTAATGGTGCGAGCCGGACCCGGGGAGTAGTGCGTTCATAGACCGATTGACCTTCGTCCTGTGAGACGACTTTCGTCTTGATAACGGCTCCTTACGGCACGGGACGAGTTTTGAAGATTAAGTTTCCAAGTCGGAGGTTAAGTGTCATCGTGCGGTAACGTGGACGGCGCGCGAGCGTTCCTAGCGGACCTGCTGGATCGCCGACAACAGCCACTGGCCGCCGCGGGCCCGCATGAACGTCCAGAGCTCCGTGGTCATGGTGCGCAGCGCGAGGTCGCCACCGACGACCCGGCCTCCCCGGTCCCGTGTGACATCCAACGCGGAGAATCGCATCGCGACGGTGGCGTAGTCGCGCCCGTTCTCGGTCCATGCTTCGGACAGATCGCCCTGCTCGAGCTTGATGTGGGTCACGCTATTCTGCACGCCCTGGCTCGACTGTTCGGCCAATTGCTCGGCAAAAACGCCGGTCATTTCCGGTGTCGCCAGCGCGCTCAACGCGCGTGTGTCCGCAGCCGTCCAAGCGGCTTGCACGTTCTGCAGGATGTTCTCGAATTCGACGTAATCCGGCTTGGTGATGGTGGGAGAAGCCGGGCCGGATGACATGGCGGCGTTACCCTGCATCGGCATCACGACTGGTGTGGGCGTGGGCCGGGAATAAGGCGTGGCACCGGCCATCGCGGGCTGGCGCATGACCATCCGAAACAGCCAGCGGCCAACGAAGAACAGCAGCGCGCCCTGCAGCAGTAATCCCAGCAGGCTGAACACGCCAAAGCCACCCCCGCCGAACATTCCGCCGCCAAACAGCATGCTGCCGATACCGACGCCCAGCAGGCCGCCCGCTAAGCCGGACATGAACCCGGACCGCCGCGGTGCCGCGGCCTGATTGAACCCGCCGCCGGCCGGGGCGGACGGTGCCACGCGCGGGGTCAGGGACCGATCCATCGGGGCGGCCATGCTGGGCGCGGTGGGCGTGACGGGCGGTGCCGAATACGTCCGCGCACCGCGGCTGCCGAATGAAAACCCCCCTCCCGCCTTGGCCATAGCCAGGGAGGGAGCAAAGGCCAGGGTCAGCACCGCCGCAGCGGCTAAAACGGACGAAGTACGGAGCATGAACAACAAGCCTCCAGAGCCACAAAGCTTTCCCGCTTGAATATAGTCGGTTTCCGCGACGAAAGTAGGGGGCGGGGCGCGTCCGCAAGGAGGTTGTCCCCAACACGGAGCCGTCAGTATGAAAAATCTCAGTCTCAGGGTCGCCGCACCGGCGGTCGCGGCTTTGGCTTTATACGTGTTTCCCGCCACGGCGCGGATCACCCGGCTGGTGATACAGCGGGAAACCCCCTTTGCCGCCGGCGCACCATTCGCGCCCTATGTGCGGATCGACGCGGTCGCCTATGGCGAGCTCGATCCCGCCGACCCGGCCAATGCCGGCATCGCGCTGTTGAACCAGGCCCCCCGCAACGCGCAGGGCCGGGTCGAATACGACACCGACGTCACCATCCTGCGTCCCGCGGCGGGTCCTGGCAGCGGCGTGCTGCTGTATGACGTGACCAACCGCGGCAATAAATTCGTCCCCTCCTGGTTGAACGATGCGCGGGAGCCCCATGGCACCAGTCTCAATGATCCCAAAACGGCCGAGGACGCGGGCACCGGCTACGTTTTCCACCGCGGCATGACGCTGGTCTGGTCCGGCTGGCAGCCGGAGATTCGCGGCGCCGGGCTGATGTCCATCCGCGTGCCGGTCGTGCCAGGCATCGTTCAGCGCATTCGCGATGAAATCCAGGTCGGCACGCGGGGTCCGGAGGGGGCGATGCGGGTGACCCTGCCCTATCCCATCGCCGACATGGACACGGCGCGGCTCACCGTCCGGCGTCGCGAACAGGATAGCCCGACGGCCCTGCCCCGCGGCGCGCCGGACCCGGCCTGGGGCTTTGTCGATCGCCAAACCATCCAGCTCCTGCCGATCGGCACCGCGTTCACGCCTCGCGCGATCTATGATCTGAGCTATGAGGCGACCGAGCCTACGGTGGACGGGATCGGATTTGCGGCCACGCGCGACCTCGTGGCCTATCTGCGGACCGAGGCGGGCATCACCCACACGCTCGGCTTCGGCGTCTCCTTGAGCGGGCGGTTCCTGCGCCATTTCATCGATCTTGGGATGAACCGGGATGAGGCCGGGCACCGCGTGTTCGACGGGGTGCTGTCGCATATCGCCGGTGCCGGCAAAGTGTTTGCCAACGAGGCGTTCGCGATGCCGGGCCGGACGGCGACGCAGCATGAGGACCGGTTCTATCCCGAGAATTGGCCCCCCTATGACCAGCACGCGCTGCTGCGCCGTCCCGAGACCGATCCGTTGCTGATCGAGAGCAACACCAGCACGGAGTATTGGCAGAAAGGCGCCTCGCTGATCGACGCCGGCCCGCTGCCGAATGCCCGCGTCTATCTGATCGCGGGGACTCAGCACGGCGGTCATTTCGGGACGGCTGGAACCCCCGGATACTGTGCCAATCCGCGCAACCCTGCCAGCGCCGGCCCAGCATTGCGCGCCATGCTGGCCAATTTACAGGAGTGGGTGCTGCACGGCGTTTTACCCCCCGATAGCCTGGTGCCGCGCGCGGCGGATGAAACGGGCATACTGCCCGCAACCATCCGGATGCCTGCGGTGCCGGGCACGGTATGGGCGGCGCAGGGCAACCCGGTCGGTTCGCCGGTCAATTGGCGCGACCCGCCATCCGATGTGGCGGCACCCTTGCCGACGTTGGTCTCCGCCGTGGATGTGGATGGGAACGAGATCGCGGGGATTCATCTGCCGCATGTCTCGGTGCCCCTCGGCACGTCAACCGGGGTCAATGTCTATCGGGATCTGCCGGGCGAACTGTGTGACCGGGACGGCATCTTCTTGCCGTTCGCCAAAACCAAGGCGGAGCGGGATGCCGCCCACGATCTGCGGCCCTCGCTCGAGGAGCGTTACGGCACGCCGGCCGAATATGTACGCCGGGTGCACGACGCCGCTGCGACGCTGGTGCGCGCACGGTTGTTGTTACCCGAGGACGCGGACGCCCTCGTGGCAACCGCCCACCGTGCTTGGTAAATGAGGCGTGCCTGATGAGACTAAGCTCCGGCGAGCGTCAGACCCTCCACCCGGATCGTCGGTGCATCGGTGCCATGGCGGAAGATCAAATCATTGGCCGGGGTAAGGTGCATGAACATTTCCAGCAGGTTCCCAGCGATCGTGATCTCCGCCACCGGCTCGGCCAGGACGCCGTTACGGATCATGAAGCCAGCGGCACCTCGGCTATAGTCACCGGTGATCCCGTTGATACCCATGCCAATCAATTCAGTGACGTAAAGCCCCTCCTTGATGTCGGACATCAGCTCAGCCGGGGACGCGGTGCCGGCTTCCATATACAAATTGGTCGGTGACGGGCTGGGCGGCCCCCCGGTACCGCGGCTGGCGTTGCCGGTACTGGCGAGGCCGAGTTGCCGTGCGCTGCGGCTGTCCAGCAGCCACGTGGTCAGCGTGCCACCATCAATGATGGTCTTCGCCCGGGTCGGAACCCCCTCCGCATCGAACGGGCGGGAGCGGAGCCCGCGCACGCGCCGCGGTTCGTCATGGATGAAAATGCCGGGACCGAACACGGGCTGACCAAGTTTGTTCTTGAGGAAGCTAGTACCCCGGACGATGGAGGCACCATTGATCGCGCCCATCAGGTGACCGATCAGGCTGGTGGCGATCCGTGGGTCATACACGACCGGCAGACGCGCCGTTTTGGGCCGCGTCGGGTTGAGGCGGCGCACGGCGCGTTCACCGGCGTGCCGCCCGATCTCGGTTGCGTCCTCGAGGTCCGCCAGGTGGACGGTGCCGGAATAATCGTAATCCCGCTGCATGTCCGTACCGGCCCCGGCCAACGCTGTGGCCGAGACGGAGTGGCTGGTGCGGGCATACTGTCCGACGAACCCCGCGCTGGTCACCAGCACGACCTCCGTCCGGCCATACCCGGCGCTGCCGCCCTCGCTATTCGTGACCCCCGCCACGGCGCGGGCGGCCGCCTCCGCCGCCGACGCGCGCGTCGTCAGGGCCGCGACATCCGGCTCGTGCGCATCGTCTAAATCGAGCGTTAGCCGATCCGGCGGGGCCATCAGCTCCGCCAGACCCCCATGGGGGTCGTCCGGCACCACGCGCGCCATGGCCACCGCCCGCTCTGCCAACGCCTGGAACCCGGCGGGATCCACCGCGGTCGAACTGACCACCGCCGCCTTTTGGCCGACGAACACGCGCAAGCCCAGATCCCGCGCCTCCGACCGTTCCAGATGTTCGGTCTGGCCCGCCCGGCACGAGACGGAGACGGAGGTGCCGCCGATCAGGATCGCGTCCGCGGCGTCAGCACCAGCATCGCGGGCGCGACGCAGCAAATCCTGCATCAAATCGAGGTTGTTCATGCTGCGAGCTTGTCGATGATGTGCGCCAAACCCGGCACGCTATCGGCCGGCCCCATCGCGGCGAGTGTCGGCGTCGCGCGGAAAATGCGTGCGGCGACGCGCTGGATGGCGTTCACATCTACGGCGTTCAGCTTCGCCACCGTCTCGGCCGTGGGCATGGTGCGTCCGAACACTTGCATCTGCCGCGCCAATTGTTCACAGCGGCTGCCGGTGCTTTCCAGGGACATCAGCAAACTTGCCTTCACCTGCGCCCGCGCGCGTGCCAGCTCATCCTCGCGGACACCGTGCTGCACGTTACGCAGCTCCTCGAGTGTGACCGGCACCAGCTCCGCCGCCTCTTTTTCACCCGTTCCGGCGTAGATGCCGAACAGGCCGGCGTCCAAGAACGGCGCACTGAAGGAATAGATTGAATACACCAGGCCGCGTTTCTCGCGGATTTCTTGAAACAACCGCGAACTCATGCCGCCGCCTAAAAGCGTGCTGAGCAATAGCGCCGGGTAATAGTCGGGATCGGCATAGGATACTGCCGGGAAGCCCAGCACGATATGAACCTGATCCAGCTCGCGCGCTTCACGGAACTCACCGCCCCGATAGGCGCCGGCGGTGAACGGAAGCGGCATCTCGGACGGCAAGTCCGCGAAATGCTCCCGCGCCAAATCCACCACGGTCTGGTGCTGCAGGTTGCCCGCGGCCGCCACGACGGTGTTCCCGGCGGCGTAATTCCGGTGCATGTAGCCCGTGAGCTGGCCCCGCTCCATCCGCTTGATATTGTCTTCGCTGCCCAGCGTCGGCCGGCCCATCGGCTGATCCGGGAACGCCGTCAGCTGGAAGTGATCAAAAATGATATCGTCCGGGGTGTCGTTGGCCTGACCGATCTCCTGCAGGATCACCCCCCGCTCCCGCTCCAGTTCCTCAGGCGCGAAGGTGCTGTGCGTCAGGATGTCACCGATGATATCGGCGCCGAGCGGCAGGTCCTCCTTCAATAATTTGACGTAATAGGCCGTCTGCTCGCGCGCGGTGTAGGCGTTGATGTGACCACCCACATTCTCAACCTCTTCGGCGATCTGCGCGGCGCTGCGGCGGTCGGTGCCCTTGAACGCCATATGCTCCAAGAAATGCGACGCACCGTTCTCGGCCTCCGTCTCATTACGGGTGCCGGTTGCGACATAGGCACCGATGGACACGGTTTCGACCCGGTCCATCGTCTCCGTCACGATCGTGAGGCCCGAGGGCAGGCGCGTTACGTTGATGGCATCACTCATGCGGCATTCCTTGCAACGAAGGCGCGGACCCGCGCCTCGATAACGCCGAGGTCGTTCGGCGCGGTGGAGTATCGTTCGTCTCTCTCATATAGGTCGGCCAGGCGCGGCGGCAGAGGGGGGCGCTCCCCGGTGGCGCGTTCCATCGCATCCGGGAATTTGGCCGGGTGCGCGGTGGCGGCGCAGATGATCGGCACGTGGCCGCAGGGCAACGCACGGGCGGCGGCGATACCGATCGCGGTGTGCGGGTCTGCCGCATAGCCGGCCGCATGGAGCCGGCGGATTTCATCCATCGTTCCAGCGTCATCCAGCCGATAGCCATGCATCAGCGTCCGCGCCCGGTGCCACGCAGCCTCCGGCACGGCCATTCGGCCCTCCGCCCGGAAGCGGAGCATGGTGCTGGCGGTCGCCGCCGGGTCACGGTCCAGCAGCTCGAACAGCAGGCGCTCGAAATTCGAGCTGACCTGGATATCCATGCTTGGCGATAGACTGGGTTCGACCGTTTTGATCGTCATGTCGTTAGAATGCAGGAAGCGGGTTAATATATCGTTGACGTTGCTCGCCACCACCAGCCGGGTGATCGGCACGCCCATTCGCCGCGCGGCCCAGGCGGCCATCACGTTGCCAAAATTGCCGGTCGGCACGCTGAACGCCACCTCCCGCTCTGGCGCGCCCAATGCCAGGGCGGATGCTACGTAATAGGGTATTTGCGCCGCGATCCGCGCCCAATTGATGCTGTTGACCGCCGACAAGTGCATTTCGTCCCGGAACGGCGCGTCGGCGAACATGGCCTTCACCAGGTCCTGGCAGTCATCGAATGTGCCAGCCAAAGCGATATTGGCGATATTGGATGCCGTCACCGTGGTCATCTGCCGCCGCTGCACCTCACTCGTGCGACCCTCGGGATGTAAAATCACCACATCGATGCCGGGCCGGTTGGCGCAGGCCTCGATCGCGGCCGAGCCGGTATCGCCCGACGTCGCCCCCACGATCGTCACCCGGCGTCCCTCTGCCTGCAGCACGTGTGCGAACAGCCGTCCCAGCACCTGCATGGCAAAATCTTTGAACGCGAGCGTCGGTCCATGGAACAATTCGAGGGACCAAAGCCCCGTCTCCAGCTGCACCAGCGGGGCCACGGCCGGGTGACCGAACCCGGCATAGGCCTCGTGGGTGATCTTCTGCAGGGCCGCGAACGGGACGGCATTGCCGATGAACGGCTGCATGACCCGGGCCGCCAGCTCCGCATAAGGAAGCCCGCGGAGCGCGCGGAGGTCGGATGCGCTGAAATGCGGCCAGCTCTCGGGCATGTAAAGCCCGCCATCCTCCGCAAGCCCCGCCAGCAAGACGCCAGCGAAGTCACGGACCGGTGCCGCACCCCGGGTGGATAAATAACGCATCGACAGATTTCGACCTAGTTGTCTTTGGGCTTCTCTCCGTGGCTGTCTTCAGATTCCTCCTCCTCAATATCTTCACCATCGAAATCCTCGTCATCCTGATTGTCATACCATTCGAGGACTTGGTCATGGAATTCTGGATCTTTGAGCAGCCGCATCGCCAGCGCGATGGCAATCTCGTGCGGCTCGGGAATATCGGTCACGGACTCGTCGATCTCGCGCGCTGGGACCACGCGGATCGTCATCGATCCATCCTCCTCGCCGATCACGAGCGCAACTTCGGTCGGGTCTAGCTCAACGCTGGTGGTGGGGGTTTCGGCCATGGCGTGCACTCCGGTCTTTGGGGGGCCGCTCTAGCCTGCTTTTGCCGGTTCTGAAAGCGCGGCAGCGATTTGCCCGACCCGCGCCGTCCAGCCAATGATGGCACCCTGGGCCCGGACCATCTCTAGCACCGCTTGTTTGAACGCCGGGACATAACTCTCGGTCGCGTCTTCCGCCACCAGACACAGATATCCGCGGTCATTGGCCTCGATCATGGTCGATTGCACGCAGATTTCGGTCGTGACGCCGCCTAGGATCAAATGGGAGATGCCCCGTTGACGCAGCATCGCGTCCAACGCCGTCGCGTAAAATGCACCCTTCCCTGGCTTATCGATCACCGGCTCATCCGGCCAGGGCGCTACCGCCTCGATCAATGCGGCGCCGGGTTCGCCCCGGATCAGGATGCGGCCCATGGGACCAGCATCACCAATCCGCATGCCCGGCGGCCCACGGTCACGCTTGGCCGGGGGGCAGTCACTGAGGTCGGGATGGTGACATTCCCGGGTTATGGAAGATCGCCCACCCGCCCGCCCGGGCTGCCGCAAGCAACGAAGCGGCAACCATGATCGCGGGCTGTAGCCGGCTCACGTCATTGCCGAGCGCGGCGCCGAAACCGCCCGGCTCCAGAAAATCCCGCTGCATGTCGATCATCAATACAGCCGTGTGGCGCGGATCGAAGGTCCATGGCGTGGGCCGGGCCGCGTCGATCCGCGCCGTCATTGCGGATTATTGCGTGACCAAGGGTGCCTCGACTTTTTGTCCTCGATCGCGGTTGCGGGGCGATGACGGGTCGGTATCCGTCGCGTTATCCTTGTAGTTTCGCGCCGGGCGCGCGCCCGGCGGCGTATCTGGTGCGGCGGTATCGGTCCGGCGCACCACATCGCCATTTGGCGTGGCAGTGGACGCCGCGCCCGAACCCCGGGGGACCGGCACGCCGTTATCGACACAGCCCGCACACACCAGGACCGCAATGGCGGCCGCAATTTTGAAACCCATCATATCCTCTCCCATGACCGGATTTTGCTTACGTCGAACGACCGCGTTGGAGCGTTGGTTGCATTTTATCAGAAATGCACTGCCGTGCCGATAAAGGGCGAATACGCAAGCGACCCCGGCGTTTTGTTGTGGTCATTGCCGAATTTATTCAGCCAGTATTCAAATCCGGCATAGGCATCGATGAATTTGGGTTTCGCCAGCACAACCTGCCCGAGATCGAGCACGAGGCGGGTTTGGGACAGCACCTCCCATTCGGTTTTGCCGCCGAACCCATCTTTGCCCTTGGGCGAATTGACGTTGGTGAAGCCATCGATCCGGAGCGGGACGGTGGCTTTCAGGAAATCGAGCGGATAGGAGAACACAACCGACATGATCGCCTGGGGCTGAAAGCTCGGCGATTGGCGGGTTATTCCGTTATGGTTCCACTCCTTTCCCAGCAACAAGGCAACGTTCAAGAAACCCGGCGTGTTGAAGTGGAAATTGGGGCCAATGACGATGAGGTCTTTCTGTGGGGCAAAGCTCGTGTTCTTGGTATTGATGTCGAACCCAGCCTGCAACGTGATGTCACGCAACGGTCCGAAGCTGAATGTCGTGGTATTGAAGATGGCATTCGGGCTGAGATCAGCGCGATAGACGAAATATGCCTCGAGGGCACCACCCCCGCCGCCGCTCGACGGATCGCGTGAGTTGGATTTAAGAATATCGAGGTTAAAAAAGTTGGAGCCATATTTGTAGCCATCGACGTGACCGATATTGAGGATGCTTTTATCGATGTTGACACCGCGCGGATGCCGTCCGTCCGCCACCGCGGGCTCCCGAAAATAGTCGCCGAAGCGGTAGCCGATGCTCGTATCGCTAAATCCTTGCGCATGCACGGACGGCACCGAATAGGCCATCGCAAGCACCAACGCACCGACCAACATCCTTTGGCGCATGAACCGACTCCTCTCGAGATATCATAGAACCTTCACGCTATCGTTATGCCTACGGACACGCGCGGCCAAACGATTCCTACATAGTATTTTTGCCGTTTTAGACCAATTTCGCCCGACACTCGTGCATTTTGGGCAGAAATTAATCACGATGCCCTGCCCATACCAAAGGAGCGCCGCTATGCCCAACATTGCCCTATTGCTGGCTGACGTGGATGGGACGCTGGTCGATCAGCAAAAGCGACTCACCGATCGCGCCATTACTGCCGTGCAGGCGTTGCGGGCCCGCGGCATCCATTTCGCCGTCACCAGCGGAAGGCCACCCCGCGGCATGAGTATGCTCGTGGAACCCCTGGCGCTCGATGGCGTGATCGCCGGCTTCAACGGCGGCGTGTTCACCCGTCCAGACCTCACGGTCATCGAAAGCAAGGCGCTACCCCAAACCGTCGCCGCGACGACGCTTGCCATGATCCTGCATCATGACCTGGATCCCTGGGTCTATACCGCCGGCGAGTGGCTGGTCCGCAGCCTCGATGCACCGCACCGGGAGCGGGAGGAGCAGACGGTCCGGTTCGCGCCCCGCGTGGTCGCGGACTTCGCCGGCTGCCTCGGTGCGGCGGTGAAGATCGTGGGCGTGGGGGACGATCTCGACCGCGTCGCGCAGTGCGAGGCCGATGTGCGGCAGGCCCTCGGCGAACGCGCGTCGGCGGCACGCAGTCAGCCCTACTACCTCGATGTGACGCATCATGACGCCAATAAAGGCGTCGTCGTGGACTACCTCGCCGCCCATCTCGGCATCGACCGTGCGCAGATCGCGACCATCGGCGACATGCCGAATGACGTGAACATGTTCCGCCGCAGCGGCTTGTCGATCGCGATGGGCCAAGCCTCGGACGAGGTGAAGGCTCACGCTAGTGAGGTCACGGATGGATACAACGACGAAGGTTTTGCCAAGGCGGTCGAGCGGTTCATCCTCGCCTGAGCCGCGCACGCTTCCGAGAGCCGGCGAACTTGGCTGCCCCGCCCGCGCTCTATATCCGTTCGACGGTCAAGCTGGCAGCAAGCCGGTCCCCGTCGAGGTGAAACGACGCAGGAGCAACCCATGTACTTTCGCATCGGAGCGGCATTTGCCCTCAGCCTAACCGCGGCTGCGGCCGTGGCGCAAACGACGACGTCACCCCCGACGACCTCCGCCGCCCCCGCCGCCGTGGTGACCACGACGGACGCGAGCCGCACCACGGCCGCCCCCGTTTCGGGTGCAAACAGCTTCACCGAAAGTGAAGCGCGGAAGCGGATCGAGGGACAAGGCTTTAGCCAGGTGATGGACCTGAAAAAGGACGATCATGGGGTCTGGCGCGGCACAGCTAATAAGGACGGGAAGCCGGCCAAGGTGGCGCTCGACTACCAGGGCAACATCGTCGGCCAATGAACCCAATCGGCCCATAACCTAAATGCCAGGAGATTTACAATGAGTACTGTCATTACTCGACTTTTCGATACCTACGATCATGCCAGCAGCGCGGTCCGTGATTTGGAATCGGGTGGCATCCCGCATAGCGCGATCAGCATCGTGGCCAACGGTGCCGATGAGGGCGTGGCGTCGTCTCGCACCGATTATACCAACGGGGATCGTACGAACGGAACTGCCCATGCCGGTGACGGTGCGGGTGCCGGTGCCACGTTAGGAACTGTCCTTGGAGGTGGCGCAGGCCTGCTCGCCGGGCTCGGCATGCTGGCGATCCCGGGGGTGGGACCGGTTGTGGCCGCTGGCTGGCTGGTCGCCACGGCACTCGGTGCCGGCGTGGGCGCGGCGTCTGGCGGACTGCTCGGCTCACTCGTGGGCGCCGGCGTCGCCGAGGATGACGCTCATGTATATGCCGAGGGTGTCCGCCGGGGCGGCACGCTGGTCACGGTCCGGGCGGAAGACGGGCAGACCGCGATGATCGACCAGGTGCTGAACAAGTGGTCGCCGGTCGATACCATGAGCCGGGCCGAGACATACCGGGCGGAAGGGTGGACGCAATTCGACCAGAACGCCCCAGCCTACACGGCCGGTGCCTCGCCGATGTTGGGGACCAGCACGCGCAACACGCCACTGGTGTAGGTCCCACCGCCGCCAGCGATAGGGTGGGGAATCATGCCGTTTTGGCGTTTATTCCCCACCCGCCTATATAGACAGTCCTACTTCGCAGGCATCCAACTGGCCATGACGGACTCGAGAATTAACGAAATTTTAGATATTGTGGCCACCGAAACTGGCGTGGAGCGAGGCCGCCTTAGCCGGGAGGCTACTCTGGCCGAACTCGATATCCCCTCCCTCGACCTCGCCCAAACCATCTTCGCCCTGGAAGAACGCTTCAAAGTGGACATCCCCGTCGTGACCGACCGCACCGGGGCGGAATTCACCACCGTGGGCGACCTGGTCGATCACGTGCTCCAGACCATCGATTCATCACCCGTTCCAACCTGAGACTGGGGCGCGCCCAGTGAGTCTCCCTGTGAGCCACCGCGTCGCCATCACGGGACTGGGTGGCCTATGTGCGTTGGGCGACACCGTATCCGAACTGTGGCCGGCACTCCTTGCGGGCCGTTCCGGTATCGGCCCCCTAACCGCCATCCCCACCGACCGGATCGGTGCCCGGCTGGCCGGTCAAACCCGGTTCGACCCGGACCAGCATTTCGAGCCCCGGCAGTTGGCCCTTCTGGACCGGGCCGCCGCGATGGCGATCGTCGTGGCGCGGGAGGCTATGCGCGACGCCGGCCTCACGCCCGACCCGGCACATGCCACGCGCCGAGGCGTGATTATGGGAGCCGCGATCGGTCAGACCAGCCTCGATGAGGCATATCTCCGGTTCTATGGAGAAAATGCCGCTCGCGTGCACCCGTTCACGGTGCCCCGGTTGATGCCCAGCGCGGCGGCGTCCCAGGTGTCGATGGATCAAGGGTTGCGCGGCCCGAGCTTCGCCGTCGCCTCCGCCTGCGCGTCGTCCAACCATGCGATCGGTCAGGCCGCGGACCTGATCCGCACCGGCCGTGCCGACATCATGCTGGCCGGCGGGGCGGACGCATCCATCGTCGTGGGGGTGTTCAAATGCTGGGAGGGCCTACGTGTGCTGAGTGCCGAAGGATGCCGCCCGTTTTCAAAAGACCGCTCCGGCCTTGTGCTCGGCGAGGGCGCGGCCGTGCTGGTGCTGGAGCGGTGGGATCACGCCGTGGCGCGGGGTGCGCGGATCGTGGCGGAGGTGGCGGGGTATGGCATGAGCGCGGACGGGATGGACATCACCGCGCCGGACGCGGGGGGAGCGGCAGCATCGATGCAGGGGGCGCTCGATGATTCCGGGCTGGTGGCGGCCGATATCGGCTACGTGAATGCGCACGGCACCGGCACGCTGCTGAATGACCGGACGGAGACCGCGGCATTGCACCGGGTGTTCGGCCGCCATCCGCCACCCGTCAGCAGCAGCAAGGGCGCGATCGGTCATACCCTGTGCGCCGGCGGCGGGCTCGAGGCGCTGATTACCGTCTTGGCGCTGCGCGACGGCATGTTGCCGCCGACGGTGGGATTTCGTGTGGCCGACCCCGAGTGCGACATCGACCCGGTGCCGGTCGCGCGGGCGGCCCCGATCCGGGCGGCGCTGTCCAACTCCTTCGCGTTTGGTGGCCTGAACGCGACCCTGGCGCTGGTCCGGGCATGACGGGGAGAGTGGCGACGGCGCATATCAACGCCATCGGCGGCGCCACGCCGCCCCATGACGTGCACACCGCCTTCATGGCGTTCGCCCGGACGTTGCTGCAGACGGACCGGGCCCGCACCCTGTTCGACCGCATGGCCGAGCGGTCCGGCATTGGCCACCGGTTCTCCTATTTTCGCCCCGGCACCCCCGGTGCGACCAATGTCGATGCGGACGGATTTTATCGCCGCGGCGCGTTTCCCGGCACCGGCGCCCGTATGGCGGTCTTTGCCGAGCGCGCGGTCGAGCTGGCCGAGGCCGCCGCACGGCGGGTGCCACTGGCCGGCATCACCCATGTGGTGGTCGCGTCCTGCACCGGCTTCACCGCGCCCGGCTTGGACCAGATGCTGGCCGAGCGGCTCGGCCTTTCGCACCATGTGGAGCGCAGCCTGATCGGCTTCATGGGCTGTTACGCCGCCGTGCCCGCACTCCGCACCGCGCACCACATCGTCCGGTCCGAGCCGGACGCGCGGGTGTTGGTCGTGAACCTCGAGCTCTGCACGTTGCACATGCAGGAGACGCCAGATCTCGAGACCATTCTGTCTTTTTTATTGTTTGGCGACGGCGCGACCGCGACTTTGGTCACGGCTGAGCCGCATGGCATCGCGCTCCAGGATTTTCGGGCGACCCATATGCCGGGCACGCAGGACCTGATCACCTGGCATATCGGCGATCAGGGGTTTGACATGCATCTATCCGGCAAAGTGCCGGGCCGGATCGGCACGGCACTCCGGGCCGAGGCGGACCGTAATGACGCGGAAGGCATCCTGCGGGACTGGAAGGTGGCGGACGTGCCACATTGGGCGGTCCATGCCGGGGGACGCACGGTGCTGGATGCAGTCGAAATCGGGCTGCGGCTGCCGGCCGACCGGTTGGCGTCTTCTCGCGCGGTGTTGCAGGCGGTCGGGAACGTGTCGTCGGCCACGCTGATGTTCGTGCTGCGGCGTATGCTGGGGGGGGCACCCGGACCCGGCATCGGCATGGCGTTCGGCCCCGGCTTGTGCGCGGAAACGTTTCGGTTCCAGGTATTATGACGCTCCGTAGCCGCAGTCATCAGACCGAGTACCTGGATACCGAAACCCTATCGGACGCGGAATACGCCGCCGTGCTTGCGGATCTGTCGGCGGTCAACACCGTCACCTTGGCCCGGGCGCCTACCCTCGCATTCTTGCGCCGGGTGACGCGGGGGCTGCAGCCGGGCGCGCGGTTTCGCGTCCTCGATGTCGGGTTCGGCGAGGGCGATATGCTGCGCCGCATCCATCGCTGGGGCAGGCGCCGCGGCTTGGCGCTGGAGTTGACCGGCATCGATCTCAACCCCGGCTGCGCCGCCGCCGCGCGCGCCGCCACCCCGGGGGCGATGGGGATCGACTACCGCACCGGTGATTTGTTCGACGTGCCGCCCGGTGAGTACGACGTGGTCATCAGCTCGTTGTTCACCCACCATTTGTCGGACGAACAGGTTGTGACTTTTCTGCGCTGGATGGAGGCGAGCACGGCCGTCGGCTGGTTCGTCAACGATTTGCACCGCCACACCATCGCCTATCACGGCTTCCGCGCGTTGGCCGCGGTGGCGCGCTGGAACCCGATCGTGCGGGCGGATGGCGCCATCAGCGTCACACGGAGCTTCCGCCGCCGGGACTGGGTGGCGCTGCTCGACGCCGCCGGCATCCCGGCCCGGATTGCCTGGCATCTGCCGTTCCGGTATGGCGTGAGCCGCATTAAGTGACGGAGTGCGTGATTGTGGGCGGCGGCGTGGCGGGGGCGGCGGCGGCCTGCTTGCTCGGTCCCCGCGCGCTGCTGATCGAGCGGGAGAGTGCGGCGCATGACAAGATATGCGGCGAATTCCTGTCGTGGGAGGCACAGGCCTATCTGGCGCGCCTCGGCATCGATCTCACCGCCCTGGGCGCCGCGCCGATCGACCGGGTGCGGTTGATCCATGGCGATCAGGTGGCGGAGGCGGCGCTGCCGTTCCGCGGCATGGGCCTGACCCGGCGCGTGCTGGATGAGGCGCTGTTGACCCGGGCGGCGGCGAGCGGTGCCACGGTGCTGCGCGGCCACGCCGTCCGGGGCTATGCGGATGGCGTGCTAGAGGTGGCGGGCCAGGGCCGGCTGCCGGCGCCGCTTCTGTATCTCGCGACCGGCAAGCACGATCTGCGTGGCATCCGGCGCATCCCTGCCGGTCCGCCGGCGGAGTGGGTCGGCCTCAAGATGTATTTGACGCTCGACCCTGGTCAGCAAGCCGAGCTTGCGGGTCATATCGAGGTGATGCTGTTCACGGGCGGCTATGGCGGGTTGCAGTTGGTGGAGGGGGGGCGCGCCAATTTTTGCCTGCTGCTAGACCGCACCCGCTTTCAGCAGGCGGGCCGGACCTGGGCCGGTGTGGCGCAGCTGTTGTCGGACGAGTGCCCTCCCTTGGGCCGCCGCCTCCGCGACGCGCAACCGCTGCTGGACCAGCCGCTCAGCATCTTCCGGGTCCCCTATGGATACGTGCACGTGCCGCGCCGCACGGACCCGCAGGGCGTGTTTCGGCTGGGTGACCAGATGGGCGTCATCCCGTCGTTCTGCGGCGACGGCGTCTCCATCGCGCTGCACAGCGCCTTTGCGGCGGCAGCAGCGGACGATCCGGTGGCATATCATCTGCAGACAGCGCGCCAGATCGGGCGTCCGATCCACCGCGCCGGACGGTTCTACGCCGCGGGTCAACGCATGCCGGTGCTGGCCGTCCGCGCCGCCCGGCACTGGCCCGGCGCACTCCGCTGGGTGGCGCGTCTCACTCGGTTGGCCCGGAGAGATATAATCGCTTAGTCTCCGGCCCATGGTGCCATTTTGCACAAAGATCGCATTTTCGATGCCGGTCTTGGCGTCACGGAATACAAGGCGGGGTTGACGTGACTGGATTAGAATGGCTGCCGATCGATCCGATGGCCCGCGCGCGGATCAGGGCATTAAGGACCCGCCCGGCGGGCGACGCGGCGTGGCACGAGGCGATCGCGCTAGCCGGCATACGGCTTGGCTTCGTATTGACTACGGCGCTGGACGATGCCGTCCGAACGGTATTCGCGAGCAGGCCTCCCGAAGGGGTCAACACACAGCCGGTGCGGTTGGCGCTGCTCTCGTCGGCGACGGTCACGCATCTACATGCCGGTTTGCGCGTCGCTGGGCTGCGCCGCGGGATTTGGATCGATACTTATGAGTGTGATTACGGCCAATATTGGCAGGAGTTGAGCGATCCCGGGTCGGAATTGCACCGGTTCAAGCCGACCGCCATCCTGTTCGCCCTCGATGCGCATCACCTGGCGGCTGGAATCGATGCGGGAATGGAAACGCGAGAGGTGGACGCCGTCTTCGCCTCCCTGGCCGAACGCCTGGAAGGGTGCTGGCGCCTGGCGTCCGAGGCGTTTGGCTGCGCCATCATTCAGCAGACCCCCTTGCCGCTGCATCCGGCCCTGTTAGGCGCCAACGAGCATCGCCTGCCCGGCTCGCGCCACGCGTTCATCGCGCGGCTGAACGCATGGCTGCGGGGGATGACGACGACGGCGGGGGTGGATTTGCTGGCCCTGGATGACGCGGTGGCGCGGGACGGGATGGCGGTCTGGCACGATGCCGGGCTGTGGTATCGGGCCAAGCAGGAGGTGTCCCCCGTGGCCGGCCCGCGCTATGGCGACCTGGTGGGACGCATCCTTGCGGCGCAGCAGGGCCGGGCGTTCAAGTGTCTGGTGCTGGATCTGGACAATACGCTGTGGGGCGGCGTCGTCGGCGATGACGGGATGGACGGAATCGTTCTCGGCCAGGGGATTCCGCTGGGCGAAGCGTTCGTCGCCCTGCAGGACTATGCGCGCGAGCAGGCGCGGCGGGGGGTGATCCTGGCGGTGTGCTCCAAGAACGACGAGGTTAATGCGGTGCAGCCGTTTGCCGAGCATCCTGACATGCTGCTGAAACGCGGCGACATCGTGAGCTTCATGGCCAATTGGGACGATAAGGCCGCCAATCTCCGCGTGATCGCGCATAGCCTCAGCATCGGCCTCGATGCCATGGTGTTCGTGGACGACAACCCGGCGGAGCGGGGGCTGGTGCGCCAGGAGTTGCCGATGGTCGCCGTGCCGGAGATCCCGGATGACCCGGCGCTGGTGGTGCCCTGCCTGGCGGCGGCCGGGTATTTCGAGGGGATTGCAGTCACGCCCGATGACCGTCAGCGGGCGCATCATTATCGGGACAATATCCAGCGTGAAGTGATGCGTGCGGCGTCGGGTGGGCTCAGGGTTTACCTACAAAATTTGGACATGGAGCTTCGGTGGCAACGGTTCGATACGACCGGGCTGCAGCGCATCGTTCAATTGGTCAATAAGACCAACCAATTCAACCTGACCGCCCGCCGCACGAGCTCCGATGAGGTGGTGGCATTGATGGACGATCCCCGCGCATTCGGGCTGCAATTTCGGCTGCTCGACCGGTTCGGCGATAACGGGATCATCGGTGTTGTCATGGGCCGGATGCTCGACGGCACGTCCGACCTGGTCATACAAACGTGGTTGATGAGTTGCCGGGTGCTGGGCCGCGGGGTGGAGCGCGCGACCTTCGGCGTGGTTGCAGAATGCGCGAAGGCCTTGGGGGCGCGGCGGCTGATCGGCGAATACTGTCCGACGCCCAAAAACGGCATGGTGCGGGAGCACTATGACCGATTGGGGTTTTGCGTGATCGGGACGGCATCGGACGGCACGGTGCGGAGCGAACTATCGTTCGGCGAAACAACGGCCGAAACAGCGGCACCGGACATTTTCATCCGGGTGACTGAGAGTGGGGAGCGATGACGCGTACTGAACTCTATGCGTCTTTGACTGAGGTGTTCCAGGATGTCTTCATGCGCGATGACCTGACCGCGACGCCTGAGCTATCCGCCAAGGACGTGCCGGGCTGGGATAGCTTGAAACAGATCGAGATCGTCATTGCCGTGCAAGAGGCGTTCGGCATCAAACTCACTACGCGCGAAGTCGATCGGCTCACGTGCGTCGGTGACCTGGCGGACGCGGTCGCACGAAAAACTGAGGCACGCAAAACTGGGTCGGAGAGTTAGGTGGATCGGCTGGAAATGCTCAACCCATCGCCGGAACTGGTGATGCGCGATTTCGAAAGTCTCGGCTTCAACTGTGAATTCGGTCTTGTGCAGCGCCATTTTGGCGCGGAAGCGCTCGGGTTGTTGCGGTGGGGCCACGTGCAGCCGGGCTTCGAGACGCTGCTCAGCATGTTGGAACACCGGTTCGAAGGGATCGGCGAGCATATCCGTTTGGATATTATCAATGGAGAGTGGGTGTCGCTTGACCTAAAATACAAGATTGTATTTCACACCGACCAAAGAGCGGGAATGGTCGATGAACATCGGCTCGTCACGACCGAGAAGCGCCGGATGCGCTACATGGCAGAGTCATTGCTCGACCTCATGGTCGAAGGTGAGACGATCTTCGTGTATAAGGCCGAGGGTTCCTTTGGCCTTTCGGATGCGAGACGGTTGCTGACCGCCATCCGCGCCTTTGGCGGCTCGTGCTTACTTTGGGTTTGCACGACGGAAAATGCCGATCGGGTAGGTTGCGTCGAGGAGCACGGTGACGGTTTGATGCAGGGATATATCGATCGGTTCTCCCCGACGGAGAATATCTATGCCCACTGCTCGTTCCAAATCTGGCTTGCGATCTGTCAGCGGGCTCGCATCCTGAAGCTCGACGCAAAGCCGCTCATTTCACCAAAAACCCCCGTTGAATTTTGAGGTTTGCGACCAAGGTGAAATTCTGGTTGCCGAGCCTTCAAATTATCGCGAATATTGCACAGCCGCACAGCGATGTGGCGCCGGAGGAGGTGTTAATGGGTTGTATTCGTGCGTTGAGTGCCGCGATAGGTTTGTTCGGTTTGGCCGCTTCCATGCCGGTTGCGGCGTTGGCGCAATTTGCCGCACCATCGACCGAAGCCCCGGATGGTGCCAAGCTGTTCGGCCGGCAATGCGGCACCTGCCATTCCCTGGTCCCCGGTGAAGTGCGGCAGGGACCGAACCTGGCCGGAGTCTATGGGCGCCACGCGGGCACCCTGCCGGATTACAAATACTCGGCGGGTTTCGCGGCCGCGGACTGGTCTTGGGATGCCGAGCATCTCGACCCCTACCTCACCAATCCGCAGGCGGTCATCGAGGGCGGTGTCATGGGCTACCGTCAGGCCAACCCGGCGATCCGTTCCGCCATCATCGACTATCTGAAAGATCCAAAATAGATGGCCAAACCAATCCATTCCATGATCCGCGTGCTGGAGGAGGCACGCAGCGTGGCGTTCTATCAGGCCGCCATGGGCCTGTCGATCGTGGACCGTTTCCCGTTCGACGGCTTCACGCTGATCTACATGCGCGACCCGGCAAGCACGTTCGAGTTGGAGTTGACGGTCAATCACGACCGGACCGAGCCCTATAATCTGGGCGACGGTTACGGCCATCTGGCGGTCGTGCTGGACGATCTGGACGCCGGGCGCGCCAAAATGGAGACGGCCGGCGCGACGCCGGGTCCCATCCGCGAGCTGAAGCGGGACGGGGCACTCCTGGGCCGCTTCTTCTTCGTCAAAGATCCCGACGGCTACAGCATCGAGGTGCTGCAGCGCGGCGGACGTTTTAGCTAAAAATCGTTAACTCGACATTTAGGGAGGAAAAATCATGAGAGAGATCGACCGCCGCACCGCGTTCAGCCGCCGCGGCTTTATGAAGACCGCCGCAGCCGCACCCGCCGCCGTGGCCGTAGGCGCCAGCATCAGCGCCAGCGCCGCCTGGGCGCAGGACGCCAAATCCATCACGCCGCACGCCATGGCGACGCTGGTCCGCGCCGCCCGGGACATCTACCCGCACGATCAGATCGGCGACGTGTTTTACGTGCGCGCTCTGACACCCTGGGATGCCAAGGCTGGCAAAGATGCGGCTCTAAAAACTCTTGTGTCCGAGGGCGTCGCCCGTCTCGACGCCGACGCGCAGGAGCATCACGGCAGCGCCTATATGGCGGTTGCGTGGGAAGGCGACCGCGTCATCCTGCTGCGCGGGATCGAGCACACCAAGTTCTTCCGCACTCTGCGGTCGGACCTTGTAGTGTCGCTGTATAACCAACCCGAGATTTGGCCGAAATTCGGCTATGAGGGCTCATCGGCCGAAAAGGGCGGCTATATCGCCCGCGGCTTCGATGACATCGACTGGCTCCCGAAGACGGCTTGATCGCAGCGCGCGATTTTAGCGCGGTATTGAATTAAGCCCGATACTTGAAATAAGGAGGACGCGACTATGGCAAACATGGCCAAGATTGACCTGAATGACGACAGCGTTGTCGTGATTATCGGCTCCGGCGCGGGCGGCGGAACATTGGGGAACGAGCTGGCGCAGAAGGGCGTCAAGGTCGTGATCCTCGAGGCCGGTGGCCGCTATGAGACGCAGGATTTCGTGAATAACGAGTGGGAAAGCTTCAGCCAACTCGCCTGGTCGGACATGCGGACCACGTCCGGTTCGTGGCGGGTGGCAAAGGACTTCGCCAATCTGCCGTCCTGGATCGTGAAGGCCGTGGGCGGCAGCACGGTGCATTGGGCCGGCGCGTCGCTGCGGTTCGAGGAGCATGAGTTCAAGACCCGCACCCATTACGGCGCCCTGCCCGGCACCAATTTGCTGGACTGGCCGATCGGCCTGTCGGACCTGGCCCCTTATTACGACAAGGCCGAGTTCAAGATGGGCGTCACCCGGACCAACGGGATCCCCGGCCTACCCGGCAACAACAACTTCAAGGTGATGGAGGCCGGTGCCAAGAAGATCGGCTATAAAGAAGTCCACACCGGGCGCATGGCGATCAACAGCCAGCCGCGCGACGGCCGTGGTTCTTGTCAGCAGATCGGTTTCTGCTTCCAGGGCTGCAAGTCGGGTGCCAAATGGTCCACGCTCTACACGGAAATCCCTAAGGGTGAGGCCACCGGTAACCTCGAGGTCCGTCCGCTGAGCCATGTGGCGAAGATCGAGCATAATGACGCGGGGAAGGTCACCGGCGTCGTGTATGCGAGCCCGGACGGTGCCATGCACCGGCAAAAGGCGCGGATCGTCGCGGTGGCCGGCAACTCGCTCGAAAGCCCGCGTTTGCTGCTGAACAGCGCGTCGTCCAAATTCCCGGACGGCCTGGCCAACAGCAGCGGCCAGGTTGGTCGTAACTACATGCGGCACATGACCGGCAACGTGTATGGGATCTTCGAGAAGCCCGTGCACATGTATCGCGGGACGACCATGGCCGGTATCATCCGGGACGAAGCCCGGCATGACACCAAGCGCGGCTTCGTCGGCGGCTATGAGATGGAGACCGTCTCGCTCGGGATCCCGTTCATGGCCGCGTTCCTCGACCCCGGCGCCTGGGGCCGCAGCTTCACCAGCGCCATCGACGGCTATAGCAATATGGCTGGCATGTGGCTGATCGGCGAGGATATGGCGCAGGAAACCAACCGCATCACGCTCGATCCCACGGCCAAGGATAAGCTCGGCCTGCCGGTCGCCAACGTGCATTTCGATGATCATCCGAACGACATCGCGATGCGCAATCACGCGATCCAGCAGGGCACGGCCGTCTACAACGCGGTGGGCGCCACGCGTATCCTGCCGACGCCGCCCTATCCCAGCACCCACAACATGGGCACCAACCGCATGAGCGCCAGCGCGCGCGACGGCGTGATCAACCAGTATGGCCAGACGCACGACATCAAGAACCTATTCGTGTCGGACGGCAGCCAGTTTACCAGCGGTGCCGCGTGCAACCCGACACTCACGATCGTTGCGTTGGCGATCCGGCAGGCGGACAACATGACGCGGATGATGCAAGCGCGGGAAATCTAACCCGGGCCGGTCAATCTCAAGCAGGGGAATCGCGCATGGCTTCCCTGCTTGAAGACGGCGTTTCGTCTCGTGCTTCAACTCCAAATGATAATCCAGGCCGTTGGCGCGGCTTACACGGCCTGAATGCCGGGCAGGTCGAGCAAGATGGGTTTTATCCATCCCACGGTGGTTCGGCCCCTTGTTGGTGTCGTTGTGGGTTTGGTGGGCTGAAGCCCGCCCTACCTGGGCGGCCGGGTTTGGGTTCGGCCATCGCGGCGCGGGCGCGGAGGGTGGCGATGTCGGTGGGGGTACGGCGCTTCCAGATCCAGACGCGGGACTGGGAAGCGACGCCGAGGTCGCGGGCGAGTTCTTCGATGATGTCGTCGATGGGGCGGGTGCGGAGTTCGCGCTCGAAAGCGGCGTCGTCGAGGCGCTCGTGGAGTTCGTTGTAAAGAATTGCGGCGTCGGTGGCTGGCTTGCGCCGGGCTTCGATAGCGTCTTCGACGCCGCGGATTATCTTCTCACGCGCTTGGGTGCGTTCGACGGCCGGGGTGCGGGTTTTGGGCGGGTTGGTGGCGATGTGGCGGGCCAGCGCGATGGTGCGGCGGATGGTGCGGGTGATGCGGTCGAAGGGGATTGTCAGGTTGGATTCGGGTTGTTTGGCGGCGCGTTCGGAGAGTTGCCGGGCGATGGCCGCGCCTTGGTCGATGAGGCTGTGGAGGACGGCGCGGTAGTAGGCGTCATCGTCTTCTTGTGACGGGGGCGGAGATTGGGGAGGGGTGGGGGTCGGGTTCATGTGCGCGAGATAGGTATATATTCTGATAGGGGAGATCAAGGGTTTGGTTTCGGTACGGGCGGAAAGCGATGGGTTGCACCCGTAGGCGTCCACGCTCCATCGGCGGGCACGGTCTCTGGGGCAAGATGTGGTGCATTCCTGCCCCTGACCTCGTCCGCCGCAACGGCGTCCGGCGCAATCAAGTCCTCTGCCTTTCGATCCCGGGTGGCCTGTCGTTCGCAATCGTATTCTGGACGGGTGTGCTGACGATCGTGATCAACTTCATCATGTCCAGCTTGTTTGCCGCCATCCTCATCTACGCCATGGAGTTGCTGCCCGGCCGGGTCGGCCTGGTTGGCGGCTTCTTATACGGCCTGACGTTCGGGCTGGGCGAGATTGGGGTGGCCTTGCTGGGCGGGCTCGCGGACCATTATGGGACCGAGACCGTGTGTGGCCTTTGCTCGTTCCTACTCGTCATTGGCCTGCTTGCTTGATTTTTGCCGCGGGTGCGAGGTGAATGACGCTGCCGCTGTCCGTGGTGGGCCGGGAGCGGACGGGCCGCTCTCGCGTGAGATGAGCGGCAAAGCAGACGTTGCATCGGTAGGGTGGGACGCGTTTTGGCGTCCCACCCGTCTGGCAGCGTTGTGGGGTTGGTTGGACGCCAAAGCGCGTCCCACCCTACGCTGGAATGCGCTCGCCGCGATCAGCCTCGCCGTCGTCGGAGCCTGTCCAGTCTGAAGGATAGAGCCCCTTTGCGACACATGCCGAGAACGTAGAATACGGCCAATCGATGGGGTGCGCGGCGTGGCCGTGCTTGACCGGGTTGAAGTGGATGTAATCAATGTGCACGGCGTAGTCGCGTTCATCGCGGATCGCGTGCTCCCAGTAGCGCCGCTGCCAAATCCCGCGCTCGCCCTGGAACGTGCGGCTTTTCGAGCGCCTCTCGTCAGGGTCCAGCCGGCGCGAGAAAAGGTCCTTGATGGCGCGCCACCGGCGCGGGAAGTCGTCGTCGCCTTCGGGAAGGGTCCAAACCGCGTGCATGTGCTCCGGCAAGACCACCCAGGCGTCGATGCGGAATGGGGCGAGCGTCCGGACACGCTGCACCGCGTGGCGCAGGTCGCCTATTCGGTCCGTCAGGAGGGACGACCGGCGGTCCGCCAGATTGACGGTGAAGAAGTAGCAGCCGCCAGGGATTCGCAGGCGGCGGTAGTCTGGCATTCGACGCCCCGTTCCGTTTGAGTGATGACGCTAGCGCCGTCACGTCGTTTCGGGAAGCTTGGCCCTGGCTGGAGCGCGGCAAGTTGGTGGGACGCCCAAGCGCGTCCCACCCTACGGCTTGCTATGAACACGTCCGAGTTTGGATGTTATGCCGAGAACAGATTGGGACCTCCTCACCGGCTCTCCATTGTATACCCCAGCGGCAACTTCAGCTTTTGGAACAACGCGTTTGTCAGTTTTTATCCGACAATCTACAGTTCCACCTACCCTAGATTTGGGAGCTATAGTTTCTTCTACCATTTGAGCATAGAAGGTGGGCAACCATCGCGTGCGATGGGCCGATGGCTAAACCGATTTTTGAGGCCTGTTTATCAGGGGGCACCAGATGGCTTCGCGGTTCCGCAATGAGCTCACCCGGGTTCCGGACGTTAGAATTAATATCGACGATGGCGGCCTGAGAACTACTATCGCCTGGACAGCGAGCGCGTCGACGCCGGTTCGACCTGGCTCCAGTGCTTCGACGAGTGGGGCGGTGACATTCGCCCGCTTCGGCGATCCCCGCCAGGCTGGCCCCTTACCAACAGATCGATTCTTACTTCCCGGAACACGGCAGGATTTCGGAACAGGTTCCGTGTCGGACATGACGTCTCCGGGTCTGGCCAGTTTCAAGGCGCTGCTCGACGCAACCCGGCAGCGTCAGCTTGAGATCGTCCAGGACACAAGTCGGGCAAAATGGCAGCTGCTCGGAGCCCGCGCCAAGCAGGTCGCGGGATGGGCAACGCTCGCCGCGGTAGTCGCCCGCCCAATACGTGAGTCCGTCAGCAGGGCCGTGGCTGTGCGTCAAACGGAAATTGCCGTCCTGAAAGACAACCTGGCTGCATCGAGGATCAGCGTAGATTTCGACATGAGCACTGAAGTTGCGGGCCCACATCGCGCCATGCAGGACTGCTTTGGGCACATGATCAGGTCCAACATGAGTTGGCGGATTACACACCAGCAGGGAATAGATCGTGTCCGGGCTCGCTCTATGTCTGGAGAAGTGTTGGCCCGGGTTGTCACCAGCTTTCGTCGCCACGCTGATCCGCTAGTGCGGACAAGCGAGGCTCCGCTAGCCTTTGAAGCGCTTGGAGGGAGAGCGACAGCCTATGTCTATCCCGGGTTCGTGTTGGTAATCAGTGGGGCCGGATGTGAGTTTGCGCTCATCGACCTGACCGAAATCGAGATTAAGGCTGGATACATGCACTTCACCGAGACGGAGAGTGTGCCAGGCGATTCCGTCTTGACAGCAAAGGTTTGGGCAAAGTCAAACAGAAATGGCTCTCGGGATCGGCGGTTTGCCAGCAATCGGGAGCTGCCGGTCATGGAGTACGGAGACCTCACCATCACCAGCCCAGGTGGGCTTAATGAGCATTATATGGTGAGTAGACCTCAGCCTGTGCTGGGTTTCGCCGCCGCTGCTACTGAGCTTAAACGGATCCTTCTGCGTACACGAGTCTCTGGGACTTCGCCCCAACAAAGGTTACCGGCACAGCGC
>JAYVOF010000230.1:0-8270 GCA_043758105.1 Rhodospirillales bacterium | reverse complement strand
CGGGCCTCGATGCCACGACCGAGGCCGAGTTCTACCGCGCGCTGGACGGCGCCGATCCCGGCCGCACGGTGCTGCTGATCGTGCATCGGCTGGCGGGGGTGGAGCGGCTGGACCGGATTTGGCGGCTCACGGGCGGCCGGGCTGTTTCGGCGGCAGGGTAGGGAGCGATGAATAGAGTGATCATCTATGCCGTCATTATTGTGGCGGCATTGGTCGTGGGCGCCTTGATTTGGCTCTACACCCCGGACAAGCAGGGTGCCGCGCTTAAGGCCGTGTATGCCGGGCCGCCGTCGGTGTTCGTGGATGCGGCCGGTGTGACGCTGCACGTGCGCGACACGGGGCCGAGGGAGGCCCCGGCGATCGTTTTCCTGCACGGCTTTGGGAGCAGCCTGCAGACGTGGGACGCGTGGGCGACGGCGCTGGAGGCGGATCACCGGGTCATCCGCTACGATCTGCCCGGATTCGGGCTGACCGGGGCCGACCCGGCCGGGGACTACACCGATGCGCGCAGCATCCAGGTTCTATTGGCACTGATGGACCGGCTGGGCGTGGCGCGGGCCAGCGTGGCCGGCCACTCGATGGGGGGCCGGATCGCTTGGACCTTCACCGCCCAGCATCCGGAACGCGTGGAGAAATTGGTGCTGATCTCTCCGGATGGCTTCGCAAGCCCGGGGCTGGCGTATGGAAAAGCGCCACAGGTGCCATTGATGATGCGGGCGCTTCCCTATGTGCTGCCCTCGTCCATGCTCCGCGCCTCACTCACCCCGGCCTATGCGCAGGCCGGCCTGATGACGGACGCGCTGTTTACCCGCTATCGCGACATGATGCTGGCCCCGGGGGTGCGCCGCGCCATCGTGCAGCGGATGGGCCAGCAGGTGCTGGTGGACCCGGTGCCGCTGCTCCGGCGGATCGAGGCACCGACGTTGCTGATCTGGGGCGAGCAGGACGGGATGATTCCGTTCGGAAACTCGGCCGACTATGTGCGCGAGCTGCCGCATGCCACGCTGGCGCCGGTGCCGGGGATTGGGCATATCCCGCAGGAGGAGGCGCCGGCGACGGTCGGGATTTTGCGGGAGTTCTTGGATCGGTAGTGTCGGCGGCAGTAGGGCTGATAAGCGCAGCGTCATCCTCCAGCCAGAGCCGGCTCTAGCGGCGGACGGCGCAAGCGCTTATCCGCCCTACGGCTGGATCATACCCTCGATCCGGGGGCTAGCAGTTGCGAGATCGTGGTATCGAACACGTCCCAAAATTGCTCCCGGCGTTCCTCCGTTTCCATGAGCACCTCATGGTAGGATCCCAGGACCGTCACCATCGCGCCGTGCCGGAGGCGGCGGCAAAAGCGCGCCATCGCCGCATTGTCCACGTACAAATCGTGCTCGGCCGCCACGATTGCCACCGGGCACGCGATCCGTTCGGCCGCGCCGGGGGCGTGCAGATGAGCCTGGATGTCGCAGGCATATCGGACCCAGGCCCAGGTCGGTTCGCCTAAGCGCAGTTCCGGGTGGGCCATGTAGAGCTGCCGCGTCCGCTCATACCGGGTCCGGTCGTGCGTGAGAACGTTCCGCTCGAACGGCTTACCGGCTGGATCGACCTGCCGCCGCGCCAGCCGGGCTCCGGAACCGAGGCTGCCAATGACCGGCGCGATTGTCCGCACCAGCCAGTGGGGCACCGGATGGGTCACGATCCCGATCATGGGCGCGCACAGAACCGCCGCCTGGAACCGCCGCTCCCCCTGGGTCAACGCGAGCGCCGTCAGACCGCCCCCCATGGAGTGCGCCACCGCGATCCACGGCCCGGGCAGCAGGGGATGCAAGGCGGTCAGAAGATCGTCGAGATTCGCCAGCATTCGGTCTGCGCCGCCCACCACATGCGCGCGCAGTCGGTCATCGAGATAGCGGCCCGACAGCCCTTGCCCGGCCCACTCATGTAGAACGACACCGAACCCGCGGGCGGCGAGATCGGCCGCGACCTCCCCATATTTCTCGATGCTTTCGGACCGCCCGGTCGATAGCAGGACCGACCCGCGGCCCGGCGCCGCCGGGGGCAGGTAGCCGAGGCGAAGACGATCGCCGGAAATCGTGTGGAACCACGCCGCCGCGGCACCCACCAACGGATCATCCGGTCCGAGGGTGACCAGAGGAGCTGGCGAGAACACGCTAGGTGCGTTCGCGAAGGGGCCGCCCCACCGGTCGTTGCCGTTACCCATGGAATTCTCCACTCCCTTCACCGATTTATCGCTCATAGCATTGCGCGGAGGGCGGAGTCCGTGTGACGAGGCGGATTATCTAATTGCCGGCCGCGCTGCGTGAGGCCATGCGGCACAACTCCATCAGCCAAGCCGGGATGGAACGCTTTACGCACGGCGCGCGGTTGTGCGTTGACGGGTGGGCGCACGGGCGGGCACGGTCCCATTCCTTATCGGAGTCGCCATCCATGCCCAATCATGTGACCCGAGTGGCCGTTCTCGCCACCCTTGCCCTGCTCGCGGGCTGCGGGCCGCGCAGCGAAAAGCCGCCGCTGTCTGTCGTGTTCTTCACGCCCAACTCCACCGATCTCGATGAACCAGCCCGTGTCGTCGTCGCGGACGCGGCCAAGGCGGCGGCGGCGGCGGCGGATCGGGATATCGTCGTGCATGGCTATGCGGCGCCCCCACCGGGGACCTCGCCCGCCTCCGATCTGTTGCTGTCGCAGCGGCGCAGCCTGGTGGTCACCAACGCGCTCGTAGCCGGCGGCGTGAGGCAGTCGCGCATCCACCAGGTCGCACGGGGCTCGGTCGGCGGGGATCCGGGGATCGAGAGCCGCCGGGTCGGGATCGAGTTCGAGGACTGATCTTGAGCGCCGCGCTGTCCACGGACCGTCCGCATGACGTGCTGCGCCGGGTGTTCGGGTTCCCGGCGTTCCGCGGCTTGCAGGAAGCGGCGATCGATACGGTGATGCGGGGCGACGACGCGCTGGTCCTGATGCCCACCGGCGGTGGAAAAAGCCTGTGTTATCAAGTGCCGGCGCTGTGCCGGGCCGGAACCGCGATCGTCGTGTCACCGCTGATTGCGCTGATGGACGATCAAGTGGCCGCGCTGCGTCAGCTCGGCATCTCTGCCGGCGCCCTGCATTCCGAGATCGAGCAGGACGAGTCGCTGCAGACCGCCAACGCGCTCGCCAACGGGCTGCTGGATTTGCTGTACGTCTCGCCGGAGCGGCTGTTGATGCCCGGCACGCTCGACCGGCTCTCCCGGATCGAAATCGCGCTGATCGCTATCGATGAGGCCCATTGCGTGTCCGCCTGGGGGCACGAATTCCGCCCGGAGTATCGGGGGCTGGCGCGGCTGGGTCAGGTGTTCCCCGGCGTGCCGCGGATCGCGCTGACCGCCACGGCCGATCCGCGCACGCGGTCCGATATCCTCGCGGCACTCGGCATGGAAGACGCGGCGGTGTTCAGCGCGAGCTTCCACCGCGCCAACCTGCACATCGCCGCCCAGGCGAAAGTGGGAGAGACGGCGGAGCTGCGCGCGTTCCTCGCCAAGCGCCAGGGCCAGGCCGGCATCGTTTATTGCAACAGCCGGGCCAAGACCGAGCGCACCGCCACCCGGCTCAAGACCGACGGATACGCCGCCATGGCGTTCCATGCCGGGCTGTCCCCCATGGAAAAGCGGGTGGCGCTGACCCGGTTCCGCAGTGGTGAGGCGGTGATCATGGTGGCCACCATCGCGTTCGGCATGGGGATCGACCGTCCGGACGTGCGGTTCGTGGTGCATCTGGACATGCCCGACAGCCCGGAGGCGTTCTATCAGCAAATCGGCCGCGCCGGACGCGACGGGGACCGCGCGGACACACTATTATTATACGGTGGCGAAGACATCGCCCGCGCCCGGCACTGGCTGTCACAATCCACCGCACCCGAGCAGCAGCAGCGCGTGATGCGCGAACGGCTAGAGGCGATGATTTCGCTCACCGAAACCAACTCATGCCGCACGAAATCCTTGCTGGCGTGCTTCGGTGAGGACATGAACGGTGCCTGCGGCCACTGCGATTGCTGCATGTCGCCGGTGGCGATGTTCGACGGCACGGTGGCGGCGCAGAAGGTGCTGTCGGCGATTTACCGCACCGGCCAACGGTTCGGCGCGCTGCATATCGTGTCCGTGCTGCAGGGGCAGAAGACGGCGATGGTGGAGAAGCACGGCCATGCCAGCCTCAGCACCTTTGGCATCGGCGCCGACCAGCCACCGGGCTTTTGGCGGGGCGTGATACGCCAGCTCATCGCCCGCGGCGCGCTGCGGACCGATAGCGGGGAGTACGCCACCCTGGCGTTGGTGGAGGACGAGGCGCGTCCGATTTTGCGCAATGAAACCAAGGTGATGCTGCGCGAGGACGCGGCACCGGTGCGGACGCCAAAGGCCGGCGGGATCGCGACCCCGCCGGGCCAGGGCAGCCCGCTATTCGAGGCGCTCCGTGCCTGGCGCGCCGCCGAGGCCCGCAAGCAATCCGTGCCGCCCTACGTCATCTTCCACGACAGCGTGTTGCGCGAAGTGGCGGTGACGCGTCCGGCCACACAGGCAAAGCTCGCCGAAGTGAAGGGCATGGGCGGCAGCAAGATCGCGCGCTATGGCGCGGCGCTGCTGGCGGTGGTGAAGGACGCGCCGTGATTGGGGCCGCTCACCGAAGCCGCGCGGTCACCGGGTCATAAACGGTGCCGGTAATCGTCCCGTCTCTGATCCGCTCGATGGCTTCATCGATAATAAACAGCGGAACCAGGAACCACTCCCGCGGCGTGACCGGCTGGCCGAAGCGGTCTTTGACCTCGATATCCAGCCGGGCCGGGCCAAACACACGATGGATCACGTTCTCCAGCCGGGTCCGGTCGATGTTAAACAGTTCATAGGTCGCAACGATGTCAACATCCGCCATCAGAAACGTGGGGTCGAGGCGAGCATTGGCGATCCGGCGTGGGACATCGTTGCCGGTGACGCCGATCTTGTGCAACAGGTTACGATTGGCCGCCACGTCCGGATGATCGGACCGGCTTCGCAACACATACACCGTGCCGCTCGCCGCATCCCCGTCCGCTGCCGTATCGCTGAACAACGGCCCGGCCGAGGTGTCCAGGATGCGCCGCCCGGCCGGGTCCTGCTGCAGCGCGCGTTGCAGGGAGCGCATCAGCAGATTGCTCTCGGTCCCATTGTCGAAGATCACGCGGAGCCGGGCGTCTTTCTTGCCTTGCTCGTTGGTGAACGGCGCATCCATGGCCGCCACGAAGGCTTTCTGCCCGCCCAGGATATAAAAACGCCCCGGCTCGATCTCCGCCTTCCGCTCGAACCGGATGGTCTGCCGCAGCCCGGCGCCGAGCTCCTGCTGCACCCGCTCGAACATCGGCTTGAACCGCTCGAACTCCGCGCAGGCCTCCCGGTTGGCGATCTCGTCCGCCGCCCGCTTTTCCGCCGCCGAGCGGACGTGGCGCAGTTCCGTGATGTCCGCCGGGTTGGGGCCCAACTCCGCCAGCAGCGCGTCATCATCCAAATCCGCTGCCACCTCGGCGGGCCCGAGCAGCCCCTGGTGATCGAACGGCTCCAGCAGCACCCGGCACTCCTCCAGCGCGCGGATGCGGTCGAGCCTGACGGCATAGATCCGCTCGAAGATGTCCCGGTCCTCCCCGTGCAGGGGTGCGCGGCCGTGCTGCTCGCGAAAGCGCTGGATGTCTTCGAACCCGGCGATGATGCGTTCTTGGCGGGGTGTCCAGCGGGACGGTTTCTTGGCTTCGGCTTCGACGCCCAGCTCTGTCAGCAGCGCGTCATCCTCGTCCGTGAACTTATCCACGCGCTGCCTCGGCCTTCATGCGCGCGAGATAGGCCACGCCCTCGGCCATGTGCTTCTCCCAATTGTCGGATGAGAGGATCGAGGGCAGCCGGCCGCGTTCCTGCTTGAACCGTAGGGCGCGCCGGGTCAGGTCCCGCGCTTCCTCCATCGACAGATTGACCCGCTTGCCCGCGATGGCGGCGGCGATTTGACGCAGGCTTTCCTCGCTCATGGTCTTAGCCAGGATGGCATAGGCTTCGCCGAACGGATTGATCCGGTCGATCAGATCGATGTCCAGTTCCCGCACGTCCATCACGTATTTGCGGACGCTGTCCACGAACGCGGTATTGGCGCTCACGATGTCATCGGTGACCCCCAGCGCGATCTCCTTGGCTTTCTGTGTCAGCGTCAGCGCTGCGACCGCGTGCTGGCGGACTGCCTCCTGATCCTCGATGTCCAGCTCTGGATACTTGTCCCGGACGATCTTGCCCATGCGCAGCTGGGTCAGCTCTTCGGGCACCAGCTCCGGATCGAACAGGCCGCGCTCGATCGTGGTCTTGTCCTGGACGAAGCTCGCGATGACCTCGTTCAGATCCTCCTGACAAATCCGCTGCGCCTGCTCGCTTTTCGGCGTGACCAGGCCCTTGATCTCGATCTGGAACCGCCCGGTCTCCTCGCTGAACCCGGCATTGCACTGCTCCGGCCGGTATCCGCCCGCGCCATAGTCGAAACCCGGCGTGGGGCCGGCGCCGGGGTTTTTCGGCTTGAACTCATAGCGGGGGGCCAGGACCTGCTCCATCAACAGGCTGGCGGCGATCGCCTTCAGCGTGTCGTTCACCGCCTCGGTAATCGCGGCCTCGGACGCATCCGGCTCGGTGATCAGATTGGTGAACCGCGCGCGCAGCTTGCCCGGCGCGTCCCGGGTCGCGCGGCCGATGATCTGCACGATCTCGGTGAGGCTCGACCGGTAGCCGACCGTCAGCGCGTGCTCGCACCAAATCCAGTCGAACCCCTCTTTCGCCATGCCCAGCGCGATGATGATGTCCACATGGTCTCGGCTGTGCTTCTGCGCCGGGTCCTTCAGCGCAGCGGACACGCGGTCCCGCTTGGCCGGGTCGTCATCCACCAGATCGGCAATGCGCAGGACGCGTCCACCCGGCAACTGCACCAGCTGAAAGCCGGTGACTGGGTCTGAGCCCTGCCACTCGCCCAGCTCCTCGATAATATGCTCGACCTCCCTGATCTTGTCCTTCGTGCTCTCCCGCGAGTTGACGCTGGGAATGTGGATGATGGTCTTCTCCGCCGGATCGAGCACTTTTAGAATGTCATCGGCATAGGACCCGGCGTAGAAGAAATAGCCGATGTCGAGCTGTTTCAAATACTCGTAGCCGTTGAGCTGCTCATAATAGGTGTAAGTCACCTCCTTGAACTGCGCCTCATCTGCCGGGGACAGCACCGCCTCCGCGTCCCCGCGGAAATAGGAGCCGGTCATCGCCACGATATGCACACTGCCGCGGGCGATGAACTCGGTGACATGCAGGCCGAGCTTGTTGTCCGGATTGGCCGACACGTGGTGGAACTCATCGACCGCGATCAACCGGTCATCGAACGCGGCGACGCCGAATCTATCCACGGCGAACCGCAGCGTCGCGTGGGTGCAGACCAGGATTTGATCCGTGCTGGCCAGGAACGCGCCGACCGCATTGACCTTCCCGCCATTATCCGTGCCCGGCGCGTCACACAGATTCCACTTGGGGGCGACGCGCCAATCCGCCCAGAAGCCGGACCGGGTCAGCGCTTCATCATGAAAGCTCGCCCCGATCGACCGCTCGGGCACGACAATGATGCCTTGGCGGAGCTTTTGGTTTTTCAGCTTGTCGAGCGCGATGAACATCAGCGCCCGGCTCTTGCCCGAGGCGGGCGGCGATTTGATGAGCAGATACTGCTCGCCCCGCTTGGCGTAGGCCCGCTCCTGCATGGGGCGCATGCCGAGCGAATTGGCCTTGGCCGAGCTGCCGTTTCGGGCGTAGGTGACCGAGACGGAGGGGACCGACTTGACTTTGCCGGTCACGCGATTGCCTCCAGTTTGCGCTTCTTGTGTGCAGTCTGGCGGTCGGTCATTTCCATATAGAGTTCAAACAGCTTTTCCAGCCGTTCGGTATCGTTCCGAAACTGGCGGCCGATGTAGATACGCTCTAACGCGATGTCGTTGCGGTCATGTGCCTCCAATAGGTCGGCTGGCATGTTCGTAGCGTCATAAAGGTCAGCAATCGTGCACGGGAAATGGGCCTCACGGGCAAGTAAAATTGCCCTCGCACACCGCGTGAGTTCACTCCTATCGTTTTCGGTCAATGACGGGACTGGGAAAGTGTTCCGGCCGAGCGTGTTCGAGTAAGAAAAATCAGTTCGCAGGCGGACGCATACCGTCGCTATCCAAACACAATTTAAACGGGAAGCGATTAGAGCCATATTCCAGAGTGGGG
>JAYVOF010000229.1:0-8289 GCA_043758105.1 Rhodospirillales bacterium | reverse complement strand
GGAGGGAGAAGGGGCGGACGTCCTTGACGCCCCGGCCCGGTGAGACCCGGTATCTTTTGTCCAGCGCCGCGGCCGGCGCGTTCTACCGGATGGCGCATGTCGCCTGGGGTGATCCGGCCGCGCCGCCCATCGTCTGTGTGCATGGCCTCACCCGCACCGGGCGGGATTTCGACGCGCTGGCTCGTGAGTTGTCGCGCGACCATCATGTGATCTGCCCCGATCTGCCGGGACGCGGCGAGTCGGACTGGCTGCCGGATACGGCGCTGTATGAGCCCATGACCTACGTGACGGCGCTGGGCTTTTTGCTCGCCTCGCTCGGACGGCCGGTGCAATGGATCGGCACGTCGCTCGGCGGGATTTGCGGGATGCTGATCGCGGCGATGCCGGGTCAGCCGATCCGGCGGATGGTGCTGAACGACATCGGTCCGTTCATCCCCTCCGCGGCGCTCAGCCGGATTCGCACCTATATCGGACGCAGCCATAGTTTCGAGAGCCTATGGGCGCTGGAGCAGCACCTCCGTACGGTGCACGCGCCGTTCGGCCGGTTGACGGATCCGCAATGGGCGCATTTGGCCGAAACCTCGGCCCGGGTGATGCCGAACGGGCGGTTTGTGCTGCATTACGACCCGGGCATCGCGGCACCCATTCGCAAATCGATCCCGGTGAACGTCGATCTATGGGCCTATTGGTCCCGCATCAACATGCCGGTGCTGGCGATCCGCGGCGTGGATAGTGACCTGCTGCTGCCCGACACCCTGCGCCGCATGGTCGCGGCCGGAGCGGCCTCCCTTGTCGTGCCGGATGCCGGCCACGCCCCGGCGTTGATGGACGAGCCCAGCATCTCGGCCATTGCCACGTTTTTACGGCGGAAGATGGCATAAACAATTTACTACAGTATCTAACACAAAAAATGGGTGAACTTAGGCACAATAATCGAGAAATGTCTTACAAGTGGAACGGATATGCCGTCGATTGAGTTCAGCAACGTGGGGATCGAACTTCAATCCGCGCCCATCGAACCCTCATGGGTGCAGGGCGGCCGTCCGATTGCGCGGAATAAGCTCCTTTCGGTCAGCAAAGACACCACAGCCTGCACCCTGGTGTGGGATTGCTCTCCGGGACGGTTCGACTGGCATTACGACAAGGACGAAACCATCCATATCCTGTCCGGCCGCGCGATTTTGGATGACGGAACGCAGCCGCCCCGCACCATCCGCCCCGGCGACGTAGTATTCATCCCCGCCGGCTCCTGCGTGCACTGGGTGGTTGAAGAACACATCCGCAAACTGGCCTTCTTCCGCCGAACGTTGCCCGCACCGCTGCATCATGCGATCCGGGCGGTGCGCTGGTTGCGGTCGTGGCGGGCCGGCAACCGGGCATCGGACTGGATGGGCCCGCCTTCGCCCCAGGTCTGACACCGGCCCGGGTCCATGGTATGCCCGGACGCATCATGGACGCCTGATGGCTTCGATCGCCGCCCAAAAGGCCGAACTCGACCGGCTCAGCCTACGATCGCCCGGCGACAACTCGAACTTCGATCACTCGCAAGATCTGTAGCTGACCTATACGTCGAACGCGATCGAGGGGAATATCCTGACGGCGATCGAGACGACGATGGTGATTGAGCACGGCATCACCGTCGGTGGCAAACCGCTGCGGGATCACCTCGACGCGATCGATCATTTCGAGGCCATCAAGTTCATCCGCGACCTGGCCCGTGCCGCCCCGCCGCTCGTACAGACCGATCTGCGCAAGCTGCACCGCCTGGTGGTGCTGCGCTCCCATCCCGCTATCGCCGGGCAGTATGCGGATCAAGGCCGCTACATCCTGACCGATACGGGACGCTATCGTTTCCCCTCACCGGCCGAGATACCGGCGCTGATGGGTGATTTCTCGGCATGGCTCACGGGCGCCGGCAGCACGCCCGAAACGGCGTTCACCGCGCATCACCGGCTGGTGGACATTCACCCGTTCAACGACGGCAACGGGCGCACGGCCCGGCTGTTGATGAATCTAGTGTTGATCCGCGGCGATTACCCTCCCGTGGCCGTCCGGCCCATCGATCGCCCGGCCTACATCGCAGGTCTGCAGCAGGCGCAAGCGGGACAGGGTGCGGCGGCGTTCGATCGGCTGCTCTATGAACGGTTCGACGCCACTCTGGTGGATTATGTAGCCGCGTGCAGGCAGGCTTTGGGTTGACGAGCGCAGAAACATTGCCGTGATCGTTCTCTCGCCCTAAATATAGCCGATCCTTAGAGGCCGATCATGAACGAGCAGACCGCCCCCCTCAGCCATCACCGCCTCTTTACCGCCAGGCTCGCCGAAACCGATCCGGAGCTTGCCGCCGCCATTGGGGCGGAGCTGGTTCGCCAGCAGGACGGGATCGAGCTGATTGCCAGCGAGAACATCGTCTCCGCCGCGGTGCTGGAGGCGCAAGGGTCGGTGCTGACCAACAAATATGCCGAAGGGTATCCCGGGCGGCGGTATTACGGGGGTTGTGTCGAAGTCGATAAGGCCGAGACGCTAGCGATCGAACGGGCGAAGGCGCTGTTCGGCTGCCAGTTCGCCAACGTGCAGCCGCATTCCGGCGCGCAGGCGAACCAGGCGGTGTTCCTCGCCCTCCTGCAGCCCGGCGACACCATCCTCGGCATGAGCCTCGCCGCGGGCGGCCATCTGACCCACGGTGCGGCCCCCAATCTATCCGGCAAGTGGTTCCGCGCGGTGCAATATGGCGTGCGGCAGGATGACGGCCTGCTGGATTATGAGGAACTGGAGCAGCTCGCCCGGGCCGAGCGTCCGAAGATGATCATCGCCGGCGGCAGCGCCTATCCGCGCGCCATCGACTTCGCCCGTATTCGCGCCGTGGCTGACGAAGTGGGGGCCGTGTTCCTGGTGGATATGGCGCATTACGCCGGGCTGATCGCGGCCGGGGTGTATCCGTCGCCGATCGCCCACGCGCATGTCTGCACGACTACCACGCATAAAACGCTGCGCGGCCCCCGCGGCGGCATGATCCTGACCAACGATCCGGAGCTGGCGAAGAAGTTCAACTCCGCCGTGTTCCCCGGCTTGCAGGGTGGGCCCTTGATGCATGTGATCGCGGCCAAGGCGGTGGCGTTCGGCGAGGCGCTACGCCCGGAGTTCCGGCTGTATCAGCGGGCCGTGATCGACAATGCGCGGATGCTGGCCGAGACGCTGATCGAGCAGGGCTGCAACATCGTGACCGGCGGCACCGACAGCCATCTCATGCTGGTCGATCTGCGTCCCAAGCGCGTGACCGGCAAGGCGGCGGAGGCGAGCCTCGAGCGGGCGCACATGACCGCCAACAAGAACGCCATCCCGTTCGACCCGGAGAAGCCCGCCATCACGTCGGGCATTCGCCTGGGCACGCCCGCGGCCACCACGCGGGGGTTTGGGCTGGCGGAGTTCCGTGAGGTGGGGATCATGATCGGCGAAGTGCTGGACGGGCTGTCCCGCTCCAATGATGGCAGCAACGCCAGCGTTGAAGCGGCGATCGGTGCCCGCGTTCAAGCCATGTGCGCCCGGTTCCCGATCTACGCGTGACCCCGTCATTGCGAGCAGCGCTTGCGGCGAAGCAATTCAGGGGCCACCAGCGCGCCTGCCGCCCCTGGATTGCTTCGGCCAAGCGGCCTCGCAATGACGGTGGGTGATGCTCTGCCCGTTCTGCGGCCATGACGACAGCCAGGTGAAGGACAGCCGGCCCACGGAAGACGGGTCGGCCATCCGGCGGCGGCGGTCCTGCGGCAATTGTGGGCAGCGGTTCACCACCATCGAGCGGGTGCAGCTGCGTGAGCTCATGATTGTGAAAGCCGACGGCCGCCGGGTGCCGTTCGACCGGGATAAGCTCGCCCGCTCCATCCGTATCGCGCTCCGCAAACGCCCGGTGCTGGACGACCGGCAAGAGAAGATCGTCTCGGGCATCGTCCGCCAGCTGGAAGCCAGCGGCGAGAACGACATTCCCAGTAAGCAACTGGGCGAACTGGTGATGGAAACGTTGAAAGAGGTGGACGCCGTCGCCTACGTCCGCTTCGCCAGCGTCTATCGCGACTTCCGCGAGGCGAAGGATTTCGAGGCCTTTCTGGGCTCGCTCGACGAGCCTACATAGGGCCTCATGGATACGGACTTCATGCGCGCCGCAGTGGCGCTGGCCCGGCGCGGCCTCGGCGCCACCTGGCCCAACCCGAGCGTCGGCTGCGTGCTGGTTCGGGACGGGCGCGTGGTGGGCCGGGCCGTGACCGCGCCGGGGGGACGTCCGCATGCGGAGGCGCTGGCCTTGTCCATGGCGGGGGATGCCGCGCGGGGGGCTACGGCCTATGTCACGCTGGAGCCCTGCAGCCATCATGGACAAACCCCGCCCTGCGCGGACGCGCTGATCGCCGCCGGGGTGGCCCGGGTGGTCGTGGCGTGCGGCGATCCGGACGTCAGGGTGGACGGCGCCGGGCTGGCCCGGCTGCGGGCGGCGGGGATCGAGGTTGTGACCAGTGTAGGCATGGCCGAAGCCTTGGAGACGCTGGCCGGATTTTTCAGCCGGGTGCACCGGGGTAGGCCAATGCTGACGCTCAAGCTGGCCACCACGCTCGATGGCCAGATCGCGACGTCAGCCGGGGAGAGTCGCTGGATCACCGGTCCGGCCGCGCGCGCCGTGGTGCATCAGATGCGGGCGCAGCATGACGCGGTCATGACGGGCATCGGCACCGTGCTGGCGGATGACCCGGACCTCACCTGCCGCCTGCCGGGCATGGCTCGGGAGCGGGCGGTGCGGATCGTGGTGGATACCGAGGCGCGGACGCCGCCAGGGGCCCGGCTGCTGAACGGCAGTATGCTGAACGGCAGTATATGGCTGTTGCATGCGGATGATCTTGACCCATCACTGCGAGCCGCTTGGCGAAGCAATCTAGAGGCGACGAGCGAGCCTGACGCCCCTGGATTGCTTCGCCGCGAAGCCGCGTCTCGCGATGACGGGCCTCGGTTCCTGCCGGTGCCGCGCGCTGAAAAGGGTCTGGACCTGCCGGCTGCCATGCAGGCGCTGGGCGCAGCCGGGCTCACGCGGGTGATGGTGGAGGGCGGGGCCGGGCTGGCCGGCGGGTTGCTGGCGGCGGGGCTGGTGGACCGGCTGGCCTGGTTCCACGCGCCCACGGTGATGGGGAGCGGGCTGGGGGCGGCGCGGTTCCATACCCAAATGCTTGCCGCCATGCCGCGCTTCCGGCGCACCGCCATCCGGCCGCTGGGCGACGACGTGCTGACCGAGTATGAGGCTGCCTGATGTTCACCGGCATCATCACCGCCATGGGCGAAGTCCGGGCGCTTACCCCGATCGGCCGCGGGCATGACATGCGCGTCACCATCGCGACACCCTGGACCGACGCGTCCGCGATCCCGATCGGCGCCAGCATCGCCTGCGCCGGGTGCTGCCTGACCGCGGTGGCGGTGGGGCCCGATTGGTTCGCGGTGGAGGTCTCGGGCGAAACGCTGTCCAAAACCGCGCTCGGCACCTGGCAGCCCGGCAGCCGGATGAACCTCGAGCGATCGTTGCGCATGGGGGACGAGCTGGGCGGCCATCTGGTGAGCGGCCATGTGGACGGGCAGGGCACCGTGCGCAGCGTGACCGCAGAAAACGGCTCCTGGCGCGTGTCGGTCGGCGTGCCGCCGGCGCTGGCCCGGTTCATCGCCCAGAAGGGCAGCGTCGCCATCGATGGCGTGTCGCTCACGGTGAACGAGGTGGACGCGTCCGGATTTGGCGTGAACATCATCCCGCACACCTGGGGCGCCACCACGCTCGGCACGCTCGTGCCCGGCGCCCCGGTCCATATCGAAATCGACATGCTGGCCCGCTATGTGGCGCGGCTCCGCGAGGTTCCATGAAACAAGCTCTCCTCTCCGATTATCTGTGCAGCGCCGCGGATCTCGTGGAGGAGGCGCGAGCCGGGCGCATGTTCATCCTGGTGGATGACGAGGACCGGGAGAACGAGGGCGACCTGGTGATACCGGCGCAGTTCGCTACACCGGACGCGGTCAACTTCATGGCCCGGCACGCGCGGGGGCTGATCTGCCTGGCGATGACCCGGCACCGGGTCGAGCAGCTGGGCCTCACGCTCATGAACCAGTCGAACAGCAGCCGGCATCAGACTGCTTTTACAGTGAGTATCGAGGCGCGAGAGGGGGTGACCACCGGCATCTCCGCCGCCGACCGTGCGCATACGATCGCGGTCGCGATCAATCCGGAGACCGGGCGGGACGGGATCGCGACGCCGGGCCACATCTTCCCGCTGGTGGCGAAGGAGGGCGGCACCCTGGTGCGCGCCGGGCATACGGAGGCGGCGGTCGATCTGGCGCGCATGGCGGGCCTCAACCCGGCGGGCGTGATCTGCGAGATCATGAACGATGACGGCACCATGGCGCGGCTGCCGGATTTGGTGGCGTTCGCGCAGCACCATAATTTGAAGCTCGGGACCATCGCCGACCTGATCGCCTATCGCCGGCGGACGGAGAAGCTGGTGCGGCGGGTGCAAAGCGGGCATATGAACCACGCCGTTGGCGGCGAGTGGCAGCTCGCGGTCTATGCCAATACGGTCGATTATGCCGAGCATCTGGTGCTGAGTAAGGGGGATTTGGCGTCGCCCGAGCCGTTATTGGTGCGGATGCACGCGGTGGACCTCATCAGCGACATGCTGGGCGGGCCGCAATGGAGCACGCTGCACGGGGCGATGCGGGCGATCAGTGAGGCGGGGCGGGGTGCGCTGGTGCTGATCCGCGATCCGCGCCCGACGGCGCTGTCCCAGCGGGTGGAGGGCCTGCAGGGTACGCCGCGGCCGCAGGCGTTCTTGCGTGATTATGGGATCGGCGCGCAGATCCTGACGGATTTGGGCGTGCACGACATGATCCTGCTGAGCAACACGCGCCGGCATGTCATTGGTTTGGAGGGATATGGCCTGAATATCGTGGACCAGATGCCGATCGAAGGGGACCCTAATGAGCACGGTTGACGCTCCGGTCCCGTCGGCCCCCGCGATGGCCCCGGCCCATGTGCTGCTGGTGCGGGCGCCGTATTACCGGGACGTGGTGGACGGCATGACCCGCGGCGCGCTGCGTATCCTGGCTGCCTCCGGGTCCACGCACGACACGCTGGACGTCGCCGGCGCGTTCGAGCTGGCGCAGGCCATCCGCATCGCGCTGCGCGGCACGACCAAGTATGACGGCTTCGTGGCGCTCGGCTGCGTCGTCAAAGGGGAGACGGACCATTACGATTTCATTTGCCGCACGAGCTTGGACGGATTGATGCAGGTGGCGTTGCAATACGGCCTGGCGATGGGCACCGGCCTGTTGACGGTGCACGACATCCGCCAGGCTGAGGCGCGGTCCGGCAAGGACACTCACAATAAGGGGGCCGAGGCCGCGGCCGCGGCACTCACGCAAATTGCCGCCATGCGTCATTTGGGCGCCCTCTGATGGCGCGAAAAGAACAACAGACTCGTCCGCGCACGGCGTCCCGCGTGGCCGCCGTGCAGGCGTTGTTTCAAAGCGAACAGGGCGGCGAGCCGGCCGAGACGGTGATCCAGCAATTCATCCACCATCGTCTGGGTGAGCTGCCGGGGCCGGAGCATTTGGGCGGCGGCGGCTTCGAAGAGGGCCGGGTGCCGGACGCGCATGTGCCACTGTTCCAGCAGATCGTCCGCACCGCGGTGCTGCAGCAGGACCGGGTGGATGCGCTGATCGCGGCCGCATTGCCGGAGGAATGGCCGATGACCCGGCTCGACCCGGTGCTGCGCGCGCTGATCCGCGCCGCCGGGGGGGAGCTGACGCTGACCGATGGGCCGCCGGCGCGGGTGGTGATCAACGAGTATCTGGACGTGGCGCACGGGTTCTTCACCGGGGATGAGCCGCGGATGGTGAACGGCTTGCTGGACAAGCTGGCGCGCGAGCTGCGGCCCGACGATTTCCCGGCCGAGGCCGCCGCGCCGGCATGACCGTCATTGCGAGCCACCGCTTGGTGGCGAAGCAAACCAGGGGCGACGAGGACACCTGTCGCCCCTGGAGTGCTTCGCCAAGCGGCTCGCAATGACGGAGATTCCTGCAGAATTCTGCCTGATCGCCCGGCATTTTCGTCCCCTGGCCGGACCCGGCGCGCTCGATCTGTTGGATGACGCGGCGGTCGTGATGCCGCCGCCGGGCCGGGAGCTGGTGCTGACGGCGGATGCCATCGTGGAGGGGGTGCATTTTCTGCCGGATGATCCGCCGGCGACGGTTGGCCGCAAATTACTGCGCGTCAGC
>JAYVOF010000228.1:0-8292 GCA_043758105.1 Rhodospirillales bacterium | reverse complement strand
AGCACCATGGCTTCACCATCGTGGCCGTGGAGGCCGACTGGCCCGATGCCGCGGCGATCAACCGCTATGTGCGGCAAAGCCCGCACCAGCCGACGAGTGCGACGCCGTTCACCCGCTTCCCGACCTGGATGTGGCGTAACACGGACGTGGCCGCCTTCATAACGTTCCTGAGGGACCATAACGCGACGGCGCCTGCTGCGGAGACAGTGGGGTTCTATGGTCTTGACCTCTACAACATGACAGCCTCGATCGCAGCCGTGCTCGCCTATCTCGATCGCGTCGATCCCAAGGCCGCGGCGGACGCGCGCGAGCATTACGCCTGCCTCGCGCCCTGGTCGCGCGACCCTGCAGCGTACGGGCGAGCGTCGCTCACCGAAGGCTACGCCCTGTGCGAGATTCCGGTCACGCGCATCCTCGTCGATCTGCTCGAGAAGGAACTGCAATACGGGCAACAGGACCGTGCACAGTTCTTCGACGCCGCACAGAACGCCCATCTGGTCGCCGATGCGGAACGCTACTACCGGGCGATGTATTTCGGCGCCAGCGAGTCCTGGAACCTGCGCGACCGACATATGTTCGCGACCCTCCAGAACATCCTGTCGCAGCCGGGCCCGGCCAGGAAAGCCGTCGTCTGGGCTCACAATTCCCACATCGGCGACGCCCGTTTCACCGATATGGGCCAGGAGCGCGGCGAGCTGAACATAGGTCAGTTGTGCCGTGCGGAATACGGGAACGAGGCCACCCTGATCGGGTTTGGAACCCACACCGGAACCGTCGCGGCGGCCACCGACTGGGACGGGCCCATGGAGGTCAAGACCGTCCGGCCGTCCCGTCCAGACAGCTACGAGGCCTTGTGTCACGAGGTCGGTGCCGAACGCTTCCTGCTCGACCTGCGGCCCGGCCAGCATGAAGCACTCCGCCAGGTCCTGGCCCAGCCTCGGCTCGAACGCTACATCGGCGTCATCTACCGCCCCGAGACGGAGCGCTGGAGCCACTACAGCGCCGCGACACTCCCCGAGCAGTACGACGCCTTCGCATTGTTCGACGAAACCCATGCGGTGACGCCGTTGCCCACAACAGTCACTGCCGGCGAGGATGAGACGTATCCCTTCGGCCTCTGATGGATGGTCTCCGAGCCTCGCGCGGGACCCTCGTGCAAGCTGGAGGGAAGCGGCGATGAAGAGGCTGGCGATCACCAAGGCCTTCACGCTAATAGAGCCGGGGCCGGTCGTCCTCGTGACGACAAACGACAACGACAGAGACAACGTGATGACCATTTCCTGGACGATGGTGCTGGGCTTCGCGCCGAGGTTCGCCATCACGATCGGCCCCTGGAACTTCTCCTATGCCGCGCTGATCAAGACTGGGGAGTGCGTCATTGCCATTCCCACGGTGGACCTTCTCGATACCGTCATCGGGGTGGGAACATGCTCGGGGAAGGATACGAACAAATTCGAGACGTTCGGGCTCACGCGCGTCAAGGCGAAGAATGTCGGCGCAGCGCTCATCGCGGAGTGTCTCGCCAACATCGAATGCCGCGTTGCTGATGTCGTCGAACGCTACAACATCGTGATCCTCGATGGCCTCGCCGCCTACGTGAATACCGACCGCATCGAAAGACGAATGATCCATGCGGTTGGCGACGGCACCTTCGTTGAGGATGGACGGCACTTCGATCGGAGAGAGGCGATGCGGACCAAGCTTCCGAGTGGCGTCTAGCCTTCGCGGGTGATGGCGGTACGGCTCTCCGGGAACGGCCTGGTGGGCCGAGCATGCGCGCTGCAGGTCAAAGGCGTGTGGCCCGGAGGCGAAGCGCGTTGGCGATGACCGACACCGAACTTAGAGACATCGCCAAGGCTGCGACGACCGGGCTGAGCAGGATGCCGAGGTTCGGATAGAGCACCCCTGCCGCGACGGGGACGCCGATGGCGTTGTAGGCGAAGGCGAACACCAGGTTCTGGCGGATGTTCCGCATTGTCATCCGGCTGAGCGCCCTGGCCCTCGCAATCCCGGCCAGGTCGCCCTTCACCAGCGTCACCCCGGCGCTCTGGATCGCGACCTCGGTGCCCGTCCCCATCGCGATGCCCACGTCTGCCTCGGCCAAAGCGGGCGCGTCGTTCACGCCGTCGCCCGCCATCGCGACAATCTTCCCGTCGGCCCGCAGCTTCTTGACGATGCGGTTCTTGTCCTCGGGCAGCACGTCGGCCTCGACGTCGTCGATGCCGAGCTGCTCGCCCACGGCCTGCGCCGTCGTCTTGTTGTCACCAGTCAGCATGACGATGTGGATGCCGTCTGCCCGCAGGCTATCAAGTGCCGCCCGGGTGGTCGCCTTGATCGGGTCGGCGATCGCGATGATGCCGCCCGGCTTGCCGTCGACGGCCACGAACAGCGCCGTGGCGCCGGAGCTACGTAACTCGTCGGCCTTCGCGGCCAGATCGCCCATGTCGACCTTCTGGTCGGCCATCAGCTTGGCATTGCCGAGCGCCACGCGGCGGCCGCCAACCTTTCCCGTGACACCCTTGCCGGTTACCGACGTGAAGTCCGTCGGTTCGTCGGCAGCGATGTTCTTTTCCTTGGCGGCCCGAATCACCGCGGCGGCGAGCGGGTGCTCGCTGGACCGCTCCAGGCTCGCGGCCAGTTTCAGCAGCTCGTCCTCGGTGAGTCCGGCCGCGGGGACGATGGCCGTGACGCGCGGCTTGCCCTCGGTCAGCGTCCCCGTCTTGTCGACCACCAGCGTATCGACCTTCTCCATACGCTCCAGGCTCTCGGCGGACTTGATGAGTATGCCGGCCCCGGCGCCCTTGCCGATGCCGACCATGATCGACATGGGCGTCGCCAGCCCAAGCGCGCAGGGGCAGGCGATGATGACGACGGATACGGCCGCGATCAGGGCGAACGCCAATGCGGGCGGTGGCCCCCAGATAGCCCAGGCCATGAAGGCCACGACTGAGATGGCGAGCACGACCGGGACGAAATACCCGGCGACGGTATCTGCCAGCTTCTGGATCGGCGCCCGGCTCCGCTGGGCCTCGGCGACCATCGCGACGATGCGCGACAGCATGCCGGACGCCCCGAGCGTGTCGGCCCGCATGACCAGCGACCCTGTCCCGTTGACGGTGCCGCCGATGAGCTTGTCGTCTTTCGCCTTGGGCGCCGGCATCGATTCGCCTGTGACCATGGACTCGTCCACGGCGCTCTTGCCGTCCAGCACGGTGCCGTCGACGGGCACCCCGTCGCCGGGGCGGACGCGGAGACGGTCGCCGACCTGGACCTGGTCGAGGGCGATCTCCTCGTCGTCCGCCCCGTCCCGGAGGCGCCGGGCGGTCTTGGGCGCAAGATTGAGCAGGGCGCGGATGGCCCCGCCCGTCTGGTTGCGCGCTCGCAACTCGAGAACCTGGCCGAGCAGGACCAGCACGGTGATGACGGCCGCGGCCTCGTAGTAGACAGGGACGGTCCCGCCCATCATCCGGAACCCTGCGGGGAAAAGGCCGGGCGCGAAGGTCGCGACCAGGCTGTAGAGGTAGGCCGCCCCGGTGCCGAGCGCGATCAGGGTGAACATGTTAAGGTGGCCCGTCCGCACGGACGCCGCCCCACGCTGGAAGAACGGCCAACCGGCCCACAGCACCACCGGCGTCGACAGGGCGAACTGGATCCAGATCGACCACTGCTCCGGCACGATCCTGGACAGGCCGAGCCATGGGACATGACCGCCCATCTCGAGGATGAAGACCGGGAGGGCCAGCACGAGACCGATCCAGAAGCGCCGCGACATGTCAGCCAGCTCGTGGTTCGGCGCAGCCTCCGCGGTAACCTCGACCGGTTCGAGCGTCATCCCGCAGATGGGGCAGCTCCCGGGCCCGACCTGGCGGATCTGCGGGTGCATCGGGCAGGTGTACGTGGCGCCGGGCTTTGCGGGATGGGCGGCCTTGGGCGCATCGGAAATTCCGCACGGGCCGCTGTTGCACCGGGGTCCGGAAGGATGCCTAGTCTTTTGCTGGCTCATGCGGCTCATCGGTTCCGGCGCGCCGGGTCAGATGTCTTCGCCTGCGAGGCGAGACGCTTCTGGGTTCGGGACCGTCGTATTCGACACGGCGGCCATGGCTTCGGTGATGTAGGGGACCAGGCCGTGGGCGGCGCCGATCGTCGCGTCAATGGCCCGGTCGATGTCCGCGCCAGAGATGCCACACCCGGCTGCGTCCTTCTGCAGCCATCTGGCCATCTCTCGTGCACGCGCGTCATCGTCTGATGCCCGGTAGCGCGATGCGTTGATATGCTCGCGAACCCAGGCCTCGACGAAATCCATTGTGTTCCGCTCAGCCGAGCGTCCAGTCGTGCCACTGCCCATCATCCACCTCCAGGTGCTTCTTCCCGCACGCTAGATACGGACCGGGCGTGCCGGCAGCGTCGGAATATACGCACGCGCCGGTTCGTCACGGCGCACACCGGCCTGTTGGGGCAGTGATCCAGCCCTCCGGCCCCCGAAGGAACCGCGCCGTCGCGGTTGCGCCGAAAGCTTCGCCGGTCCACCCCAGGCTCTCGACAGCGATCTCCGGCCGGTCGATGCGGATGAGGTTGAACGCGTTCACCTCGCCCCGGCGGCGCGTGCTGGTCGCCGTGCCCGCCTGCACGAGCAACGAAGCCCATCCGGAATCATCATAACGGACGGCACTTGGCGCGGCATGGCCGACATGCAGGTGGCCCGACAGGATCAAGTCCACCCGGCTCCGCGCGAAAGCCACCATCGCCAATCCCGCTCGGCCGATCACGTCGCTCTTGTTACCGGCCGCGGTGATATCGAACGGATGGTGGGTAACGACGATACGCGTGACAGCCGGGCCGCATTGTTCCAGCCGTGCGCAGCTGCGCTCGACTTGAAGCATATTGATACGGCCGTTCTTGAAGGTCGATGCGCGGGCCGTGTTGATGCCCAGCACGGCGATCTCCCCGTCTATGAACAGCGGTTCCAGTTCATTCGCGAAGCCGCTGCGGTAGGACCGGAACGGCGCTGTGGCCCGTGCGATCAGGTTGTGGAGCGGAATGTCGTGGTTGCCGGGCACAACAACCCGGGGAAACGGGAGACGATCGAGGAATCGGCGCGCTGCCTCGAACTCGTGACGCCGCGCCCGCTGCGTGAGGTCGCCCGAGACGACTAGGACATCCGGCCTGGCGGCAATCAGCGCAGCCTGCAAAGCAGGGAGCGTTGCCGGGTCCACGCGACCAAAATGCAGGTCGGACAGGTGGGCGATGACGCGCATCAGCCGGCGGCCATCAACTCGGCACCATGACCCGCAACGCAGCGGGGCAAATGCGGTAATGCAGCGGGGTCCGCATCTTCGAGACCTCACCGTCCCACGCCACGGCCACAGTGTGCCGCCGCGTTCCGACCCAAAGGTCCGCCATGCTTCGCATTTCCAGGTCTGCCGGGCGTAGATGTCCCGCAAGCGCCCGAGCAGTCACGCCCAGCAGCGCGGCGTAGCGCGTTTCATGCGCGATGCACATCCAAAGCTCTCCTGCATCAAGCCGCGTGCGCCCTCCTCTGTGCGTGCCCGTCATGCAGTAGTGGTTGTTGCCGACGAAGAGCAGGGGCGTTCGGCGCATGAGCGGCTCCGCCCCATCCAGACGCAGGCTGACCAGCAAAGGCAGTGGATGGCGCAGGCAGGACAGGGTTGCCACTGCAAGAGCCACCCACTTGCGATGGCCCCGTTTCTGCTCGGCAATCCGGCCGGTTACCAAGGTGGGATAAAGGCCGAGGCTGGAGTTGTTCAGGAAAATCTGGCCGTTGACCTCGCCCACGTCCACGGTCCGCTCCCGCCCGGCCAATGCCGTCCGGACCGCGCCCCTGAGGTTCAGCGGCAGGCCAAGGGCCTTGGCGAAGTGGTTGCATGTACCCAAGGGGAGCACGCCCAGTGTTTTACCGGTGCCAGCGAGCGCTGAGGCGACGGCATTGACCGTCCCGTCGCCGCCGCCGGCCACAACCATGTGCCCACGCCCAAGGGCCTCGCGCGCCTCAAAAGCGATTGCGGCGCCCTCTGCGACTGTGACGACAGTCGCTGAAGTGCCGTATTCAGCGCAAAGACGAGCAATCTCGCCCGCGAGCCCTGGTCCATGGCCTGGTCCGGAGGTGGTGTTCACGATGCAGGTGACGCCGGTCACGCCGACTGCCGCCGGCCGAGTTCGGATACTATTACGCCCACCAGGATCCAGAACACGCCCACGAGTACGCCGGCAGCGACATCGCTCAGGTAGTGCAGGCTCAAGAAGATGCGGCTGAAGCAGATCAGCCCGATCATGGCGACGGACCAGAACACGACTTCGAACCTGGCGCGCAGGCCAAGCAGTCGACGTGCGGTCACATAGGCAAGAAAGCCGATCAGGGCAGTCGAAGCCGTCGCATGCCCGCTCGGGAAGGAGGGCGTGGCCGCAGTCACCGCATCCAGGAACGCCGGACGTGCGCGGCCCACGGCATATTTGCTGGCCCAGGTCGTGCCTTGGGCACCCAGGACGGTGATCCACAGTGGCAGGAGCAAACGCGCCCCGCCCTGCGATAACAGGAGTGCGGAAGCGACCGCCAACATTCCAGTGACCGCAGGACCAGCCCCGAGCGCGGTAATCCAGATGAAAGAGCCGATGAGCGAGGGCGTACGGTAAGGGGCGAAGAACGCGTTCACACCCAGGTCCATCCGGACCAGCCCCTCAGTTTCCCGCACATCGTCGATCAATCCGCCCAGGAGGGCGGCGGCGTAAACCGCAGCAAGGAACAGCAACGTCAGGGGCAGGCCCGTGAAGGACGCCGTAACGAAGCGGTCCGCTAAGACTGCATATGCCTTCGGATAGCGGGCCTTGAGATTGGCTCGAGCGGAAGTCGACCGTGCCCAACCCGGCAATCCCATAGTTCGGCGCATTAGTCGTCGGGAAAGACGGGCGAGAGCACAAACACATTTCCACACCAGTGCCCGGATCAACAACACAGCGGAAACCACCGAAACAATGGCAAAGACGATGCTGTAGCACTGCTTCATGCGCTGGCCGAACGGTTGGCCACGATATGATTACCTGTGGAGACGTGGCAGAGACCTACGGAACCGGGCCGGCATGTCGCCGGGCGCCCGCCAACCCAGATCGTCGGGATGGCAGGTGCCCGAGTTGCTAGGCGACAGCGATTTCGTTCTCGACAGACGTTGTTCCCGGGGCGGCCCAGGCGGTTGAACTCGCCTCGTCCCGCTCGTACCAGGAATCGACTGTCCCGGTCAGCGTCACTTTACCGCCCACCGCGGTCACATTGATCGTCGCCGGGTCGAACCATGACCGATGCATTGCGGCCACGATATCGTCTCTGATCTTGGACGTGTTGGGCTTTGGCTTAATGGTGATCTCGTTGGACACGCCGACAACGCCCCAAAGTCCGCGGACATCGTCACGCGCTGCGTCTTGCTGGTAATGCCAGTCCACCTCTCCGGTGAGGGTAACCCAGCCTTTTTCCACTTTCACCTTCACGGCGTCTCGCGGAACGCTCGAGTCCCATTTCAGACGGCTGACCGCCGACGAAGCGATCTCCTCGTCGCCGTGCTTCACGCTGTAAGGCAGCCGTACTTCGACTTCCTCGGCGACGGCCTTGACGTCCTTGACCCGGCGCGCGGCTTTCTCCGCCGCGGACTTTTCCCAGTAGGTCGCGACGTGGCCCATGAGAGTCACCACGCCGTCTTTCGCGGTGACGCCGATGTGGGCCGCATCGACACTCGGCTCCCACTTCAGTTCGTCTAGTACGGCTTGCTTCAGTTGCTTATCGTCAGACATTGCTCGTTCCTCATTCATTCCATGGACGCTTAGCCAGCCAACTCTACGCGGCGGTGACCATGTGGAGGCAGGCTCGGAATCTACTCAAACCGGCCAGTCGTGTTCGAGGTCGGACTGCGAGCAGTGCGGCAGTACGGGGATCTAGTTTCGACTCTCGTTTAACTACGCAGGCGTTTTTTCGCGGAGGCTTGCCGTGGCCCGGCTTTGTTCGAGGGTGGGATAGTCCGTGTAGCCGTGCGTGCCACCGCCATAGAAGGTTTCCTGGCCCATGAGGGTGTTGAGCGGGCCGTTCACCTGCAAACGCTCCACGAGATCTGGATTGGAGATGAACAGTCGGCCAAAGGAAACGAGGTCGGCGCGGCCGCTCGCGATCGCTTCGACTGCCATGTGCCGGTCATACCCGTTGTTGACCATCCAGCAGCCATCGAACCGCTCGCGTAGCGCCGCATAGTCGAACGGGATGCTGTCTCTGGCACCGCCCGTCTCGCCCTCCACAAC
>JAYVOF010000227.1:0-8413 GCA_043758105.1 Rhodospirillales bacterium | reverse complement strand
GGTTCTCAGCGGTCCACATCGACGGTCTCTCCTGACGAGCGACCATCCTTGAATCACATCCGATTCCTCGGATTCAACAAGTTTCGGGACGGACACTCACATCACCAGCACTCAGGCGGCGAACGTCGAGTAAGGTGGCAGCCATGAAGATTTTAGTCGTCGAGGACGAAGCCAAGGCTGCCGCCTACCTCAAGAAGGGGCTGGAGGAGAACGGCTACGTTGCCGACATCGCATCAGATGGCGAGACCGGCGCCTACATGGCGCGTCACGGGCAGTACGAGCTGGTCACCCTTGATGTCATGCTGCCGGGCCAGGATGGCTGGTCCGTGCTGCGCGAGCTGCGCCAGCGCCGCAACCAAGTGCCGGTGCTGTTCCTGACCGCACGCGACGGCGTGCCCGACCGGGTGCGCGGCCTGGAACTCGGCGCCGACGACTACCTGGTCAAGCCGTTCGCCTTCTCCGAGCTACTGGCGCGGATGCGCACCATCCTGCGCCGGGGCGGGACGCTGCGGCAGGCGACCGCGCTGCACGTGGCAGACCTGGAGATCGACGTGGAGCGCCACAAAGCGACCCGGCGCGGCCGTCCCCTAGATCTGACGCCAAAGGAATTCCTGTTATTGTCCTTGCTGGCGCGCCGCGCCGGCGACGTGCTTTCCCGCACGCTGATTGCCGAGCAGGTCTGGGACATCAACTTCGACACAGGCACTAACGTGCTGGACGTTCACGTCCGCCGCTTGCGTTCCAAGGTGGACGACCCCTTCGACGCCAAGCTGATCCACACCGTGCGCGGCATCGGCTATGTTCTTGAAGACCGCTCGTAGCCGCCCGCCGCGGTTCGGCTGGGGTCGCTTGCGGCCCTGGACCGGCTCAATCGTCGTGCGGTTGACCGCCTGGTACGCCGGCTCCGCGCCGGTGCTGATCCTGGCCGCGACCGGGTTCCTGTACTGGGTGCTGACGGCCAGCTTCGACGCCGAGGACAGGCGGGCACTCGCCAACACCGTTGCCGACCTCCGCCTGGTGCTGCACGCATCCGGTGAGCTGCGTCTGGACGACGCGGCTACGCCGACGCCCGCCTATCCGTTCCGCCCGCCGCAGCAAACGTGGGTGCGCGTCGTTGATGCCGAGGGCAGGACGCTGGTGGAGACCCCCGGCATGAGCGAGGTGCTGTCCGCTTCGTCCTTCCCGGCCGCTGCGTTGACCCAGGAGGCGGGCGGCGCACATGGCGAAGTCATCACGGCCTCCGGCATGATGTTCGATACCCTGAGCGCGCGGGTCGCGGCCGATGCCGGGGACCCGGACGGGCGCGTGCTGCAAGTGGCGATGGACCGTGCCGACGAGGACTTGCTGCTGGCCCACTACCGCGAGCGGCTGTGGCTCGTACTCGCCGCCGCGGTCGTGTTCTGCTCGGGAATCGGCTACCTCATCGCGCGGCGCGGCATCCAGCCCATCGGGCGCGTTACCGCGACGGCCCGGCGCGTGCGCTCCTCCACCCTCCACGAGCGCATTGACCTGACCGATCTGCCGACCGAGTTGCGCGCGCTTGCCGGCACCTTCAACGAGATGCTGGACCGGCTGGAAGAGTCGTTCACCCAGGTTTCGCAGTTCTCGGCCGACGTGGCGCACGAGCTGCGCACGCCGGTCAACAACCTGCGCGGCGAGATCGAGGTCGCCTTGGGCAGGGCACGGTCGGTCGAGGACTACCGCGAAACCCTGGGTTCGGCGCTGGAGGAGTGCCTGCGCCTCAGCCAAGTCATCCACAGCCTGTTGTTCCTGGCACGAGCCGAGACCGCGACGGGCAGCCCCCGCCATGACGAGATCGAGGTCGGCCAGGAGATTGCGGCGGTGCTCGACTTCTACGAGGCAGCAGCCGCGGAGGCCGGGGTTGAACTTCGCGCCGGCGACGGCAACGGGATCGTTGCCCGCTTTGACCGGACCCTGTTCCAGCAGGCGGTCGGCAACCTGGTTGCGAACGCGATTGCACACACGCCGGCAGGCGGGTCCGTGACGGTGTTACCCCGGCGTGATGGCGAGGTCTTGCGTATCGAGGTGGCCGACACCGGTCGCGGCGTCGCGGCCGAACACCTGCCGCATGTGTTCGACCGCTTCTACCGGGCCGACCCTGCCCGCTCCGGCGCGTCCGGGAACGTCGGCCTTGGCCTGGCCATGGTGAAGAGCATCGCCGCCCTGCATGGCGGCAACGTGGTGATGGAAAGCAGGCCCGGGCACGGCACGCGGGTCGTCATGGAAGCGCCGATCAACGGCGACGCTGCCTGAATGGATGTTACGCCGCAGCCAACATGACGGAACCGTCATGTTGGTGTCCAGCAAACGTCAGGTGGGTTCGCTAGTCTCAGGAATAGGAGGCGCATTGCTTGTGGCGAGGGTTCCAGGTGCGCGCCCATTGCAACCACCTGCGAGGCGTCAGTGACCCCGACCGATACCGGCATCCCGGACATCACCTTTATAGACCTCACCTCCTATGCAGGGCTGCTGGCCACCGGCCTGCTCACCCTCAACCTGCTGCTCGGTTTGCTGCTGTCCACCCGCTACAACCCGGTGGCGAGCTGGCCGCATCGGCGCTTGCCGCTCTACGACGTGCATAACTGGACCGGCTACGTCGCGCTGGCCGTGGTGCTGGTCCACCCGGTGCTGCTGCTGTTCTCCGCCACCGCCAAGTTCGGTTGGCTCGATATCGTGCTGCCGTTCTGGGCGCCGGAGCAGCCGGTCATCAACACCATCGGCGCTTTCGCGGCCTATGCCCTGATCTTCGTCGTGGTCACGTCATACTTCCGCAACCGCATCGGCATCCGGACCTGGAAGGCGATGCACTACACGGCCTATGCCGTCACGGTCGCATTGTTCGCCCACAGCATCCTGACCAACCCCAACCTGAACGACGAGCCGATAGACTACCTCGACGGCGGCAAGGTGTTCGTCGAAGCCTGCCTCCTGGTGGCCGTCGCCGCCATAATCTGGCGGGTTCTGCACGGGGTGCGCCGGGCGGCGTTGCGCGAGGCTTCGGCGGCGGGCACGGCCGACACCTTCATGGACCTGCCCACCACCTGGACGGGGAAGCTTCAGGTTGCCCGCGTCTCCCAGGAGACCCCGACCGTCAAGACCTTCCGCATGGTCGCGGTGGACCGTCGCCGGTTGCCGTTCACCTTCAAGCCAGGCCAGTTCGTGACGCTGGCGCTGCCCATCGGAGGCAAGGAGGTCCGGCGCACCTACACCGTCTCTTCGCCGCCCACGCGCACGAGCTACATTGAGGTCACTGTCAAGCGCGAGGGCGTGGCGTCCGGCTACCTGCACGACCACGTCCACGAGGGCGACCAGATCGAGGTCCGGGCGCTGTCGGGCAGCTTCACCTTCACCGGGGCGGAAAGTGAGGGTGTCGTATTGATTGGCGGCGGCGTGGGCATCACGCCCATGATAAGCGTGCTGCGCAGCCTGACCGACACGGCATGGGAGCATGGCATTTGGATGGTGTTCGCCGTCCGCACGCCCAAGGACATCATCTTCGAGAAAGAGCTAGCGTACCTACAGGAGCGCCATCCCAACTTCCACTTGCAGGTCATCGTCGAGGAAACCGCCGGCACCGGCTGGCAGGGCGAAACCGGGCGCATCACGGCCGGGCAATTAGCCGGTTTCGTGCCCGACTTGGCGCGACGCCGGGTTTACCTATGCGGCCCGGCGCCCATGATGGACGCCGTGCGCGCCACCCTGCACGGGTTGGGAGTGCCGGACGGGCAGGTGCTGACCGAGCTGTTCAGCACACCGGTTGAGCAGTTGGAGCTGGACGAGGCGGCGGCCTTGGCGGCAGGCGCCTGCGCGTCCAGCGTCAGGTTCCGCCGCACCGGCAAGACCGTGCCCGTCGAGGCCCCGCAGACCCTGCTGGATGCCGCCGAGGCGGCAGGGGTCAAGCTCGACTATTCCTGCCGCAACGGCACCTGCGGCACTTGCCGGATCAAGCTGGTGTCCGGCACCGTCACCATGGGCCACACCGACGCCTTGCTGAGAAGCGATGTCGCCGACCGGATGGTGCTCGCCTGCCAGGCGCGGCCGACTTCGCCGCAGGTGGTTGTTGATGCGTAGGGCCCGCCGGCTTGCTCCCGTGGCCCCGCTCGCCCTGGCCGCCGGCCTCGCCTTGGGCGGGACTACGCCAGCTCTCGCCCAGGACGGGCAGCCGGCCGTGCCGTCCTCGCCCGCCAACCGCAACGTGCCGGCGGCCTCCATCACGGCGCCGGCGCCCGAGCAGAAGCCGCAGGGCCTCAGTTTCGACGACGGTGGCGCCAACGTCCGGCTGGGCGACTTCACCTGGACATTTTGGGGCTATGGCGAGCGTACCTTCAACACCGGGCCGGGCAACGATTATTGGCGTCGCGTGCGACAAGGCAGCGAGATCGATCTGCCGCGCGTGACGGACACCCTGCGTCCAGCCTTCGTGTATGAGGTGGACCTCACGGACTCGGCTTTTCTGCGCAATGGCATTGGCAACCGGCGCGGCCTCGGCCGGCGCAACTTCGAGAACCTCTACATCGCGCTACAAGACGTGGACGACCCGGCCACGCTGCGCGGCCTGATTGGCGAGAACACCCACATCTTCTCGCGTGAGGACAACCTGTCATCGGGCAACCTGCCGACCGTGAACCGCTCGCTGATCCTGGAGGAGCACAACGGCGCCGGCATCTTCGGCCCGCAATTCGGCATCGAGTACGGCATGGCGCTTTCGCCACAGTACAGCATCGCCTTCGCCGCGCTCGACAACCGCGGCTCCCTTAACCAGGACCGGCCCTACTACAGCGTCGGCAAGTCCTTCTCGACCCGGCTGTCGGCCACGCCGGTCGATGAAAAGGAAAAGGGGCAGAAGCTTACATGGGGCATCGCCCTCGACCACACCCGCAGCTTCCGCGACAGTACCTTTCCGCTACTGACCGCGACGTTGCAGAACCAGATCGGCGGCGTGCAGGTGAGCGGTAACAAATTATCGGTCGAAGCCGACCTGGCCTACACCTTTACCGCGTTGTTCGGCCGGCCAGCCACCATCGAGGCCGAGGGCATCTACTCCCGCTTCGGCGGCAGCAGAACGGACGTGGCCGGCGGCTTCGTCATGCTGCAGCATCAGGTGTTCTACAGCGAGCCGTCCGGCGACCTCGACCTGTTTGCCCGCCATGACGCCGTGGCCCTCAAAACGAACGGCGTAAGCGGCCAGGTGGTGCAGCAGGCGACCCGCTTGGGGGTGAACTACAACCTGCCCTATGCCCAGCGGCGCGCGAATTTCCACCTCGAATACGCCCATAACCGGGCGACCGGGCCGTCGGAAATTTTACAGTCGCGGGGGTCGGACGAGTTCGTCTTTCAGTTGCGGTTCAGCTTGCAGCCCTACATCCGGCACTAATCGGCTCAATTGGCTGGGACATCTCTTGCCCGCACCAGCACCAGCAGCAACAGTGACAGCACTGCAAAGGCGGCCCCGGCCAGGAAAGTCGCGGACGGCCCGATAGTTGTCCACAGCACCCCTGCCAGCACGCTGGCAAGCAGCAGCGCCAAACCCTGCGCCAGGTTGAACATCCCGAACGCGCTGCCCCGCAGGTCGGCGGGCGCCGCGTCTGCGATGATGGCCGAGAGTAGCCCCTGGGTGGCAGCCATGTGCAGTCCCCATAGCCCGGCACCCGCCAGCACCACGGGCCAGGATGGCGCAAAGGCGAGCACGACATCCGCCACGACCAGCAGGGCAACCCCAAACCCCAGCAGCCGGCCGCGGTCCATCCTGTCGGCCAGCGAACCCAACGGATAGGCGCCGCTGGCATAGACCAAGTTCATCACGACGATGACCAGCGGCACCCAGGCTGCCGGCAACCCGGCGTCCTGCGCCCGGAGGACCAGGAACGCTTCGCTGAACCGCGCCAGGGTGAACACCGCCACGATGGCGAGGGTCCGCCAGTATGCGGCGGGTAGCCGGGCCAGCTCCGCGCGCTGTAGCGGGAACGGCCGCCGGCCGGGTGGGCGCGGCTGGTCCGCCGGCTCGCGCACCCCGAATACGATGACCGCCACCGCGGCCAGCGCGGGCAAGACCGCCACCCAGAACACCAGGCGCACATCGCCCATGGTGGCCAGCATCAACACGATGGCAAGCAGCGGCCCGGCGACAGCGCCCACCGTGTCCATGGATTGCCGCAGGCCATATGCGGCACCGCGCTGGTCCAAGGGGGTGACGTCCGCGACCAGGGCATCGCGCGGCGCGCCCCGGATGCCCTTGCCGACGCGGTCGAGGAAGCGCGCGGCCAGCACCGCGCCTACGCTACCCGCCAAAGGGAACAAGGGCTTGGTCGCCGCGGCCATCCCGTAGCCCAGCAGCACCAGCATTTTCCGCCGGCCGAACCAGTCGGAGACCACGCCGGAAAACAGCTTGGCGACGGAGGCGGTTGCCTCGGCAATACCCTCGATCAGGCCGACAGCGGCCACCGACGCGCCGAGCGTCCCCACGAGGAAGACCGGCAATAGGGCGTGGACCATCTCGGAGGAGGTATCCATCAGCAGCGACACGAAGCCAAGCGCCACGACGGTGCGCGGCATCTTCGTGCGCACGGGGCGGCCAGTAGATGGATGGGACGAAATGGTGATCCTATACGGTCAGGAACTGGATATGGGCGCCATGAAGCCATGGGTCTGCCCGAACTTAGCACGAGACCGGCATCATGGCCGTTGCTTGGTTTAACGGTCCGCTGCTCTCAAGCCCTCCGGCCACACCAGACCTCTTCCCCCGAGGAGTCACAGCCCCACGCACATGCTTGATGCATCGGCAACCGAGGTATAGGTCATTAGCATGACCGATCGAAGCGGCCTGCGCGTTGTTTCTCGCCCAAGCCCGGACTTCACCGACCGTGCCTATTGGGCTGGCACCATCAAAATGGACCTTAGCAGGTTTTTCATCTTGCGCGCCCTCCATGACGGTCCGGCACATGGGTACGATATCGCGCAGGCCGTGGAGCGCACCACGAAGGGATGTTGTTCATCCAGCGAGAGGGCTTTGTACCCGACGCTGCGGGAGTTCGAGCAAGGCAACTACGTCACGGCGGCGACAAACGTCGTCTCTGGCCGGGCGCGACGCGTTTACACCCTGACCGGCAAGGGCCGGGAGGCATTCAGCGTCCGGCTGGCCGCCTGGATGGACGCCACGGACACGTTGCTGGAGACGGATCGGGCCGCTGCTGCCCGGCGGGACGCGGGCAGCGGCTAATGCTGACTGTCGCTTGGCTTTAGACATCGCTCCACGGGGTGGCGTGACCGCGCGGCGCTGGGCCGTGGTGTCCTGCGTGGGCGTGGCCCAGATCCTCGCCTGGGGATCGTCCTACTACCTAACCGCCGTGCTGGCCGGGCCGGTCGCGGCGGATACGGGATGGTCCATGTCCTGGATCGTGGGCGCCCTGTCGCTGGGCTTGCTCGTGTCCGGCCTCGTGTCTCCTCTTGTGGGCGTCGTCATCGACCGGCAGGGCGGCCGGCCCGTCCTGATGGCGAGCGCCTGCCTGCTCGGTGCCGGCCTCCTCGGCCTGGGGTTGGCTGGGACCCTGCCGGCCTTCGTGGCCGCCTGGCTTGTGATTGGATTGGGCATGGGATGCGGCCTCTACGACCCGGCGTTTTCCGCGCTCGGCCGGCTCTATGGCGAGACCGCCCGCGGCGCCATCACGCACGTGACGCTGTTTGGCGGCTTCGCCAGCACCGTCTGCTGGCCATTGAGCGCGTTCCTGGTCGATCACGTGGGGTGGCGCGGTACCTGCTTCACCTACGCCGCCATCCATGTCGTGGTCGTCCTGCCGCTCTATGCCGCCGGCCTGCCGCGGGAGGGTAGGATTGTGCGGCCGGCGCGCACACCCGGTTCGCTGCCCCCTGGCCACGTCAAACCAGCACAGCGCACCGCTTTCGTGCTGCTGGCCGCCGGGTTCACGCTTGCTGCGGTCATCATGACGGTCATCTCTGTCCATCTGTTGACGCTGCTGCAGGCGCGCGGCATCGCCCTGGCCACTGCGGTCGGCCTCGGCGCCTTGCTGGGGCCGTCACAGGTCGGTGCCCGGGTGCTCGAGATGATGTTCGGGCGGAATACCCATCCGGTCTGGAGCCTGTTGGCATCTGCCGTGCTGGTCGCGGCCGGGCTTGCGATGCTGGCCGGCGCGCCGGGCGTGGCCGCATTGGGAATGATCTTTTATGGCGCCGGCAGCGGCATCCGATCCATCGCCCGGGGCACCGTTCCGCTCGCCCTGTTCGGACGCGAGGGCTACGCCATCCTTATGGGACGCATCGCCCTGCCGACCCTGGTGGCGCAGGCGGCCTCGCCCTCGATCGGAGCGTGGCTCCTGGATGGGTTCGGACCGACGACGACCCTCGCGGTCCTGTGCGGGGCGGCGGTATTGAACGTCGT
>JAYVOF010000226.1:0-8469 GCA_043758105.1 Rhodospirillales bacterium | reverse complement strand
GTCCTGACCACCCAGCGCACGGTGCTGTCGGCCCAGCAGCAATTGGCGGACAGCACGACCCTGGTCAGCTCGAACCTCGTCGCTCTCTATAAGGCGCTGGGCGGCGGGTGGGAGCAGACCTACAAGGAGACGCAGATGGCGGAGTCTCCTTAAAACGGGTATCGCGCGGGGCCGGGCTGTGGGAGTTTATCGTATGCCGTACCCCGCCTGGCTGCCAATCCTGCTCGGCATTCTCACCGCCGTCGGCCCCCTCTCGACCGATATGTATTTGCCGGCTTTCCCCGAGATCGAGGCCTCACTCGGCGGACGGCCCGGCACGGCGCAGATCACGTTGGCGACGTGGTTCATCGGCTTGGCCATCGGGCAGGTCACGCAGGGGTCGCTGTCGGACCGGTATGGGCGGCGGGGGCCGTTGATCATCGGGACGGCCGTGTATGCCGTCGCCAATGCCGGCTGCGCGCTGGCGCCGGATTTGTTCACGCTGTCGGTGATGCGCTTCGTGGCCGCCGTGGGCGGGTCGGCCAGCATGGTGATCCCGCGCGCCATCGTGCGGGATTTGGCCGATGGGCACGCGGCCGCGCGGTTGATGTCCAAGCTCATGCTGGTGATGGGCGTCGCACCGATTTTGGCGCCGACTCTTGGCGGGCTCGTTTTGGGATTCGCACCGTGGCACGCGATTTTCTGGATCACGGCGGTGTATGGCGCGCTGTGTTCCGTCGTCGTGTGGCGGGTAATGCCGGAAACGCTGGCGCTCGACCGGCATCAGCCGCTTGGGGTGCTGACGGTCCTACGCCGGTTCGGGGCGGTGCTGCGGGACCGCATTTTTCTAGCCTATGTGCTGATGGGCGGGTTCGGCATGTTCGGCATGTTCGCCTACATCGGCGGCTCGTCCTCGGTGCTGATCCAGCGCTATCACTTTTCGCCGGCGCAATTCGGCATGCTGTTTGGACTGTCGGCCGGGATGTTCATCCTGGGCTCGCAAATCAATCCGCGCCTGTTGCCGCGCTTCGGTGCCGCTGCTGTGATCCGCACCGCGCTGTGGGTGACGCTGATCGCCGCCGTGATCGAGGCGGGGTGTGCCTGGTTTCAAATCGGGGGCGCGGCCGGCCTCGTGGTGCCGGTGATCGCATCGATGGGCAGCATGGGGTTCGTGATGCCCAACTCGGCCGTGGGCGCGCTGTCGCGGCACGCGGCGCAGGCGGGGAGCGCGTCGGCGTTGATGGGCACAATACAGTTTTGCCTGGCGGCGTTGTCGGGCCTGTTGGTCGGCGTATTCAGTGACGGCACGGCCCGGCCGCTGGCGACGCTGATCCTAGTGGGGGCGGTGGGGGCGTTCGTCGCGGACCGGCTGCGGCCGTCGCCATTTTCAGTTAAGGAAAGCGCATGATTTTGATCGGCATTCCCGCCTGCGTACGTGACATCGCCGGACAACCGCAGCACGCCGCGTTGCCGCGCTATAGTAGGGCTGTTTTGAACGGCGTCGGCGCGCTGCCGGTGCTGATCCCGCCGATCGGCCCCGCGGCGGTGGGCATCTTGGACCGGCTGGACGGCCTGTTGCTGCCGGGCAGTCCGAGCAATGTGGACCCAGCACGTTACGGTCAGCCGGACGAGACGCCGGGTCAGCACGATGCTGCGCGGGACGAGACGACGTTCCCGTTGATCCGCGCGGCCCTGGCGCGGGGCATGCCGGTATTGGCGATCTGCCGTGGCATTCAGGAGCTGAATGTGGCGCTGGGCGGCAGTCTGCACCAGCAGGTGCATGACGTGGACGCGCGGCTGGATCACCGGGCCGGACCGGGCGAGCGCGGCCATCGCTATCGGCTGCAGCATCCGGTGCGGCTGGCGGGTGGGCTGCGGGCGCTATGGGGTCAGGACGAGATCATGGTGAATTCGGTCCATGAACAGGCCATCGACCGATTGGCCGGGCGTCTGTCGGCCGAGGCCATAGCGCCGGACGGGACGGTGGAGGGGGTGTGGGTGACCGGTCAAGAATTCGCAGTGGGCGTACAATGGCATCCCGAGTATGAGTTTGCGGCCGACCCGCAGAGCGTCATCTTGTTTCGCCGTTTTGGCGAAGCATGCCATGCTTATGCCGGCAGAATGGAGAAAGCAGCATGAGTTCATCGAGTAATATACTGTTGCTGGCCGGCCGGGTGCTGGCCAGCGTGCTGTTCATCATGGCCGGTTATGGCAAGTTGATGGGCATGGCGGGGACCATCGGCTATTTCGGCAAGATCGGTGTTCCCGTGCCGGAGATTGCATACTACGTCGCGGTAGCGGCCGAATTGGGCGGTGGATTATTGCTCCTGGTGGGGTTTCAGACACGAATCGTGGCACTTCTGCTGGCGGTATTTTGTGTGGTGACCGCGTTGTTGGCGCACACGAATTTCGCCGAGATGGCACAGCAGATCAACTTCATGAAAAATCTCGGCCTCGCGGGCGGCTTCCTGGCGTTCGCGGCGGCCGGGGCGGGCGCATACTCACTGGATGGCCGGTCAACGCGGGTTTTGACGCCATAATTCTTTGCTGAGTGGGCGGCAACATCCGCCACGGCAGGTGCGGCCCGGTAGGTGCGGCGGACTTTGGGTCCACGTGCCGGGCCGCACGGCGGTGCCCGGCGCCGCCATTTGCCTGTTCATCGCCCTGCCCTCTCGCCAACCCGGATGCGAACCGGCAAACTCGGCAAATGTTCCCGCAAACCCGCCTCCGCCGCCTTCGCCGCACCGGGAGCCTTCGCGCGCTCGTCCGTGAAACCACGCTGTCGGCCCAGGATTTGATCCTGCCGATTTTTGTTGAGGAGGGGGTGGACGAGCCGGTGCCCATCAGCTCCATGCCCGGCGTGTCCCGCGTGCCGGAGCGGGCGCTGGCGCGGCATGTGGAGATGCTGGCGCGTGACGGGGTCAAGGCATTGATGCTGTTCGGTATTTCGCACGCCAAGGACGCGGATGGGACCGACAGCCTGAACCCAAAGGGCTTGATGGCGCGGATGACCCGGATCGCCAAGGACGCCGCGCCGGAGATCGTGGTGATGACCGATAACTGCTTTTGCGAATACACCGACCACGGCCATTGCGGCGTGTTGCGGGACGGGGACGTCGCGAACGATGTGACGCTCACGTCGCTGGCGCGGCAGGCGGTGGTGGCGGCGGATGCAGGGGCGGATCTGGTGGCGCCGTCCGCCATGATGGACGGCCAAATCGCCGCGATCCGGGCGGCGCTGGACGGTGCCGGGCACCAGGGGGTGCCGGTGATGGCCTACTCCACCAAATTCGCCAGCGCGTTTTACGGCCCGTTCCGCGCGGCGGCCGGGTGCGACCTGATCGGCGACCGCAAGGCGTATCAAATGGACCCGATGAACGCACGGGAGGCGCTGCGCGAGAGTGCTGAGGACGAGGCGGAGGGGGCGGACATCCTGATGGTGAAACCCGGCCTCGCGTATCTGGACGTGCTGACCCGGCTGCGCGATCAGACCCGGCTGCCGCTCGCGGTGTATCAAGTGAGCGGTGAATACGCGATGATCAAGTTCGCCGGGTTGGCGGGCGCGCTGGATGAGGCGCGGGTGGTGCGGGAGACGTTGGGGGCGTTCAAGCGGGCCGGCGCGGACCTCATTTTGAGCTACTTCACGCATGACGTGGTTCGGGAGGGGTTTTAATCCAGGTCCGCGCGCGGGAGGGTGTTTGACCGGCGGCAGCATCGACCTTCTGGTGATCGGCGGCGGCATCAACGGTTGCGGTATCGCGCGGGACGCGGCCGGGCGGGGGCTGTCTGTGGTGCTGTGCGAGCAGGGGGATTTGGCCGGCGCCACGTCATCAGCCTCCAGCAAGCTGATCCATGGCGGGCTGCGCTACCTCGAACACTACGAGTTCCGCCTCGTGCGGGAGGCGCTGCAGGAGCGGGAGCGCCTGTTGACGCTGGCGCCGCACATCATCTGGCCGCTCGATTTCGTGCTGCCGCATCAGAAGGGTGTGCGTCCGGCGTGGTTGGTGCGGCTCGGCCTGTTCCTCTACGATCACCTGGCCGCGCGGCACCGGTTGCACGCGGCGCGCTCGGTCCGGCTGGGCTCGGACAAAAGGGGCGCGCCGCTCAAACCGGGGTTGGACCGCGGGTTCGTCTATGCTGATTGCTGGGTGGACGATTCCCGCCTCGTCGTGCTGAATGCGCTGGACGCGGCCGACCGCGGCGCCCGCATCCTGACCCGCACCCGCCTCATTTCTGCCCGGCGTGAAAACGGGATGTGGCAGTTCGAACTTGAAGGGGTGGTTCACGAGGTGATCGAGGCGCGGGCGGTGGTGAACGCCGCGGGGCCCTGGGTGGGGGATGTCCTGCGCCGGGCGCTCGGTCAAAACAATGCCAAGCAGGCACGCCTGGCAAAAGGCAGCCACATCATCGTCCCGAAACTATACGATGGAGATTGGGCATATATATTGCAGAATATCGACAGGCGGACCGTGTTCGTGATCCCTTACGAGGGAGATTTTTCTTTGGTCGGCACGACAGACATCCCGTTTGAGGGCGATCCAGCCCTTGTCGGAATTAGCCCGGAGGAGACCGATTACTTATGCGCGGTCGTCAACTATTATTTTAAGCAGCAGATCGGACCGGCCGACGTAGTGCGCAGCTATTCCGGCGTGCGTCCGTTGTTCGATGATGCAGCCACGGACGCCTCTACCGTTACGCGGGATTACGTGCTGGACCTGACCGCCCCTGAGGAGGGCGGTGCCCTGCTGTCGGTGTTTGGTGGCAAGATCACGACCTATCGGCGATTGGCGGAGCATGCGATGGAGAAATTGTCGGCGGCCCTCCCCTGCGGCCCGGCCTGGACCGCCACCGCCCCCCTGCCCGGCGGCACCATGCCGGGTGCCGATTTCGGCCGGTTCGCCGCGCAATTCGCCGCCGGCCACCCCTTCCTGCCGCCCGCTCTGGCGCTCCGGCCCGCACATGCGTACGGCACCGACGCGCCCCGGGTGCTGGCGGGTGCAACGAGCCTTGATGCCATGGGCCGGGATTTCGGCGGCGGACTGCATCGATGCGAGATCGACTACCTCGTCCGGCGTGAGTGGGCGCAGACGGCGGACGATATCCTGTGGCGGCGCTCCAAGCTTGGCTTGCATGTGCGGCCGGGGGCCGCGGCGGAGATCGACACGGCGCTGCATTTGGCCCGGACCGCGTGATGGCGGTCACGCACGCGACTATCCTGGCCATCGATCAGGGCACAACCTCGACCCGCGCCATCCTGTTTGACCGGGATGGCACCGTCCTACGTGCGGCGCAGAGGGCGCTTCCGCAAATCTACCCGGCCATGGCTGGGTGGAGCATGATCCGGAGGTCATTTGGGCCGACACGGTCGCCACGTGCCGGGAGGTGATCGAGGACGCCGTGCCGGCCGTGATCGGGATCACCAACCAGCGGGAAACCACAATTATTTGGGAACGGCGCTCCGGGCGTGCCATCCACAACGCTATCGTCTGGCAAGACCGCCGCACCGCCGCGCGCTGTGCCGATCTGATATCCTCCGGGCACGAGCCGATGGTGACGGCACGAACCGGCCTTGTGATCGACCCGTATTTCTCCGCCACCAAGATCGCTTGGCTCCTGGACCATACCCAAACCCATGCGGCGGCCCGGCGTGGTGAGCTCGCGTTCGGCACCATCGATAGCTTCCTGCTGTGGCGTCTGACCGGCGGACGGGTTCATGCGACGGACGCGACGAACGCGGCGCGCACGGGCCTTTACAACATCCACATCGGCGAGTGGGACCGGGATTTGCTGGAGTTGTACGGCATCCCCGCCGCCCTGCTGCCCGACATCGGCGACAACACGGCCGATTTCGGCACCACGGCACCCGGCTTGCTTCCTGGCACGATCGGAATCGGCGCGATGGCCGGGGACCAACAGGCGGCACTCGTGGGCCATGCCTGCTTCGAGGCCGGTGACATCAAATGCACCTACGGCACCGGCGCCTTCATGATCGCCAATACCGGCAAACGCCCGGTTGCCTCCGGTAACCGGCTGCTGACCACCGTCGGCTACCGCTTGCGGGGTGTCACGACCTATGCGCTGGAGGGCGGCATCTTCGTCACCGGTGCGGCTGTGCAATGGCTGCGCGACGGGCTGGGCCTGTTGCAGCATGCCGCAGAGTCCGCCGCCATGGCCGCGAGCGTGCCGGACAGCGCGGGCGTGTATGTGGTGCCGGCGCTCACCGGCCTCGGCGCGCCCTATTGGGACGCGGACGCGCGCGGCCTGATATGCGGGATGGACCGTGCCGCCACCGCCGCCCACCTGGTCCGCGCCACGCTGGAGGCGGTGTGCTACCAGACGCTTGACCTGATCGAGGCGATGCGGCTTGACGGCATTCCGCCGATGCCGGCGCTCCGTGTCGATGGCGGCATGGCGGGCAATGATTGGCTGATGCAGCGCATGGCCGAAATTACCCGTCTCCCGGTCGAACGGGCGGCGGTGACCGAAACCACGGCGCTGGGCGTCGCGTGCCTCGCCGGGCTGCAGGCCGGCCTGTTCGGCTCGCTCGATGACATCGCCCAGCGGCGAATGCCGGACCGATCCTGGCAGCCCTCAGGAACCGTACTGGAGCGGGACGATTTGTATGCAGGGTGGAAAAAAGCCGTGCAGCGTGCCCGCATGGGATGATCGCTGGCATCGAGTGCCTCACGGGACCGAGCCTCCGCTATATGTTTCGGTCCTGCGTTGTGCCGGGCCTTTGGCTCCCCTGGCTATGGCCACCGGCATCTTTCTGCTGTTTTCGGCCTTGCTGCCCTCATGGCGAAGATGTGCGATTTGGGCTGTTGCAGTTTGCGCTTTCGTGTCGGCGACCACGTCGCCGTCTAGGTGGAAGCGTCCCGTCAGATCGGCCAGTTGCTCCGCCTCTTGCGCCAGCGCGTGTAGGGCGGCGGTGCTCTGCTCGACCATTGCGGCGTTTTGTTGGGTGACCTGATCCATTTGGTTGACCGCCGTATTCACCTCCGCGAGCCCGATCTCCTGTTCCTGCACCGAGGTCGATATATCCTTCATCAGCGCGCTGATTTGCACGACTTGATCCCCAATTAGCGAGAATGCACGGCCCGTTTCGCCCACCAATGTCACGCCCCGTCCGACCTGTTGGGTCGAGGTCGCGATCAGGGCCTTGATCTCTTTGGCGGCTTGCGCGGAACGCTGCGCCAACGCGCGGACCTCTGCGGCGACGATCGCAAAGCCGCGCCCGGCGTCGCCAGCCCGCGCCGCCTCGACGCCCGCATTTAGCGCTAACAGATTGATTTGGAACGCGATCTCATCGATGACGCCGATGATCTGGGTACTCTGCTGCGCCGACCGCTCGATTTCACCCATCGCCGATACGGCGTCGCCGACAATGGGGCCGGACTTTTCGGCGTCGTCCCGAACGTGGCCGATGGCATCGCCGACACGCTGCGTCCCCTCGGCCGTTTGGCGGACCGCCATCGTGATTTGTTCATGCGCGGCCGCAGTCTCCTCTAGGCTTGCAGCCTGCTGCTCCGGCCGGCGCGACAAATCGTCCGCGGTTTGGGAGATCTCGATCGTACTGGACTTGATATTATCGGTGTTGCTGACGATGCCGCTTACCCGTTCATGCAACTCGATCAGCGCTGCGTTGAAATGCGCGCGGAGCTGTTCGTAGGCCGGCGCAAAAGGCTGATCGAGCCGGGCCGTGAGATCGCCGTCTGATAACCGTTTGAGGCCCGCACCCACCAACGAGACAATATTCGCCTGCGTCATGGCAGCTTCGGCGCGCGGCCTCGTTCTCTATACGCAATTCGTCGGCCGCCCGGCCCAGCTCCTCGACTTCAGCCTCAAGCCGGAGCCTGCGGATGGCCCCTTGCTGAAACACCTGTAGCGCTCCCGCCATGGCCCCGATCTCGTCTGGACGTCCGAGCCCCGGCGCGGTCGCTTGCAAATCCTCATGTGCCACTTCGGTCATCGCCCGAGCCATCGAGGCTACGGGGATTGCCACGGTTCTCACGAGCCACCAACCAACTAAGCTGCATAAAGCAGCGGCAATGCTCAGACCGGCGACAATCCAATGACGTGCTTGCTGGGCGTGCTTAAAGGTCAATGTCACCGCAGCGGTCACGCCGGAAATATTGAGAGAACTATAATCTTGAATGTTCTTCGACAGCCGATTAAATGTCGAGCGTGCATCCGACTGATAATTACCATCGCTTACACTATTTTTGGTCGCGGCTGAAGATTGAGCATTTTCGATCTCCTTCTTGTACATAACACATAGTTGCTGTAGTTCATTCGCGAGACGCCGTTCTTCGCCGATGGGAACCGTGCGCAGGTATGTGGCAAGGCTATTTTCGACCGATGCAAGTTCGGCCGCAATTTTTGTCCCTTCTAAGTGTCCGTTCGGAAAGAGCTTGAGTCGCTGGAGTCGGTTGTGATTCCCTCGGCAGCACCGATTCGCGAGGTGCTACATGTGGACTGCCGAGAACCGTG